>CANCMG010000189.1 GCA_947378965.1 Alcaligenaceae bacterium | reverse complement strand
TTGTTCAGCCAACCACGCTTGTGCAATCTCGGCAGAGGGCGTGGCCAACGGCAGACGTCGGCAGCGCGACAAAAGCGTTGGCAGCAAACGATCAGGCGCATCAGCCACCAACAGAAAAATCGTTGCTGGAGGCGGTTCTTCGAGCACCTTTAACAGCGCATTGCCCGAGATATGTGTCAGCGCTTCAGCAGGATAGATCAGAGCCACTCGGAAACCAGAGCGATGCGTGGCGTTATTGAACCAAGGCGCAAGGCTGCGAATCTGCTCGACGCGGATATCTTTAGACGGCGCGCGCTTAGAAGAGCCGGTAGCCTCGGCTAAGGGGGCGCTTTCGCTACCCTCTTCATCGTCTTGCTCGGCACCCTCTTCGAGTGCAAGCGTTTCGGGTCGAATGCGTTTGAGGTCGGGATGATTGCCTTTGGCCACCCAGCCGCAGGCCAAGCACTGGCCGCAGGCGAGTCCGTTAACCGGCGACTCGCACATCAGTGCGGCAGCGGCTGCAAACACAAACTCTCGCTTACCGATACCCGCTAGCCCATGCACCAACCAGGCATGCGCAAAACGCTCGCGCTGCGAAAGCCATTGTTGCGCGACGTCAACTTGCCACGGAAAGAATTGAGCCGCGCTCATGTGAGGCGCCGTTGCATGACGAGCTGATCGAGTTGTAGCGATATCTGTGTGCGAATCTGCTCAATCGACTGCGTCGCGTCGACCGTCTGTATGCGCTTGGGCTCGTGCTGGGCACGCGCCAGATAGACTGCACGTGTGCGTTCAAAAAAGGCACCAACCTCTTGTTCAAAGCGATCTTGCTCACGCGTGCGGTCGAGCCGTTCGCGCGCGACTGCCAGAGGAACATCAAACAGCCAGGTGCAATCGGGCTGCAGCCCTGGATGAACCCAGCGTTCAAGGGCCGCAATGCGCTCGATGCCAAGCTCGCGGCCCCCGCCCTGATACGCAAAGGTGGCGTCGGTAAACCGATCACACACCACCCACTGACCCGCGTGCAGCGCTGGCTCGATGATTGCCTGAAGGTGTTCGGCTCGGGCAGCAAACATTAATAAAGTTTCGCACTCAAGACTCATGGGTTCGTGCAATAACAGCGCCCGAAGCTTTTCGCCAAGCGCAGTACCACCAGGTTCACGGGTACACACGACTTGCACGCCACGCTCTGAGAGCTGATCTACCAGCCATTGCACGTGAGTGCTTTTACCCGCGCCGTCGACACCCTCTAGGGTGAGAAATAGCCCGCGTTGCAGAGTATTCATGGCTTTCGACCCAAAATGTAGGTTGCCACGTTTTTGTTGTGCTCAGGCAATGTCACCGCAAAGGCGCTGCTACCGTCGCCTTTCGACACAAAGTACAAATAATTGTGCTTTTCGGGGTTAAGCGCCGCAGTCAGAGCGGCACGTCCGCTGCTTGCAATTGGACCAGGTGGCAACCCAAGGCGGGTATACGTGTTGTAAGGCGTGTCATTCAAGAGGTCTTGCTTGCGCAATTTGCCGGAGTAGCCTTCACCCAGACCATAAATGACTGTCGGATCCGTTTGCAAGAGCATGTTGGTACGCAGGCGATTGCTAAATACACCAGCAATGCGGGCCCGATCGGCCGCTTGGCCCGTTTCTTTCTCAATGATCGAGGCCAAGATCAGGGCTTCGTAAGGGTTTTTTAATACGCTGTTCGGCGCGCGAGCAGCCCAGGCTCGATCTAAGATTTTTTGCTGAGTGCGAGCTGCTCGCTCAAGCAAATCGCCATCGGTCGTACCGATCGAAAATATATATGTATCCGGAAAAAATAAACCTTCTAAGGAGGTGGCTTGGCCAAGAGTATTCACGCGCTTAAGCAAATCGGCATCACTCACTTGGGCAAGCGTTTGTTTGATATCAGGGTGATTCGCAAGAGCGGCCCGAATTTGGCGCAGGTTCCAGCCTTCAACAAAGGTAATTTGCCGAGCGGTGACATCGCCCATTGCCATACGACGCAACACAGCCCAAGGGCTGTCTCCTCGAACAATTTGGTAGCCTCCGGCTTTGATTTTGGTATCGAGTTCACCCAACCGAGCCAGTGCAACAAAGCCCTGTACATTTAACGGCACACCCGCTTGATTGATTAACTGCGCAATACTTGAGGGCGTTGACCCCGGTGGTACCAAGATATCGACCCGCTCAGTCGGTAACACTAACGGCCCATTCACCCAAAGGTATACGGTTGCAGCTGTGCCCCCAACCAACAGGATCAGGGGCAAAACCAGATAAAGCAGAAGTTTATTCAAGGCACTCATAGGTTTGACAGTTTAATATGTATCTCGGCGATTCAGAAACCAATGATTGAGACTTATGCACCCGATATTGACCCAACCGCTTACACCCAAGGCCACGGCTCGGCCCGAGGGCTTGATGATTTACCCCTTAGATGACCTGGCTGTGTTTGAAGTGACCGGCGCTGACACGTTGTCGTTTGTGCAAGGTCAAATTACCAACGACATCTTAAACTTGGGAACTGAGCACGCTAAGCTCGCCGGCTACTGCACTGCCCAAGGGCGGCTGCTGGCAACGATGATCTTTGCCGCGCTGCCCGAGAGCCCTGACGCCGGTCTGATCGGCTTGATGCGACAAGACATTTTAGCGCCAGTGCTTAAACGCCTGGGCATGTTTGTGCTCCGTGCCAAGGTCAAACTCGCCCCTAGCGTTTACAGCGTGGTGGGTGTGTCAGTTGCGGCCTCTGAAGTGGGCGTCTTCAGTGAAGATTTGGGGCATGCGCTGCCACAAACACCCTGGCAAGTCGCCGCCACACGCACAGGGCTTTGGATCTGTGCCCCCACCGCCCAACAGCACACTGATCGGGCAAACTTGCGCTGGTGGTGGCTTGCGAGTGATGCCCACACAACGGCATGTCAACGCTTGAACCTGCCCCCTGTGCTGGGCACCTCAGCGCAGTGGCATTCTCAGGATATTGCAGCAGGCCTGCCTTGGATCGAAGCTTTGACCCAAGACCTTCTAATCCCGCAGACACTGAACCTTGATTTAATCGAGGGTGTGAGTTTTACCAAGGGTTGCTACCC
>CANCMG010000188.1 GCA_947378965.1 Alcaligenaceae bacterium | reverse complement strand
TAATCCTCATGAATAATCTGGGTGAGATTGTGCAGAAGTATCGCAAGATCATGCCTTGGACGCCGATTGAGGGCTGGTACCCTGGCGACTGCACCTATGTGTCTGAAGGCCCTAAGGGATTAAAAATTAGCCTGATCATTTGTGATGATGGCAATTACCCCGAAATCTGGCGTGACTGTGCGATGCGTGGTGCAGAACTGATCGTGCGCTGCCAGGGCTATATGTATCCGTCAAAAGAGCAACAGGTGATGGTAGCCAAGTGTATGGCCTGGATGAACAATACTTATGTGGCTGTTGCCAATGCAACGGGCTTTGACGGTGTGTACTCGTACTTCGGTCATTCAGCGATCGTCGGATTTGATGGACGCACGCTTGGCGAGTGTGGCACCGAAGAGATGGGTGTGAACTACGCTGAACTATCAGTCAGCTTGATTCGTGATTTTCGTAAAAATGGTCAGTCGCAAAACCATCTGTTCAAGTTGGTACACCGCGGCTATACCGGCAAGATCAATTCAGGTGAAGAGGTCAATGGCGTGGCTGCGTGCCCCTACGAGTTTTACGGGAAGTGGATTAGCGACCCTGAAGGGACACGTAAAATGGTTGAGTCGTTTACTCGAACGACGGTCGGCACGCCAGAGTGCCCGATTGAAGGAATCCCCAATACGCCGACTGAGCATCGCTAAGCCATGCGAGCTGGATGTGACCCGTGGACGTGCTAGCTGAATACCGCATCACGAAAGAGCCTTTTTACGAGGCATCGGGTGATGAGGTCGCGCTGTTTGGGTTGGCCTATGCGCAGAAGCTGCCCATGATGTTGAAAGGGCCGACCGGTTGTGGCAAAAGCCGTTTTGTCGAATTTATGGCGTATCGGCTGGGGCGCCCTTTGGTTACGGTTGCCTGTCACGAAGACATGGTGGCGTCAGATCTGATGGGTCGGTATTTGCTCGATGCGCGTGGCACGTTTTGGCAAGACGGGCCGCTGACGCTTGCCGCGCGTCATGGCGCAATTTGCTATCTCGACGAACTCGTTGAGGCACGTCAAGATACGACGGTTGTTATTCATCCCCTAACCGACTCGCGGCGAGTGTTGCCCCTCGATAAAAAGGGCGAACTATTGCGGGCCCATCCAGATTTTCAGCTGGTGATGTCTTACAACCCCGGCTATCAGGGGTTGAGCAAAGACATGAAGCCCTCAACCCGGCAACGCTTTGTTGCCTTGACCTTTGATTATCCTGATCCTACGCAAGAGCTTAAGATCCTTTGTCGCGAGACTGGATTGTCTGAGGCAATCGCTCAGAAACTGGTCAGTATCGCGCAGCAATCGCGGGCATTGACGCGGCGTGGGTTGGCCGAAGGTATATCAACCCGGATGTTGAGTCACGCGGCAACGTTGATTCAACAAGGCGCGTCGGTGCGTGCCAGCTGTGAGTTGGCTTTGGTCAACCCTTTAAGCGATGACCTTGACGTGTTGCGGGCTGTGCGGGCGTTGGTCGATGCGCAGCTTGGATGATTAACCACATTGCTGATCAAACAGTGGGTTCGTTACGGCTCGTGCTTTGTGCTTTGGCGCAAAAAAGTATTGCAATCGAAATCACGGCGCCCTCTGACTCACAACGCCCTGACCTAGGTTTGCCTCAAGCTCGAACGGTGTTGACTGCAACGCACGTCTGGCTGCCCAGCTTTACTCCCCGTGCGCAAGCTGGCTGCGAGAACGATACGCTTCAACTCGCGCGCGTGGCCCACGCAGCGGCGCATGTGTTGCATAGTCAAGCGGGTCGCTCAACCAAGGGATTAAAACCAATGGGCGTGGCTGTTGTGTCTGCTTTTGAAGATGCGCGAGTCGATCGCTTATTGTGTGCCAAGTATCCCGGGATTCTGTCCTGGTTTATGCGCAGTACTCAATCGCACAGGCAAAGTGCTTCGGGTTATTTCTCGTCCTTAATTGAGGAGCTCACGACTGCGCTAGTGCAGGGCTTAACTGGGCAAGAGCCCTATTGGGTGAATAAGGCAACTACACTTTTTTTCGCGCATGAAAAGCAGTATGGGCTTGAGGACTATGATGGCTTTCGTCGCATTGCGTCGATCATGGCCAATGATCTTGGGCAGATGCGCGTACAGTTCAATCCGCAGCAATATATCGTGCCTCTGGCGTATCACGATGATCATTCTTACCTTTGGAATTTTGAGCAAACAGGTTCGCAGTCAGAACTTAAGCAGGGTATTGCCGCCCAGCCACGTGTTGCACCGCGTAAGCAGAATAAATCAAACCAGCCGCCGCCAGAGCCGAGTGACGCCGCAGGTTTAGATTCAACGCAACATCATTCAGTGGGCACCTCTGCTTGTGCGGCTCAAGGCTCAGAGGCAGCCGCCTTGGTCGGCAGGCGCTCAATATTTCTATACCCAGAATGGAATCAGCGCGCTTGCGTACTTCGTGAGAACTGGTGTACGGTCATCGAAGATGCCGCCTATCCAAAGGATGATGAAGAAGAGGCTGGCCCCCCAACTGAGGGCTTTCAGCCAAAGCGTCTGAACTTAAGGCTGTCGGCCGCCGAGCGGGCTCAGACGCAACGACGACAGTGGCAAGGTCATGAGCTTGATATGGATGCCCTGATCGACTATCGAGCCTCGCAGCGACGAGAGGGTGGCACAGACCCCCGCGTCTTTCTGACCCCTCGCCTGCGCGCCAGCACCTTAAGCCTATTGCTGCTGATGGATCTGTCTGCTTCGACAGCGGATACGGTAGGCAGCGCTCAGAGTTCAATTCTTGCGTTACAAAAAAAGGCAGCACTTGATCTGGCCTGCGCGGCTCGTGCACGTCACGATCGTGTCGCGATTCATGGTTTTAGTTCGAACACGCGCCACGCAGTGAGTTATCACCGATTTTTAGAGTTCGATCAACCGCTTTCAGCGACCGTATTTGCGCGTGTTGCTCAGGCGCGGGCTGAATATTCAACCCGCCTGGGCGCAGCTTTGAGGCACGCGACATTTGCCGCAGACCAAGAAACGAGTGAGAGACGCGTAGTGATTGTCTTGACCGATGGCGCACCCGCAGACATTGATGTCTTTGACCCTGACTATTTGATCGCAGACGCGGC
>CANCMG010000187.1 GCA_947378965.1 Alcaligenaceae bacterium | reverse complement strand
GTAGTCACGAAGGGTAAGAAAGTTGGTGCTTATGCTGGTCGGGTAGCGGTTCGCGCCAGTGGGAGTTTTAATATTCAAACAAGTACAGGTTTAGTTCAAGGTATTAGCTATAAGTGCTGCACAGTCGTGCAACGAGCCGATGGCTATGGTTATCAACAGGTGGCAAAAATGGACGCAACAGGTAAGTCACCAAAGCCAGGAACGCTCGCGCGTTCCGCGCTCTACCTCCCCGGCCTGAACGCCGAGGTTTCACGCGCAAAATGATGAAAGCCTTCTCTCGCTTCACGATGACTTGTCTGGCCGCTTCGTTTGCCTGTTTTGCTCCGGCAATCACCCAATCGGTAAGCGCGCAGAACACGTCTACCCAAACCACGCAGGCTCCGGTCTTTTCAAATCAAGAATTAGATGCGATGCTGGCACCGGTTGCCCTATTTCCTGATTCACTATTGTCTCAAGTGTTGATGGCCGCCACGTACCCGCTTGAAATCGTTCAAGCCACACGTTGGTCAAAAAGCTCGGGCAACCAGGGTGGCGACGCAGCCTTGGCGCGCGTCAGCGATCAGACCTGGGATCCAAGTGTTCAATCGTTGGTCGCATTTCCGCAAGTACTGGCCATGATGAGCGAGCAACTCGACTGGACGCAAACACTCGGTGATGCCTTTCTGGCTCAACAAGGCGATGTCATGGACTCGGTCCAACGCTTGCGTATGCAAGCTCAGCGGGCCGGCAATTTGAGCAGTAACGCGCAGCAAAGTGTCGTGACCCAAGGTCAGACGATTGTGATTGAACCTGCTCAACCCACAGTGATTTATGTGCCGGCTTACAACCCGAGCGTCGTCTACGGCGCTTGGCCCTACACTGCCTATCCGCCGATGTACTACCCCGGTGTGGCGAGCTGGTACCCAGGGCAGGCGTTTGTCAACGGTCTAGCCTGGGGTGTGGGCGTTGCTGCGACAGCCGCGATTTTTGGTGGTTTTAACTGGAACAATCGCAACGTCAACATCAACGTCAATAATTTCAATCGGATCAACCGCAATAACGTCTACAGCGGTAACAACAACACCTGGCGGCATAACCCTGCTCATCGCGGCAGCGTCGCCTATCGCGATAATGCCTCGCGCGAACGCTTTGCGGCCAATCAACGCAGTGCCCCTGCCGCAGCACGAAACGCAGATTTCCGTGGTCACGCACCTCAGACGGTCAATCGAGCAAACGACGCCGGGTTCAATCGTCAGGCTTCTGCGATCAATCGACAACCTGACGTCGCTAATCGCGCCGTTCAGCGCGACAATTTGCCGCAACGAGCTCCTCAAGCGGCGGCGGCTCCTAAACGCGATGCTTTTAAGGGAGTGGATGCCGGTCGGCAACAAATCGATCGCGGTCGTGTTAGCCAGGCTGCAGCCAATCATAGTGGCGCGCAACGCCCAAACCGTCCTAATGGTGGTGTTGGTGCTGGCGGTGGTGGTCATCGGGCTGGAGGTGGTGGCATAGGCGGCCGTTAAACACACGAACGCAGCTTTGTATCCACCTCAAACAAGATAAAACTTCATCCAGAGAACGTTATGATTTCACGCTTTAGCTCTGCCCTATTTTTGATTGCAAGCCTAATGCTTGGTGCCACCCAAGCCCATGCTCAACGCCTGCAACAAGTTTTTAAGACCCCCGAAGCCGCCATGGAGCAATTCGGCAAGGCCATCAAAGCCAAAGACCTCGATGCAATCACCCTGATGCTGGGTGAAGACTACAACGAGGTCATCCCTGAGCCCACCCAAGAAGACTATCTGCGTTTTGTCGCAGCATGGGATAACGCACATGGCCTGATCATGGAAGGCTCAGACCTCGCGCATATCAGCGTTGGCACTAAGGGTTGGACGCTGCCGATTCCGCTGGCCAAGCACCGCCTGGGTTGGTTTTTTGATATGGATCGCGCGGATGAGGAAATCGATGCTCGACAAATCGGCGCGAATGAACTATCCACGATTAAAGCCATGCTCGCCTACGGTGACGCGCAGCGCGAATACCAAGCCGCTGACCGCATGGGGGACGGTGTCTTGCAATACGCCCAGAAACTACAAAGCACGCCAGGCACAAAAGACGGCCTGTACTGGCCAACCAATGCGAACGAACCACGCAGCCCGATCGGAGAATACTTTGCCCAATCAAAGTCGATCGACGGCCTAGATCGCCGCGGGTTTCATGGTTATCAGTATCGTATCCTGACCGCACAAGGGCCTGCTGCCAAAGGCGGGGCAAAATCTTATATTCAACATCGCCACATGACCGAAGGCTTTGCGCTGATTGCCTGGCCTGTTGAATACGGCGAGACGGGCGTCATGAGTTTTATCGTCAATCAGGATGGCATCGTTTACCAGAAGAATCTGGGGCCTCAGACCAATTCAGTCGCGAAAAATACCCATCGCTTTAATCCGGATAATACCTGGACGCGGGTATCGGAAGAGGATTTGAATTGACATCCTCCCCGCCCTCAGTCGATGACCGCCGCTTGCGCGCAAAGGACGGGGATTTCTACGGTGCTCAGGCAAACGCTGCGTGAGTCACTTCGGTGGGTTCCTGCTTCACTGAGCGGTCGGACTGCACCGACTCTCCACGGGCTAACAAGCGGTATCCCCGCTCTAAAACATTGATCGCGCCAACGACGTCAGCGTGATTTTCGTAGCCGCAAGCGACACACAGAAATTTCGCCTGAGTCTGTCGATTGTCTTTTGATACGTGGCCGCAGGCCGGACACGTTTGGCTTGTGTGCTGCGGCGGTACGGCCAGCAACAAGCCGCCGTTCCACTGGACCTTGTAGTCGAGTTGTCGCCTGAACTCACCCCAGCCCTGATCGAGAATCGCACGGTTTAGGCCAGACTTTTGTTTCACCCGCTTGCCGTGCCGCTCGCGATTGCCCTTGGCGGACTGTGACATGTTCTTGACCTGCAAATCCTCAATACATACGAGCGCGTGGTTTTGACTGATCGTGGTACTGGTCTTATGCAGGAAATCTTTTCTGGCATTTGCGATAGCGGTGTGTATCTTTTGAACTTTGGTTTTCGCTTTTTTCCAGTTATTGCTGAACTTTTGCTTACGACTCATGCGGCGCTGATAATGCGCAAGTCGTTGCTGGTGCGTCTTGAAACTATTCAGTGGAGCAACATAGTTGCCGTCACTCAGTGTAGCGAAACGGGCGATTCCGACATCGATACCAATGGCCGTTGTAGACGTTGGTAAGGGTTGTTCAAGCTCGCGTTGAGTCTGAATGGCTATGAACCATTTGCCACCTGACTGGCTCACGGTGACGTTACGCACCTGACCCAGTGCCT
>CANCMG010000186.1 GCA_947378965.1 Alcaligenaceae bacterium | reverse complement strand
CGCGCTGATTCTTCATCAATGAAGGTACTAAAGGCCGCTGGGCCTGAACCATCCACCAAGAGCCCGAGTGCATCTAACTGCTTTTGAATATCTGGATCTTTTGTGAAAGCGTCTAGCTTTAGGGCGAGCGCTTGAGTGATTGGGCTTGGTAAACCTGCAGGGGCCACGAGGCCTAGCCACGTGGCCATTTCAAAACCCGCGAGACCGCTTTCGTCTAACGTTGGAGTATCAGACAGCAGAGGCACCCTCTTTAAGGTGGTGACGCCGAAACTCTTTAATTGCCCTGTTTTGGTAAACCGGGATCCACTCAATACCGTATCGAACATGACTTGTACCCTCCCGGCAAGCAAATCTGTCAAAGCAGGGCTGCTACCTTTATAGGCCACGTGTGAAATCTCTAGGCCCGTCGCCAAGTTAAAGGCCTCGGCAGAAAGATGCGAGGTCGAACCATTTCCAAATGACGCGTAATTTAGTTGTCGAGGCATGGTTTTGGCGTAAGCGATAAATTCTTGTACGGTCGTTGCGGGCACAGAGGGATGCGCCACCAACACCAAGGGCACTTTGACTAGCAGCGTCAGGTGAGTGAAATCGCGTTCGGGGCTATAGGCCAAGCGCTCACCGAAAGTACTACGCGCTGTCGTAAAGTCGCCAGCCGAGGCCAGGTACAACGCATAGCCATCAGCCGGCATGCGTGCGACCTGCGCTGCTGCGATCGTTCCGGCAGCGCCGGGGCGGTTTTCAACGACAAACTGCTGGCCCATATTTTGCGAAAGATAGTTTGCCACCAAGCGACCAAAAATGTCACCCGCACCTCCTGGGGGATAACCTACGACCAAGCGTACTGACTTGGTTGGGTAGGCAGTACCCGGGTCAGCCGCAAGGGCTAAAGGAGAAAATGCTGCTGCAAGTAATAGCACCAAAGCTTGTCTTTTTTTCATTTTATTTTTGCACTCCCTTTGTTGCGATTATATGAGATTCGTCTGCGGGCTTAACGCACAACCGGAACAAGCTGAAAGACAGTTTCGGCCACGCGTGCGACATGCTGTGAATCAAACGCAAGCGGCACCGGTACATTGTTTAACCACGAGTCGTACAGGTCGCGATAGTGACGATCACCCGGAGAGCCCCCTTGCCCCGGCCCTAGAGAGGCGACACCTGCGGGCCAATTGCCCACATCGACCACAGCCCTAAAGCTTGAACCGCCCGTCACATTCATGTTTTCGATTGTTGGCCACCAACGCGCGTATACCGTTGACCCGTCACCTGCTGAACCATGGCCTTTCACTGTCGCAAGCGCTGCAAAATCTGCGGGCAATTTCGCTGCAAGCGGATGCCGCAAATGGACGTCGTGCAGTTGCCCCCAAGTGGGCAGTTCTTGGCCTGGCGCTGCCCAGCCCTTTTCAACGGCAAGTTTGCTGAGCTGTCGATGCGCCCTGAACAAACAATCGAGCAACAGGCGATCGCGCGCACGCGTGGGATTTGCGCCAAAGCGCGCGTCTGGCTGTTGTAGAGCGGCAAGCGAGACATGCGGATGCACTGCAGTGATGACGTCTGACAGAGAGGGCGGGACCAAAAGCGGCCTCAACTCGAGCTGCAAAAGACCCCACCAGTATTCGTACAACGCAGCTTCACGCGACGTGGCAGCAATTTCACAATCCCAGTGTAAAAAACTCCATTGCACTGAAGCCTTGAGTGGCTCAGGGCTGCCAGTCTGTGCAGCGTGTAACAAATCAACCAAGATACGCGCACGACTTGAGTACACATCTTGCTGCAACGCCCAACTATCGTTTTGCGTATGTTTCGCAGTCATCGCAGACAAGCACTGCACGATACGCTTGTGGCGGTCGTTAGCAGTCCATTCAAAACTGATGCGACGTTCTGCGACGGGCCAGTCTGCCGGAAAAGGCATTTGATTCGCGCTAGCGATCCAGCCACGCGTTGGATTGAATTCACCAGGCATCTGATCTAGTGGCAAAATACCATCCCACGGATAATCTCCCGCGGCAGGCACAGGCAACAAGCCATCGTGGTTGCGACGCACGGGCACGCGCCCTGCCGACTGCCAACCGATGTTGCCGTCAACGTCGGCATACATGTAATTTGTGCCCCACACGGCGTGACGAATCGCCGCACGAAACTCGTCCCAGTTTTGAGCAAAGACTTTGGGTACATATTCAAGGTTGGCCGATGCACCCGACTGCATCCACGCGGCGCGCAACACCACCGCGCGACTAGCACCAGTCGCAGCTAAGGAGTCGGGGATGCCGGTGCTAACGCCTTCAGACACGATCGGGCCTAAGGCCGTGAACGCAAGTTTGACTGTCACCGGCGCTTGCCCGCGCACCCTAATCTCTTCGGTCACCCGTTCAATCGGCTCAACGCCCTTGGGGCCACGGTAGTGCGAACCGTCTGCAGAGACCTCAAGCACGTAAAGATCTTCTTGATCGATTTGAAAATCAGTCCGACCAAAGGCGATGCGTTCGTTGTGACCAAACTGTACTCCGGGACGCCAGACGGGCCCTGCCCCAATCACGTTCAAACCCGGCGCCATCAAATGAGAGACCATACGCGGGCTTGGGATACTGAAGGCCAAATGCGGATCATTGGCAAGCACCGGCCGACCTGTCGAGGTCAGCGAAGGTGCTATCACCCACGCATTACTGCCGTTACGTGAATCAATATCTGGTTGAAAAATCTCAGCAAGCACGCTGGCATCTAAGTGCGCAGCGTGTTTGATCTTATCAAACGGCAGCGGTGCAACGCGATAGTTCAACAGCGTGAGATCTGCGCGCGTAACGGAGGCTGGGTCAAAGCCTTTGGGGATCGTGAGCGGCCAGGCAGGCTCGAGCGGGTGTGCCAAGGCATCGGCCGCTAGCTGCCCACGACTGGCCAACACCGCACGACGCACTTCGCCCTGGATGTTAGGCGAGGCTGCGACGCGGGCCCGCAATAAATCCTCTTTGTTCCAAAGCGCGGGCAGCATCCCCAACGTTTTAAATTCAACGGGCAATAACTCGCTATCCAGCAGTACTTGGTCGACCCGTGCATTGATACCTGCCACGAAAGCCGCGGCAATCCCTTCAACGCGCGGATCGAGTTTTTTCCATTCTTGCTCAAGCGGCCCACGAAACGCGAGCAAACGCGCTACATGATCAAACGGCACAAACGCTGCGCCAAATACTTCAGCGAGCGTCCCTGTTTGACGTCGATGGTTCAAATCAAGTTGCCAAAGACGCATCAACGCTGCGCAATAGCCCTGCCCAAAAAAAGCGTCGTCAATCGTTTGCGCTTGAACATGAGGGATACCCCATTGATCGATCGTGATCGAAAT
>CANCMG010000185.1 GCA_947378965.1 Alcaligenaceae bacterium | reverse complement strand
AAATGAAATTTCAGGCCGTCCTTGGTCTGTGGCCTGCCGCCTTTCGTCTGCTTCGTAGGTACGTAATAAGCCTTTTACCCGCTCAAGCCCGGCTCGGGTTTGTGAAGCTTGGCGCGGTGACTTGTTGTCGAGCAAAGGAATCGGCTCGTCGGCCCAGTTGGTATACGTGCGTCTGATGATGTCGGTCATTGCCTGAGCGATCGCTACGTTGTCTTCGGCAGATAACTGCATGGCACCAAACGAGTTGATTGGGGGCTGGGGCTTTTTAGCAGATGACTTTTTAGCCACCGTTTTTTTATTCATTGTTTCTTTGGTTTTGAGTGGCTGCGTGATTGGGTCGGTCTGACTCAATAAAGCTGTTGGATTGATCATTTCGCGCTGACTAAAGCTAACGGAGCTTTGCGCTAGGTGCTCAAACCAAGGACGACCTGCATCGGCATGACTCTGAATGACATAAAACACTTCGACTGTACTCGCGGCAAAATCTGGATTGATCTGCATGTTCGGTCGAGTTTGTCCATCAGGCCATTGTTTTGAGCGACTCCAGCCCTGGTTTGGATTGCCTTCAAGTTCGGCACAGTTTGTAAGCAGATGTTCGAGCTTTGCACGGTCAAGCACGCGGTACTGATCAGTGATCATGAGTATTTTCTCACCTGAGCTTTTATCAAAAATTTCAGGCATACGAGGGGGGGCAATATATTGTTGCAACCAGTCTTCGATGAGCAGCAGACTTTGCTCCTGTATGCGCTCAGCAATATCTGTTATTTCATCAGCAACGTTCTTTAAAGCCTGGATGACGCTTTCTCCAGCCAACATAGAAAAGCCGTATGTGGCGCCAGACAACTCAAAGTGTTGACCCACACGCATGACTCGACACCCCAAATAGGTGCCGGGCGATAAGTTTTGACTGCCGCTGCGCTCAAGGACCGTGACCGGTGGTGCCTCAGCGTCTAGAACATCACAAAGCGTCATCCCCTGGCCTTTAACGACTTCGGTCGCGACATACAAACTCAGTGAACGTTGGCCAAGTTGTTGTAACCAGTCGCGTTGCCCTTGCGTCAACGTTGGCCCTGAAGGGCCAATTAAATAGTCGCAAACACGTACCGAGTCGCCATTGATTTCGATTTCACCCTGCGCAAGCAAAAACTCAGTAACGTTAATTTCTATGGCGCCTAACGTTTTTGCATCAAGCCTAGCCATTTTGTTCAGTTCTTCGGGCGAAAGAACCTCTTGGTGCAGGTTGCTATACGCATTAAACCAAGCGGTGGAATGGCGCTCTTCAAGCCATTTTATGGCTATCGAGACTGCACCATCATGCGGTTTGGCTTGGAGAGGCAAGACATTTGAACGCATTTTGTCAAGATCTGAGATGCGGCAACAAGCCTTATATTTTTTACCACTGCCACAGTGACAGGGTTGATTAGTATCGTTAGCCATAGCGACAGACTCTCAAGTGCAGTTTCGGAGATGCGCTTAGTAAAACATAAATAGTACTCAGTCTCGCTCAACAGGCTTGAATTTTTACCGTTTGCGGCGTGATCGGTCTCATAGCATGTACTTTGGGTCACCTCACACGCGTGCCAGCGAAGTACTTGCAGATCAGCTCATCAATAATATTTATCGGATTTGCGCGTAAAACCTCGCCGTTCAGGGCGGGGATGTAAGCGCGGAAGGCGAAGCCTTCCTTTCTTTGGCCTTTAATTTAGTTTGGCGTTTGCTGTTGCTTAATATACTTGCAAATAACGGAAGTTGGCGCGCCGCCGCAGCTGCTTCCTGCAAAGTAACTTGGCGACCACAAAGCCCCACCCCACAACTTTTTGCGGATGATTGGGTCATTCTTTTTGCGAATCATTAAGCTAGCAATACCCTTGAGACTATTCACAAGTTTCGACACGACCACTTAAAGTGGATACTTCACCAACAAGCGCACGTGATCGTCTTTCTCCTCAAGCTATATAGGCTCTGACTCGAAATTGATACAAACGCTGGCAAGTATCGGGCGTAGGTCGTCAAGTATTTCTTTTGTGAATCCATCATGACTATATATTGTTACAAAGAACCAGTTTTTGTTGCAAAGATTCACTGAATTTGTAACTTACAAATACAACTTTTACACAGGCGAGTTGGTGATTTACCTTGGTAGCGCAAATATAATTCAGGGTATGAAACGTTTGCAGGCTTACAGATACGAATTGATGCCAAACGGCGACCAGCTGCGCGCTATGCGCAGATTCTCTGGCTCGTGTCGGTTTGTATACAACAAGGCTTTGGCAATGCAAAAAGAGAATCATGCTGCGGGCAATAAGTTCATTGGCTACGTGGCGATGGCAACAAAGCTGCCCGTCTGGAAGCGTGAAGCCGAGACTGCATGGCTGAAAGAAACACCTTCACAAGCGTTGCAACATGCCCTAAAAGATCTAGAAAAAGCCTTCAAGGGTTTCTTTGAAAAGCGTACTGGTTTTCCACGCTTCAAGAAAAAAGGGAGTGGTGACAGTTTCCGCTATCCGGAGCCAAAACAGATTCAATTAGACCCAAGCAATAACCGTATTTTGTTGCCTAAACTTGGCTGGCTGCGTTACCGCAACAGCCGTAAGGCACTGGGTCAGGTGCGTAACGTCACCGTGAGCCAGTCAGGCGGTAAATGGTTCGTTTCTATTCAGACGCAGCGGGAGATTAAACAACCCTTACCATCGACCACAACGGCAATTGGTATCGATGTCGGAATCGCCCGATTCGCTACGCTGAGTAACGGCCGCTATATTGCCCCACTGAATAGTTTCAAGACGCACCAGCAACGACTTGCATGCTACCAGCGCCGCATGAGTCGTAAACAAAAGTTCAGTAATAACTGGAAAAAGGCGAAAACCAAAGTTCAAAAGATTCACACCGCTATCGCGAATGCCAGAAAAGATTTCCTGCATAAGATCAGTACCACGATCAGCCAAAACCACGCGCTCGTATGTATTGAGAATTTGCAGGTCAAGAACATGTCACGGTCTTCTAAGGGCAATCGCGAGCAGCACGGAAAAAATGTAGTGCAAAAATCCGGCCTAAACCGTTCTATCCTTGACCAAGGCTGGGGTGAGTTCAGGCGACAACTCGACTACAAAGTCCAGTGGAACGGCGGCTTGTTGCTGGCCGTACCGCCGCAGCACACAAGCCAGACGTGTCCGGCCTGCGGCCACGTATCAAAAGACAATCGACAGACTCAGGCGAAATTTCTGTGTGTCGATTGTGACTACGAAAATCACGCTGACGTAGTCGGTGCGATCAATGTTTTAGAGCGGGGATACCGCTTGTTAGCCCGTGGAGAGTCGGTGCAGTCAGGCCGCTCAGTGAAGCAGGAACCCACCGAAGTGACTCAGGCAGCGTTTGCCTGAGCACCGT
>CANCMG010000184.1 GCA_947378965.1 Alcaligenaceae bacterium | reverse complement strand
TCTTGTGCGCTTGGGTCTTGTTCGGTTGGTTTTTTTGCGTTTTAGTTTTAATCGGCTGCGGGGCTACGGTGGCTTCAGCCGCGGATGTTTCTGACGACTCAGGCTCAGGAAAATCCAGATCTAAGTCACCAAATAATGACTGAGGAGTTGGAGTGATCCTGGGGCTATTCATGATCAGCCTATTATAATGAACCGGATATTAATTATATCGGATCAGTCTGATCCCCGTCGCCTAACGACCTTTGCAACATCGCCGTGTCGCGCCAGGCACCAAACTTGTAGCCGACCGCCTTAAAAGTGCCGGCAAGGGTAAAACCGTGGCGCTGGTGCAAACTCACCGAGGGTGGGCTCGAATCCCCCACTACCGCCATCAACTGCCGATAGCCTTTTGCCGTACAAATCTTGATGATTTCAGCGAGCAACTGGCTGCCGATACCCTGCCCAGCCAACCCCTCGCGCACGTAAACCGAATCTTCAACCGTAAACCGATAGGCTGGGCGCGAACGATACAGCGTGACGTAAGCGTAGCCCACCACCACCCCATTTTGTTCAGCCACCAGATAGGGCAGATTTTTAGCGACAACATCCGCACGACGTTGCCGCATGTCGTCAAGAGTAGGCGGGGTCAGCTCAAAAGAAGCCGTACCATGCAAAACGTGATGGGCATAAATCTCTTGAATGGCTAAAACGTCGGCCTCAAGGCTAGCGCGAACAAGCACTGCGGGCTGGGTGGATGACATTGAAGATCTATGCCTTATAGATAGCTTTTTTGTCGCTTAAGCGCCGTTCGCTTAGCAACCGCCCTTCTGCTCAGGCTCGATACTGGCCCAGTCTATTTTGATTGGATTGATTTTTTTGTAGCGGTTCCAGTAGAGCTCGAACGACCCTTGTTTGGTGGCGCGATCGAGAAAGGACTGGATCTCGGGGCTGATGCGATTGCGCATCTCTTCAAGATCGAGCACCACAAGTGCGCCGCAGCGTTTGATTAACTCGGGCGTGACCGCTCTGGTTTGGCTATAGAGACCATAGGGCAGCACAAGCGGTTGGTACTTAGACACGACCGACACCGTGCCGGCTGTCCAGGTTTCGCCAATCACGATTTTTAAAGGGCCAAGTTTTTGCTCATCCCAGATTTTATCGAGCGTACTGGCCAAGGGCTTAGCAGGGTAATTGGCACGACCTGTTTTACCCAGCACATCTGCCACCACACCGTAGTACAGCGCCATGCCAACGCCCATCAGCACGTTCAAGATCAAGCCGACACTCAGCACTCGCCCGACTGTCACTTTTGCATCAAGCGCGGGCACCCAACGCAACGCATATAAGCCCAGCAGCACAAAAAATGCCGTGGCCCAATTGGCATTTAAGGTAATAAACACCGTGCCAAGCAACGACGTTAAGATCACGGGCCCTAGCGCGGCAAAGCTGATGAAGCGCCATTCAGCATTTTGAGTCATCGGGGTTGACGCGATCGGGTTTTGCGCTTTTTCTTTAAAGCCAAATCTCAACTCCAACAAAACAATCAACAACGGCGAAAGCTTGCCCGCCTGGCTGGCTAAAAAGCTCAGCACGCGCTTAAAGTGATTGACCTCTGCCCCAACCTGCTTTTGCATATATTGCAAAGTGGGCGCGTTTTCGCGCAGCATCCATTCAATGTGCGGGATCAACGCGATACCGCCCGCCACAATCGCCACGACAATCCCCACGATGGCAAACCGGTTGCGGCTGCGCACATCTTGCAGCAACCACACCCCCATCACGGCAAACCAAATCCCCGCGCTATATTTAGTCAACAGGCACACCGCGGCGGCAACGCCCACCAACGCCCAGCGCCACCATTGCGGTTGACGCACCGCCAACAACAAGGCCCAAACAAACAACGCAGTCGGAAAAAGCTGCAACAGATTTGAACTGACCTGCAACCCGTTAATGTTGTGATAAACAATCAGACTAGTCAGTACCACCGCCATCAAGGCGCGTGCTGGGCTCACACAAAGCAAACTGAGGCGCCACACCACCAGCAGCATTAGGGCGACATTGACTTGCCCTGCCACATACGTAACCCAAAACGAGCGCCCAAAGACAGCGGCCCACGCATGCACCCACCAAGTGCCGATTGGCCCAAATTTTGGGTAACCCCAAGCAGGCGACTGCATCCAGAAAAGCTCTTCGATACTGTCTTTATGCGGTGCGGTGTAACTGATGATGGCCATCAGCGCCCAAAACACTGCATTAAAGGCGATGTATGCTAAGGTCAGGCGCGCTAACTGCCTCGAATCGTTTGGATCAATTCGGCTCAAGGCGTGATCGATACTGTTGCAGATCGCTAGATTTTTAAGCATGTGTTTGACCGAATGGTTCACTTCAGTTGACGTGCACAGCCGAGCAAAATTGCTTCACATCGCTGACTTCAATTGACTTTCAGCATTCATCCTAAGGGGTGTGGGCGGATCAGTTCAAGTCGCTTACTCACCCCGCTTTAATCAGTTCAAGCACAGCCTGCGCAAACACTGCTGGCACTTCTTGCGGCATGTTGTGCCCCACGCCCGGTACCACGCGGTGCGAGCGTGACCCAGCAAAGCGATGGGCGCTCGCCTCGGGGGTAGAAGGCGGGCGTACGCCGTCGTCTGCTCCGTCAAACGTGATGGTTGGCACAGTGATCACAGGCTCGAGCGCTAAACGACTTTCGATGTCAGCGTAGGCTGGGTCGCCCGCGACCAAGCCAAAGCGATGGCGATACGAATGAATCACTACCTCAACAAAGTCAGGATGATCAAACGACGGCGCGCTACGTGCGAAGGTTGCCTCGTCAAACCCCCACGTTGGCGACCACAAACGCCAGAGCAAGCGAATTAAACCTTGCCTGTCTTGTTGCAACCCGGCACGGCCGCGTTCGCTATGAAAATAATACTGATACCACAAGCGATGCTCGCGTTCGGGCGTGTCGGGCACCAACGCTTGGGCGATATTTTGAATGTTGTAACTATTAAAAGAAACCAAACCTTTACAGCGCTCGGGCCAACACGCAGCCACCACACAAGCGGCTCGCCCGCCCCAGTCGTAGCCTGCCAAGTAGGCGCTGGGGATCTGCAAGGCATCCATGAGCGCCAACAAATCTGCCCCTAAGGCCGCCTGCTCGCCCGAACGCAGTGTCGTTGCCTTCAAAAATGTCGTTGAACCATACCCACGCAAGTACGGCACAATCACACGACAGCCCGCGGCAGCCAACAGCGGCGCGACCTCGGCGTAAGCTTGAATATCGTACGGAAACCCATGCAGCAAAAATACTGGGGGGCCGTTAACAGGGCCCAACTCGGCATAGCCGATATTTAAAACGCCAGCTTGGATTTGTTTTGTGGCTTGCATCATTTTGTGGCTTGCATAATTAAAAGGGCTGTGGTTTGTGACTAGTGTCGAGACTAG
>CANCMG010000183.1 GCA_947378965.1 Alcaligenaceae bacterium | reverse complement strand
GCTAGCATCTTAGGTATGCCCCAACCCAAAGTGTCTGGCATGCTGCGCGGTCAATTTCGCGGCATCAGTGAAACTAAAATGCTCGAGTGCCTGAACCGCCTAGGTCGTGATGTGCAAATTGTCGTGCGCAAAGCTGCGCGGCCATCGCTCTGTGGCCGCACGAGCGTGGTGTTTGCTTAAGCGTGTCGATAGCGCTTCGTACGGGACGTAAAAGGCACAGCTTGCCCAAATATTTTTCTGCTTAAAAAGTACCTCAAACCCCCAGCAAGTCAAAATAATACGTCTGGCTCCCATACTCAGGCGGTGACATGTACGTTTCTTTTCCTAAACTCTTCCACGGCACGGGCGCTTCAAAATTAGGCCCGTCATAAACAAACGTATGAAACTCGCCGTTTTCACCACAGACATCGACCCCAACAGGCAGCCGATCAATAAAAGCCTGATCAAACTCACAGCCCACAAACGAGGCATCTAAAAATCGCCCGTCTACACACACCACGCGCGCTTTAAAGCCAAGCGATAAAAACTCTTGCACCAAGGCCAAACGATTTTCGTTCCATAACGGCAACTGGGCTTGCAGGCCCGCCTTGGCGCATACTTTCTCTTCCCACTCTTTGTGCGGCACAAGATCAATGTCGCCAAAGATCACATGCCGAGCACCGTCTGCGGCGGTCGCCTGTAGTTGTTCAATAAACAAACTCTCGTACTCAGCCCAGGTCGCAGACAGAAAATAGTTTTTCAACCCCAAGGCCTGCGCCTGCGCCACAAGCAGCGCGCGGCTTACCCCGTGCGAGCGTGCCTTTAAACCGGTTTCGTCTAAGGCCGTTAATAGGCCAGTTACCTGCATCGTCTGTTGCGTTCGATACAACGCCAGGCAAGAGTCTTTACCACCACTCCATGAAACGATTGCGGTCATTTTTTCTCAGTTACAGATGCTTCGAATTGTGAGTGAGTCTACGGCGATCACGCATAGAGGTCAAACCACTTTCAATCGTACCGATATGATGCCGACAGGAAACAAAGCATACATTCAGAAACACTTGGTTACACACGTTTCTTAAACCCTTTGCTATGCTTTAAACATCCATACGTAGTCGATTTGTCGACAAGATCAAGAGACAATGCCGAGCGCAAAATTTTGTGTGTTTGGCCAGCGTTGACTGAAAAATAATTTCCTTCAGCTCAGCACAATCGCTTGCACGCAAATCGCATCAACACTATCTTCACCCGGAACAACACCTATGCATGCACTAGCTAACCGACAAGTCTCAGTTGACCTCGACGCTTATGACTTGGCTCGTATTCAACAGCCTTCTTCATACCCTTCACCGCTTTATATCTCACCTTCCGCTAAACCAGTTTTTGTTTGCTCTCGAATTGTCGACTATTCGATTTTTGATTATCCCTGGGTCAAACAACTTGAGGCGATTTCAGGGCGTCCTTTTCTTGACGAGATCGAACCAGAGTTCGCAACACTCTTTGCGCTACGTGCGCAAGCGCTCAATTTTACTGGGCAAAAAATCTCTGACGTAATGTTCACTGCATTAGGCGCGCTCGCTGAGCAAGGCTTTCGTGCAAAAGAAGTCTGCTACTTATGCAACGACGTCGACATGGACATATCATTAGGAATCGAGTTTGGTGTCGACTGCACCTTTGATCAGTTCGTAGATGTTTCGTGGTACGTGCGCAGAGCCATTCGAAATAAACACGAAAATCCCTTAACAGACTTAGTGCTTTTTGCGGCTAGCCCTTTAGAGGAGAACTGCGATGCCCGTTAAGCCAACAGACATATTAGCGATTGCGGCTCGGCTATCTGAACACAACACCGAAGCTGCTCATCGGTCTGCCGTCAGTCGCGCCTACTACTCTGTTTATCATCACGGGCTTCGTACCGTAAAAGCAAAACTACCACCAGTAAACCTCGAAGAATATTCTAAGGGATGTCATCAGCAGTTAGGGGAACGATTAATCAATGGTAAAACTCTTTAGCCTTAGAATAGCTTGATCAAAAAAAGAGACTAACCACCATGACAAGCACCCGCCCCCCAGCAGTCGAAGGTACGTTCACCATCCACAACTTCACCTTCGAATCCGGCGAAACCATGCCCGAACTGCGCGTCGGCTACGTCATGTACGGCACCCTCAACACCAAGCGTGACAATCTCTGTTTAGTCATGCCCGGCACGGGCAACCTGCGCCACAGCACGCTTGAACACGTCGGCCCTGGGCGCGCTTACGACACTGATCACTACTGCGTTGTGTGCACCGATGCCATCGGCGGAGGCACCTCATCCCAACCCGCTGACGGCTTGCACGAGCGGTTTCCTAGTTACTCGATTCGAGACATGGTGCATGCCCAGTACTTGTTGGCGCGCGATGGCTTGGGGCTTGGTGCAACGACACAAGTTGCTTTGCTAGCAGGCGCCTCGATGGGCGCCTTTCAAACCCTTGAGTGGTTGATTCATTACCCCGACTCAGTGCGTCATGCCGTGTTGCTGGTGCCCGGCTGGCAAGCCAATAACACCTTCAAAATCGCCACAGCCCGCATGTTTGATTTCATTGAGCTTGATGCGAATTGGCAGGGCGGTGCTTACACCGTTCAACCCAAGGCGGCCCAGCTTGCTGCGGGCAAACATTATTTTGCTTGGACTGTGACGGATGACTATCTAGAAACCACCGACTACGCGCAGGTGCAACGAGAGGCGCAGGCTGCAGGTGATTGGTTTGCGCATTGGGATGCCATGGGGATTATGCGCCGATATCAGGCCTCGTCGCAGCATGACGTCACTAAGCCTTTTGGTGGGGATTTGAAGCAAGCGTTGCAACGCGTCACGGCTAAGGTGCTGGTGCTGCCTTGCTCGCAAGATCGGTTGCTGGGCGTTGAGGGTGCTAAAGACCTTGCGCAGGGGATTCAGCATGCGACGTATCGCGAGGTGGATTCAAACTGGGGGCATTTGGCGTGGCGGCCTGTGGTGGGTTCGGTGCAGACGAATGTTGTTACAAAACATGTACGTGAGTTTTTGAGTTTTTGAGTTTTTGAGCGTTAGTCAGAGTGTTTTTGCAAATGGTGAATAGTCCCTTATCGCGCCTGACCGTAAACTAAGCGGATGAGGGGTGGTTTTTACCCTGACAAAAGTTTCGTCCAAAACGATACTCGACTGACATCCGTTAGTCCCTTAAATGCTGCGTCTACAATAAGTCACCCTTCGCCCTTTAACAGCCTAATCATGCACCAACAAGACTTTGACTCACCTTCTGTTGCCCGCCTACGAGCCGACCTCGCCTTAGCCTTACGGGCGGCCGCACACCACGGTTTAGCCGAAGGAGTGTGCAATCACTTCAGCGTAGAGCTGCAAGATCACTCAGGGCGGTTCTTGCTCAACCCCCGCGGTTTGCTCTGGAGCGAGATCACCGCTGACGATATTGTGATGATTGATGGCCTAGGCAATATTCTGGCTGGTAAGCACGCGGTTGAACCCACAGCCATGTTTATTCATGCGGCGATTCACCGAATATGCAAAAAAGCCTGTGTCATGCA
>CANCMG010000182.1 GCA_947378965.1 Alcaligenaceae bacterium | reverse complement strand
GGGATCATGGCGGCTAAGGCTGCCATCATTTGGCAACCGTTACACACACCTAAACCAAAGGTATCGGTGCGTGCAAAGTATTGGGCAAACTGGTCTGACAATTGGTTGTTGAACAAAATACTGCGTGCCCAGCCCTCGCCTGCACCAAGTGTGTCGCCATAACTAAAGCCACCCACAGCCACCAAACCTTTAAAGCTTGATAAGTCTGCGGTGCCGGCTTGCAAATCAGTCATGTGCACGTCAACGGCTTCGAAACCAGCTTTATCAAAAGCCCAGGCCATTTCAACCTGGCTGTTGCAGCCCTGCTCGCGCAAGATTGCCACACGTGGGCGCGCACCCGTGCCTATGTAAGGTGCTGCAACATCTTGTTGGGGATCAAACTGCACTTGGGGCGACATGCCAGGGTCTGTTGCGTCGGCCCAAAGATCTAGCTCAGCCTTGGCGCAGGCTGGGTTGTCGCGCCGCATCGCGATACGGTAACTGACATCACTCCAGAGAGTGCCGAGCTCGGCACGTGGGCGCGACCAGATGCGGTTGCCGTCGCGAAACACTTCGAGGGTGTCAGTGGTGTTAGGCGAACCAATCACATGCGAATGTGTAGATAGGCCAGCCGCACGCAGCACTTGCATCACAGCATCGCGCTCGGCCGTTGGCACTTGAATCACTGCACCGGCCTCTTCTGAGAACAAGGCTTTGAGGGTCAATTCATTGCGCTGCACGGCAACTTGTGCGGCGCGAATATTGTAGGCGTCCCAGTCTTGCGCATTGTGATCAAAGCACAACATGTCGATATTGAGCGACACGCCTGTATGGCCCGCAAAGGCCATCTCGGCAACCGTTGCCAACAGACCGCCGTCAGAGCGATCGTGGTACGCCAGCACAATACCCGACTGTGCAAGCGCACGAATCGTCACAAAGAACGTGCGTAAGGCTTGCGCATCGTCGAGATCAGGCGTTTGCTCACCGAGTTGATTGCAAACTTGTGTGAGAATCGAGCCACCCATGCGCTGTTTACCACCGCCCAGGTCAATCAAGATCAAACTGGTCGGGCCCACATCAGTGCGCAGTTGCGGCGTTAACGATGTGCGAACATCTTGCACCGGTGAAAAAGCTGTCACGATTAACGACACAGGCGCAATCACTTTACGCTGTTCGCCGTCTTGCGACCAACCGGTTTGCATCGATAACGAATCTTTACCCACCGGTATCGACAACCCAACCTCTTGACACAGTTTACTGACGGCAGCCACCGTGTCGTACAGCGCCGCATCTTGCCCAGGCGCCCCGCACGCGGCCATCCAATTGGCTGACAGCTTGATATCTTCAAGGCGAGCGACATCTGCGGCGGCCAGGTTGGTTAAAGCTTCAGCCACGGCCATGCGGCCTGAGGCGGCGGCATCAATCACGGCAAGCGGCGTGCGCTCGCCCATCGCCATCGCTTCACCGCGCGTGCCATCGTGATCCGCTAAGGTGACCGCGCAATCAGCAACGGGCACTTGCCACGGGCCGACCATCTGATCACGGCTGGATAAGCCACCGACAGTGCGATCACCGATGGTGATCAAAAAGGTTTTGTTGGCAACTGTTGGATGTTGCAAGACCCGCGTGATGGCGTCATCGAGCGTAATTAAAGTTAAATCTAAGGGCGCAGTCTGGCCAGGCAAGCGTTTGACGTCGCGCGTCATACGTGGGGGCTTGCCTAAGATGACGTCGATTGGCACGTCGACTGGACGCAAGTCTTGCTTGGCTGCGAGTTGGTCTAAGCCGGGCAAGCCTTCGCCGTTCAGCACGGTTAACTGGCGCGCTTCGGTGGCGACTCCGATCACCGCAAACGGGCAACGTTCGCGCTCGGCGATAGCCCTAAAGCGCTCAAGATCTGGCGGCATTACCGCCAGGACATAACGCTCTTGCGATTCGTTGCTCCAGATCTCGGCGGGCGACATGCCTGATTCTTCAAGGTGCACGCGCTTAAGTTCAAAGGTTGCACCACGACCTGCATCGTTTACCAACTCTGGAAACGCGTTAGACAAGCCACCGGCGCCCACATCGTGAATGGCCACAATCGGGTTATTTGTACCTTGTTGCCAGCAGCGATCAATCACCTCTTGGCAACGGCGCTCGAGCTCGGGGTTGCCACGCTGAACCGAATCAAAATCGAGTGCTGCAGTGTTTGAACCTACCGACATACTTGACGCGGCGCTGCCGCCCATGCCGATCCGCAAACCGGGACCACCCAATTGAATTAACAGCGCACCCGGCTGGATCACGTCTTTTTTGGTTAAGCCGGCATCGATACTGCCTAAGCCGCCCGCGATCATGATGGGCTTGTGATAGCCCCAACGGGTGTCGGCAGTAGATTGTTCAAACGACCTGAAATAGCCCAGCAAATTGGGGCGACCAAACTCATTATTAAAGGCCGCCGCACCCAAGGGGCCCTCGATCATGATCGCTAAAGGGCTCGCGATACGGTCGGGGCTGCCGTGATGATCGGCTTCGTAGACACGTGGCGCATCATCAAAGCGCAGATGTGAAACCGTGAAACCTGCCAATCCAGCCTTGGGCTTCGAGCCTCGGCCGGTGGCGCCTTCATCGCGAATCTCGCCACCGGCGCCGGTTGCCGCGCCCTCGAAAGGGGCAATAGCAGTGGGATGATTGTGAGTTTCGACTTTCATGACGGTGTGCACAAGTTGAGGCTTGGCGGCATAGACCCCACCCTGCGCACCGCCAGGTAACGCCGCTTGAAAGCGCAACGCCTCGCCACCCTGCATGATGGCTGAGTTATCTGAGTAAGCCACCACGGTACCCATAGGCTGCGCCGCATGGGTTTCGCGAATCATGCCAAACAAGGTTTTATCGGTGGGCTTGCCATCGATGACCCATTGCGCGTTAAAGATCTTGTGGCGACAGTGCTCGCTGTTGGCCTGCGCAAACATCATCAGCTCAACGTCGGTGGGGTCGCGCCCCAGCTCAGTAAACGATTGGGTTAAATAATCGATCTCGTCATCAGATAAGGCCAGGCCCAACACCGTATTGGCCTCGAGCAACGCCTGCTTACCTTGCGCCATGACCTCAACGGTGCGCATCGGCTTGCCCGGCAGCGAAGCAAACAGCGCCTGGGGATCAAAGCCTGCGTCAACGACGGTCTCGGTCATGCGATCGTGCAGGCAATCAGCGGCCCGTGCCAGCATCGCGGCATCAAGTTTTTGTGTTTTTAACCAACTGCGCTCGGGGGTCAAAACATAGCGAATGCCACGCTCAATACGCAGCACACTCGCAAAGCCGCAATTGTGTGCAATGTCGGTCGCCTTGCTGGCCCAGGCAGAAATCGTGCCTAGGCGCGGGATCACCCGCAAAATCAAGTCGGAGGCTTGCGGCTCTGAAGCGTTGGCGGTTGGCCCGTAATCAAGGAGCTGTTGCAAACGCTGTACCGTGGCCGCATCAGGCGCTTGCTCGCACCAAACAAAATGCTCAAAACGCGCCGTCACGGCTGCAATAGGCAAGCCCTGCGCTTTGAACTTCGCCAACAGGCGTTCTTGACGAAACTGGGACAATACAGAAGAGCCGAGCACAGGCAGAATATAGGACACAGTCAGAACCAATTAGCGGTTAATTTGGGA
>CANCMG010000181.1 GCA_947378965.1 Alcaligenaceae bacterium | reverse complement strand
TTAAAACGTGACTCCGTCGCGATGATCGCTAACAGCAGCAGAGGGTCGACTTTTAACTCATCACCCACCACATAGGCGGTTTCAACAAACATTTGAGCGGCTTGGCTTGCGACCAAATACTTGCGAGACAGATACTGAATTAAAGCGTCTTGCTGGTTTTGACTTAAGGAATGGCGCTGCAACACCTGTGCAAGACTCGCGCCACCGGCCGTCGCAGGAGCTTGCGCCGCCGTGGCTAAATCATGCTGCACCGTGGCCAAGGCGGTCTTTGCGGCGGCGGCCGCTTGTGGCGTTACTGCCGCAGAGGCCGATGCGACGTTAGCGCCTACGCTGTTTTGTTCAGCCAAGCCAGGCGTCGACGAACTCATTGGCATCGCCAGATCTAACCGAGAGGTTGCGCTTGGCGTCGTCGGCACAACCACGGAGGGCCAGCGCCCTGCTACCGAGGGTGGCAAGGTTTCACCCCGAATGGGCTCTAAATCAACCGCAGCAACGATTGTACCGATCGGTGCGCTTGTATTTGTCGTTGGCAGCGGAATCAAGGCATCGGGTACGAGCGCGTAAAGCAGTGCAGAATGAATTTGCAAGGCCTGCCCGCGCAGCGTGGGCATCGTCAGTACCATCGTGCCAGCCACCAGCACTGAAATCCCGAGGTAGATCGCGCAAGTTCGCACAAACTCTGCCAGATTGCGGTAGAGCCCGCTCACCAGTTGTTGCGTCACGGCCCAGGCGGGAGACAACATCACCATCGCGCCGCCCGATCAATCTGCAAGATCGTGATTACGCCGCTTTGACAGCCCGCAAGCAAAAGAGTCAACATGTTCACGCCCTCGAGCACGCCACGACCTGACCACTTCGAGGGCTCAAGCGCCGTAGGGTCATGATTGCTTCACCCTGAGGGCAAGCGTGACGGGTGTTAACCTTGTGTGCATCTCAGAACTGTAACCGTTTTGGCGGATCAAGACCTTGAAATACAAAGACTTAAGAGATTTTATTGCACAGCTTGAACGTTCGGGCGAACTCAAGCGTATCGGTCAACCCGTGTCCACTTCGCTTGAAATGACCGAGATTGCAGATCGCGTCCTCAAAGCTGAGGGTCCCGCCCTCTTGTTTGAGCGCGCCCTCCACAACGGCCAACCGGCATCGATGCCAGTCTTAGCAAACTTGTTTGGCACTCCGACCCGGGTGGCGCGTGGGATGGGCGCCGAAAACGTAAGCGCCCTGCGCGAGATCGGTGAACTGCTTGCGTCGTTACGCGAACCCGAAGCCCCAAAAGGTTTTCGCGACGCCTTGGCCAAAGTTTCGATGCTCAAAGCAGCCTTGTGGGACATGAGCCCCAAAACTGTTCGCGGCGCACCATGTCAAGAGATCATTTGGGAAGGCGAAGATGTGGATCTGGCCAAACTGCCCATTCAAACTTGCTGGCCCGGCGACATTGCGCCGTTGCTCACCTGGGGTTTGGTGATTACGCGGGGGCCCAACGCCCGTCGACAAAACCTGGGAATTTATCGTCAACAAGTGATTGGTCGCAATAAACTCATCATGCGTTGGTTGTCGCACCGCGGAGGCGCACTAGATTTTAGAGACCACGCGCTAGCACACCCTGGTACGCCCTTCCCCATCGCGGTAGCGTTGGGTGCTGACCCAGCCACCACGTTAGGCGCCGTCACACCTGTACCGGATAGTTTGTCTGAATATCAATTCGCAGGTTTGCTACGCGGCGCACGCACTGAAGTCACCAAGGCGCTTGGCAGCGACCTGTCGGTTCCGGCGACTGCCGAGATCGTTCTTGAAGGGCACTTACTGCCTAGTTCAGATCCGCGCGCCATCAAACCTGTTGTCCCTCAAGGTGTGAATCCGCCGCCTGCCTCTGACTATGAGTTGGCACTCGAAGGCCCCTATGGCGACCACACTGGCTACTATAACGAGCAAGACTGGTTTCCGGTCTTTACAGTCGAACGCATCACCATGCGTCGCAACCCGATCTATCACACCACGTATACGGGCAAACCGCCCGATGAACCTGCCGTCTTAGGCGTGGCACTCAATGAAGTCTTCGTACCGATTTTGCGCCGACAGTTACCCGAGATTGTTGACTTTTATCTGCCACCCGAAGGCTGTAGCTATCGCTTAGCCGTGGTGTCGATTCGTAAACAGTATCCGGGGCATGCTAAGCGTGTGATGTTTGGCTTGTGGAGTATTTTGCGCCAGTTCATGTACACAAAATTTATCGTGGTCGTCGATCAAGACATCAACCCGCGCGACTGGAAAGAAGTCGTCTGGGCGATGACAACGCGGATGGATCCCGTACGTGATACGTTGCTCGTTGAAAACACGCCCATCGACTATTTGGATTTTGCTTCCCCCGTTTCAGGGCTAGGCGGAAAAATGGGCCTCGACGCCACCAACAAATGGCCAGGCGAGACTCAACGCGAATGGGGCACGCCGATTACGATGGATGCCGTCACCAAGGCGCGAGTGGATGCGATTTGGGGTGAGTTGGGGCTTTAAAACTACTCGTTCGAACAGTCTCTTTCAGGTAAAATAAAGGTCTCCTATCTTGGTAAATATTTTCAAAATGATTGCTGCGGATCATTCTTGGCTTCTACAAATGGCGCGCAAATATATCTGGTGGCTCACGCCTACCGAAGCAGTCATTTCGCCACAGCGGATCATCGCTCAGGTCATGAATATCGGGGATTATGCCGACGTGCAAAAGATGGCAGTGCGGCTGGGTGACGATTCATTACGCGATGCAATCGCACACGCACAAGCGGGTCAGTTCAACCCAAAATCTTGGCACTACTGGCACTACCGTCTGGGTCTCGCTGAACTTGGACAAGTCCCCGAATTGCCGAGCCGGCGTTTCGCGTGACTGGTCATTGAGACAGTCGTACTCTACGCTTTGTTTAACAAGGGGCAATACCTAACGAGAGGGAGCGCCTTGGTTAAGCTCTTTTTGCACATCTCCGAGTACTGCATATTCTTTGTCGATATATTGCCTCAAAGCCTCGCCAGACAGCGTTGCAGGCGTCTCGCCTTGCTCTTTCAAATAGTCAGTGAAGCGTCGATCAGTCACTGCTTTAAGAAACGCCTGCTCGAGTCTTTTTAGCACATCAACAGGCGTGCCCTTGGGTGCAAGAATGACCCGCCAGGTCAACATCTCATAAGCTGCCATCCCCAACCCATCTAAACCACTCGCCTGAGGAAAGACTGGATTATTGGAGGCAGAGGTCAACAGTAGACATTTGGCACGGCCCGCTTTCATATGCGGCAAAATGCTCGCAATACCGCCCGCATAAATTGAAATGTGCTCGCCTAAAAAATTGCTCACGGTAACCGTCGCACCACTAAAGGGCACGGCTTGAACCTGCACACCGAGCACTTTAAAAATCCGTTCAAGTCCTAAGTGCAGCGAGCCCCCGAGCCCTTCCGTTCCGTAGGTATACCGGTTAGGCGCGCTTTTTAACAGGGCAATGAAATCTGAGCCATTATCTGCTGCAAAGTCTGGTCGAACGCAAAGCACAAAGGGCGCCTTCGAAAATTGAATCAAGGGGATGTAGTCATCCGGCTGATAGGTCACCGGTTGATTGTGCGGGCTTGCAGTCAGGGGGCCATTCCAAACAGCGGCAAGTGTGTAGCCGTCTGGTTTGGCTTTCACTAGCTGTCCGACGCCAAT
>CANCMG010000180.1 GCA_947378965.1 Alcaligenaceae bacterium | reverse complement strand
ATCGCCCCGCGCTTGGTTGTACGCACTGGGCCGATCATGACCGTTTTCTATACGGCTCATCCCGATGTGCAGCGTGCTTTTGCCGCGCTGATGTTGGGCAGGTAATATAGCTAAAACCCTCTCAAGATCAATAAGGAATCACTGTGTTTAGATTAGATGGCAAAGTCGCCTTGGTGACCGGTTGCGGCACGCTTGGCGAAGGCTGGGGTAACGGCAAGGCGATTTCTGTGGCGTTGGCTAGACAGGGCGCTAGCATCTTCGGTTCTGACCTCAACCTCGAAGCGGCCCAGCAAACTAAAAAAATTATTGAAGATGAGGGCGGTGTCGCACACGTGATCACGGCCGATGCGACGCAAGCTGACGAGGTTAAAAAATTAGTCGATGCCTGTATGGCGCAGTACGGACGTATCGATATTTTGATTAACAATGTCGGACGCTCTGAGCCCGGTGATCCAGTGAGTATGAGCGAGCAGATCTGGGATGATCAGATGGACATCAACGTCAAGGCCGCGTTCTTGGCGTGTAAATATGTGCTGCCCATCATGGAGGCACAAGGCAAGGGCTCGATCGTTAGTATTTCGTCTGTGGCAGGTTTGCGCTACGTAGGTAAACCTCAAGTGGGTTACGCGGCAGGTAAAGCCGCACTGATGCAACTGACCAAAACGACGGGTGTGTTGTATGCCGAGCGTGGTGTTCGCCTGAATTGCGTTGCCCCCGGCTTGGTGTTTACTCCGTTGGTCAAGCGCTTGGCTGACAAATACGCCAAAGGCGATTTTGAAGGCTTTGTGGCGCATCGCCATAAGCAGGTGCCCGCAGGGTATATGGGCGATGCTTGGGATGTGGCCAATACCGTTGTGTTTTTAGCAAGCGACGAAGCGCGCTACATCACTGGCCAAACAATCGTGGTGGATGGCGGTTTGACCTCAACCACTCCTTAATGACCTTTTTTAAAGATATCGTATGACGCAATCTCAAGGTAGGCTCGCCAATAAAGTCGCAATCATCACAGGCGCCGGTTGCGTGGGCCCTGGTTGGGGTAATGGCAGGGCGATCGCGATGCGCTTTGCGCAAGAAGGTGCACGCGTGTTCGCAGTGGATAAAGATATGGCCGCCATGACCGACACACTGGCGTTGATCAAAGAGTTTGACGGCGACGTTACCCCTTACACCTGCGATGTGACAGACAGTAAAGCGATTCAAGGATTGGTGGCTGCATGTCTGAAGCAATACGGCACAGTCGATATCTTGGTCAACAACGTGGGCGGGCCTGTGCGCGGTGGCCCAATCGAGCTGAGCGAAGAAAACTGGGATTCTCAGATCGATATCAACCTGAAGACTGTTTTCTTGATGTGTAAATATGTGATGCCCATCATGGAGGCGAAAGGTGCTGGCTCAATCGTCAACATTTCGTCGACCTCGGGCATTCGCTTTTCGGGTGCGCCTCAGGTGGGTTACGCCGCAGCAAAAGCCGGTGTCATACAGTTTGGTCGAGTGGTTGCGGTTGAGTATGCCAAAAAAGGCATCCGCGTAAACTCAGTGCTACCTGGCTTGTTACATACGCCCTTAGTTGAGGCTGTATTGGCCGGTGCGCAGGCTGGTGGCGATGCCGAGGGCTTGTTAAAGCGTAGGCAGGCCCGCATCCCCATGACATTTACGGGCGATGGTCGAGACACCGCCAATGCGGTATTGTTTTTAGCTTCGGATGAGGCACGTTTCATTACCGGCACCGAACTCATTGTCGATGGCGGCATGAGTGCGAAGTGCGACTAGAGTAAATAAATCTTACAGACACTGGAGACTAAACATGAAAGCAGCTGTATTAACGAACGAAGGATTTCATATCACCGAGGCGCCAAAGCCGGTCCCAACGGCCGATCAGGTTTTGGTGCGTGTGCGTGCGGCGGGCTTGAACCGCGCCGATCTTGGTGTGATCGCCGGCGGTATGCATGGCAGCCAAGGCGGTGCTGGCACTGTGCCTGGCCTTGAGTGGGCCGGTGAAATTGCCGAGCTAGGTGCCAACGTGAAAGGTTTCAAGGTGGGTGACCGAGTCATGTGTTCGGGCTCGGGCGGTTACGCTGAATACGCAGTGGCTGACTTTGGGCGCGCGATGTCGATCCCCTCTGACTCGATGAGTTTTGAGCAAGCGACTAGCTTGCCGATCGCCGTCACAACGATGCACAACGCGTTAGTCACTGCAGGCGAATTACGTGCAGGCGAGACGGTGCTGATTCAGGGTGCTTCGTCAGGCGTTGGCTTGATGGCGATGCAGATTGCAAAACTGATGGGTGCCAAGACGGTCATCGGTACATCGTCTAACCCCGAGCGACGCGCACAACTTAAACAGTTTGGTGCAGACTTTGCGATTGACAACAGCGACCCTCAGTGGCCCAAGCTTGCCACCGAAGCCAATGGTGGCAAGGGCGTTGATCTGATTATTGATCAACTGTCTGGCAAGTTTGGCACCCCTAACATCGAGGCCTGTGCGATTCTTGGTCGCATTGTGAACGTCGGTCGTCTGGCTGGACGTTTTGCCGAATTTGATTTTGATTTGCACGCACTCAAGCGCATTAAGTACACCGGTGTGACGTTTCGCACCCGTAGCGTCGACGAGGTGCGCGAGATCACCAGGCTTGCAATGGCAGACTTGGCTGTCCATTTAAAGTCAGGCAAACTCGCTTTGCCAATCGACAGCAGCTATAGCTTTGACAAGCTTGCCGATGCCTTTGCACGTATGCGTGCAAATCAGCATTTCGGCAAAATCGTTGTGACAATGTAATTGAGCGATTGATGATCCAGACCATTGAGCAGTTGCGCGGCTTATATGCCCCGGCAAAAGAGCGGGCGGTTAAAAAACAGTTGTCAGCACTTGACCTGCATTGTCAGCGCTTTATTGAGCTCTCGCCTTTTGTGGTGATCTCGAGCGTCGGTCTGGATCAAATGCTTGATGCCTCGCCTCGCGGCGGGGCACCTGGCTTTGTCAAAAGCGTGGATGCTCATACTCTGCTGATACCCGATTCACCTGGTAATAACCGTTTAGATACTCTTGAAAATATTATTCATACCGGTAGGGTAGGGATGTTATTTTTGATTCCGGGTATGGACGAGACCTTGCGAGTGAACGGCTCAGCCTGTTTGTCAGTTGATGCTGCAGATCTTGCGCTGTGCACGACTGAAGTGCGTACCCCAAAGCTGATCATCAAGGTTACTGTGGCTCAAACCTACCTGCACTGCGCAAAAGCCTTTATGCGTTCAAAGTTGTGGGATATGCAAAGTCACATTGAACGCTCGCTGCTGCCTAGTATGGGCGAGATGATTAATGAGCAGGCGAAAATGATCACGCCCGCAGAAACGCAAGAAGAAATGTTGGCACGGTATCGCGCCGAGCTTTAAAGACGTGACGAAGTCGCTCGCTGAAGGATCTCGGTATCGCGCACAACGATAGCGGTGCGGCGAAGCGGCGAACTTACTTGGCACTATATTGACGCTGCCAACTATGAACTCTCCCACCGCTAAGCCTTAGCTGTAGCGGGGGTTTCTTGGGTCAACGACCAGAGCGCCGGGATGTTGCCACCCAAACGACTTACCTCGGTCTCACCAAGCGTAGATGGCACGGATGCCACCGGATCGGAGATTACCTCACCTACCTTGTTTTTTAGGATTCCACACTTCTTACTCTTTTTTTGCACATAGGCACCACTAAGCACCAACCGCACACCGCGCTTGGCGATGATGGCTGCGGCATTATGGTCAGCATGGCCTGTGTGATTGCAGCGTTGGCAGACAAACTCGGCTTGGGAAACCCGGTTGTCTGAATGAGTGTGACCGCACGCGGCACACTCCTGCGAAGAATAGAAGGCTGGCACTTCGATTGCGAGCTTGCCCGATCTGCGGGCTTTGTAGCCCAGA
>CANCMG010000179.1 GCA_947378965.1 Alcaligenaceae bacterium | reverse complement strand
CGCAAGTACCAGCGCTGCCCAAGACCCATACCAAAGAAGACTATGCTTGCTTGGAGGGGGGGCGGACAGCGCAGAGCCAGAGGTCGTAGCGTTCATGAGATTACTTTTTCAGAGCGGCAAGTTTGTTATCAAGCTCAGCGAGTTTGGCCTTTTTATCTGCAGCGTTCATACCTTCGTCGTTCTCAACTTTTAAGCGCTGGCTAAACAAATCTAGTTCGCGAATAGGGATGAGCTGCGCGTTTGTAGATGGTTGAAATCCAGCCAATTTACTAATATTCATTAAAATTTCTTTTTCTTTAGCATCAGTTTTACCGTAGCCAAAGAAAAAGTCTTTGAGTTTTTGCTTAGTTGCCTCAGGCAGATCCTTCAGCATCAACAGCGGGTCAGAGGCGATGAGCGGAGACGTCCAGATGACTTTGATGTCTTTGAATTTTGCAGGTTGAAGCGTTTCAAGTTTCTCTAAGGCCTCACTGTTGGCGGTGGCGACATCAACTTGTTTGGATGCCACGGTTAGCAAGTTTGTTTCGTGATTTGCTGCGCGCGTCACTTTGAAAATCTTTTTCGGATCTACATTATTTTTGGCAAAGACATAAAAGCCAGGAACTAGAAAACCAGAGGTCGAATTTGGGTCACCGTTACCAAAGCTCAGTGATTTGGCATTTTTTAGAACATCTTCAACCGAGTTCAAAGGGCTATCGCGGTAAACGACCAAGTGCGAGTAGTAGCCTAAACTACCGTCAGCCGCCACTTGTTGAGCAAAAACCTCGGCACCCGAGCGATCGACGGCTTCCATGGCGGCTTTATTACCGAGCCAGGCTGCCTGTACTTTTTTGAAGCGCATGCCTTCAATGATGCCAGCGTAGTCAGAGGCAAAAAATGGCTTTGCTTTAATGCCGGTTTGACGCTCAAGATCCGCAAACAAAGGTAACCAATTTTGCTTCAGATTTTGACTGGACTCTGTCGAAATCAGCCCAAAGTTAATCTCTTGCGCCTGCGCACGATGCGAATATGCGAGTGGCGCTATTGAAACAATGGCCAAGGCCAATAATTTTTTTAGCATGTCATCAACTCCGATAAATAGACGGTAGGGTTAAGCGGCTTGAGTGATAGACATCACCGAATTCAGAGGTGGCCGAGCGCTAGTGGCTGGTTGGGTAGGGGGCATCGATGCAAGTAGCTCATCGACTTGTACGCCATACAATTCGCGCAATAGCTTGGGTGTCAGTGCAGAGGCCGCACCGTCAAAGACAACTTTTCCTTGATGCAAAGCGACGACACGCGGGCAGTATTTGAGTGCAATCTCAACCTGATGAAGTGAGACGATGACCGTACAATTGTCTTCGCGATTAATGCGCGCCAAGATTTCCATCACATTGCGCGATGACTCGGGGTCTAGCGAGGCGATGGGTTCATCAGCCAAAATTAAATCGGCACCTTGTACCAGCGTGCGTGCGATGGCAGCGCGCTGTTGTTGACCACCCGAAAGTGTTGAGGCACGCTGGCCGTGACAGTCATGAATACCTACACGTGCTAACGCCTGGTAGGCGACTGAACGCTCTGCTTGGTTAAACAAGCCCAGTAGACCGCGCCATACGGGCAAGCGGTGTAGCAGCCCAACTAAGACGTTGGTCATCACCGACAAGCGATCCACCAAGTTGAACTGTTGAAAGACAAAGCCAACTTTCGCCCGCGAGGTACGAATGTCGGTGGCGATACGGCCGTCTTTCTGAATCACCGAGCCACCAACTTCAATCGAAGAGCCGCTAATCGGATCCGCCGCAAGCAGCCCCGCAATGTGACGAAGCAAGGTTGATTTTCCTGATCCAGAAGCTCCGATCAGTGCAATCATTTCTCCGCGATTGGCGCTCAGATTGATATCGCAGAGCGCCTGTTTGGTTGAATGAAAGTGCTTGTTCAAGTGAGTAATGCGGAGGGCGATCGTCATAGGGTCAATTAATAAAAAAATATCTGATTAGTATGTCTAGCCGAGATGACAAAAGCTTTACAGCTATGTGAATATTGAAATTCGGCGTTGGCCGTCTTTTAAATTAAACAACCTGACAGCCTTCGCGCCACACTGAGCGCGCGAAAGCATGACTTGATTGACCTGGGGCTTCGTGCATACGCATGCGCACGAGATCGGCCCTAAAGCCAATTTCTAGTGCTCCGCGATCGTTTAAGCCAGTGGCTTGAGCAGGGTGTCGTGTCACTGTGGCAATTGCGTCTGGCAAGCTCAGCACACCCTCTTGCACCAAGCGTGTCACGGCACCGAGCAAACTACCCGGTACGTAATCGGACGACAGCACATCGAGTAAGCCCAACTTAGCCAATTCAGTGGCAGAAACGTTGCCAGAGTGCGATCCGCCGCGCACCACGTTTGGACCGCCCATCACCGTCAGTAAACCCAGTTGTTTTGCGACTCGCGCAGCCGCTACTGTTGTAGGAAATTCTGACATGCTGGCGCCTTCAGCAAAGGCTTGCTCTACATGCGCCTCAGTGGTGTCGTCATGGCTGGCCAAGTGAATACCTGTTTGCCTTGAGTAGTCAACAAAGTATTGGCGGTGTGGAGCGCTAAATTGATTCTGCAGCATCGCAGCATTGCTGACTTTGTCTTCGAATTTTTCGTGACTCCAGCCCTTTTTACCTGTGAAGTAAACGCGCGCTTGCTCAATATCCTCCCACTGACGCTGACCGGGGGTATGGTCCATCAAAGAGATCAGCCCAAGACGCGGATGCCCGTTAAATGGTTCAAAAAGTTCAATGGTATTGGGTGCTGGAAGTTCACAGCGCACGTGAATGTAATGATCGGCGCGTAGCAGGTTGTCTTGAGTGTATTGGTCTAGCGCCAACAGCACGGGGCCCCAGGTTTGACCACGCACACTTTCTGTATCGGCTTCGCCAACGCCGAGTGCATCAAAGACGGTGGTGATGCCTGCGCAGGCGATTTCGGCGTCGTGCGCGATCAAGGCGGGCTTCTCAGCCCACATGACCTTGGGGCGCGGCATTAAGTGCCGTTCAAAGTTATCGGTATGAATTTCAACCATGCCAGGCATTAAGAAATCACCTTCAAAATCGACGGCACCAAGCGCCGAACTACAGCCCGTATCGATCGAATCGATACGACCATTGACAACTGAGAGTGAACCCTGAATGACTTCTTGATTCATAATAAGTCGGGCGTTTTTGATTACGACTGAGCCGCGCATGTGATGCTCCGAAAATTTGTCATGTCGATACGGCGTGTAGCAAGTTGGTTGCCAACCGCCTGATCGTGAAAGATTCCGACTGCTGCAGCACCTGCCGCAATCGCTTCGTGAATGAGTGTCACGACTGTTTGAGTGTTCTGTGCGTCAAGCGACGCGGTCGGTTCATCAAGCAACAAAAGCGAACGAGGCTTGATCATGCTGCGTGCGATATTGACCCGTTGTTGCTCACCGCCCGAGAATGTCGCCGGTGCTAATCCCCACAGGCGCTCTGGGATCCGTAAACGTGTGAGCCAGGTGCTTGCTTGTTCACGGGCTTGTTTGATGGCGTGTTCATCGTGACCGAGCTCTGCTAGCAAGGGCTCAGCCACAAGATCAAGCGTTGAAATTCTTGGGATCACACGTAAAAACTGGCTCACATAGCCTATCTGATGGCGACGAACGGCGATCAACTGACGCGCAGTCGCTGTCGTGAGTTCAAGAGGCTCTCCGCCCTTGTCGATGTATTGAATGGATCCTGCGCTGGCGCGATAGTTCGCATAAATCAATTTGAGAAGGGTGCTTTTCCCCATCCCTGAGGCCCCGTCTAAGACAACGCATTCGCCTGCAGCAACCTCAAAATTGACATCACTCAAAACGGATAGCGTCAACCCGTTTTGATGGTGTAACGTAAAGTGCTTGCTCACCTTGGTGAGGCGTAATACGGGAGTCATCATGGCTGAAGCACCGAAGATACTAACAGTTGGGTGTAAGGGTGTTGTGGGTCGTCAAGCACCTGATCCGTTAAGCCTGTTTCAACGATTCGGCCGCGGCGCATCACAATCATTCGATGCGCTAACAGGCGGGCAACGGCAAGATCATGCGTGACAATGATCGAAGCGAGTCCTAGATGTTG
>CANCMG010000178.1 GCA_947378965.1 Alcaligenaceae bacterium | reverse complement strand
GTAGTCACGAAGGGTAAGAAAGTTGGTGCTTATGCTGGTCGGGTAGCGGTTCGCGCCAGTGGGAGTTTTAATATTCAAACAAGTACAGGTTTAGTTCAAGGTATTAGCTATAAGTGCTGCACAGTCGTGCAACGAGCCGATGGCTATGGCTATCAACAGGTGGCGAAAATGGACGCGACAGGTGCGTCACCAAAGCGAGGAACGCTCACGCGTTCCGCGCTCTACCTCCCCGGCCTGAACGCCGAGGTTTCACGCGCAAAATGATGAATATTTCTACTGGTTGCGTGCCTCAAGCGCCTCCCAGCGTTCAAACTTTTTGATCGATAGCGATTCAAGCTCAGTCATTCGAGTTTGAATCTCTGCAAGCTTGGCTGAATCGTTTGTGTACAGTTCGCTGTTACCAAGTTCAGCGACTAACTGCGCCTGCTCTTGCTCAATCGCCTGAATTTCAGCGGGCAGCTGAGCAAGCTCTTTGATCTCCCAAGGCGTCATTTTTGCGCCCCGCGCTTTACTGGCACCCTTTGGCGCCGCGCTAGTGTTTCTCGGCTGCGCCAGCGTGGGGTTCACGCCGGCTGTTTGGCTGGTGGACGCAGCGCGATTGGGCGAACCGGTCGCCGCTAGCTTCTCGGGGGCAGAGATTTTTTTTGGTGCAGTAGCCGCCGACAACTTTTCAAGCGCAGAGGCTTTTTTAGGCGTAGTGCGCTGACGCTCCCAGTCGCCAAAGCCGCCAACGTAATCTTTCCAGCCACCATTGCCTTCGCTTGCGATCGTTTGGGTAACGACGTTATCCAAAAAGGTTCGATCATGGCTGACTAGCAACACTGTACCTGGGTAATCTTGCAATAATTCTTCGAGCAGTTCTAGGGTTTCGATATCGAGGTCGTTGGTGGGTTCGTCGAGCACCAGGATGTTGGCCGGTCGAGCAAACAAGCGCGCGAGTAACAAGCGCGCGCGCTCGCCGCCTGACAGGCTTTTGACTGGGGATTGTGCCCGAGCGGGTGCGAATAAAAAATCACCGAGATAACTCATGACATGCTTGCGGTTGCCGCCAATTTCAATCCACTCACTGCCTGGGTTGATGACGTCGGCAAGGGTCGCGTTTTCATCCAACTGGCTGCGCATCTGGTCAAAGTAGGCGACGCTTAAATTGGTACCTAGTTTGATCGTGCCCGAATCTGCTTGTAAGGTGCCTAAGATCAGTTTGAGCAGTGTCGTTTTGCCCGCACCATTGGGCCCAATGATGCCAATACGATCACCACGCATGATGATTGTCGAATAGTCTTTGACGACGCAATGATCGCCAAACGCTTTGTTGACGTGCTCTAACTCGGCGACCAGCTTGCCCGAACGCTGCCCAGCATCGACCGCGAGCTGAACATTGCCTTGGCGTTCGCGCCGTGCGACGCGTTCAACACGCAATTGCTCAAGTCTTCTGACGCGGCCCTCGTTGCGGGTGCGTCGGGCTTCAACGCCTTTACGAATCCAAATTTCTTCTTGAGCCAACATCTTGTCAAAGCGCGCATTTTCAAGGCGTTGTGACTCAAGCCATTGCGCCTTATGAATTTGCCAGTCAGAAAAGTTGCCTGGGAAGCTCAAGAGTTTGCCTCGATCGAGTTCAACGATGCGGGTTGCAACCGAATCCAAAAAGCGTCGGTCGTGGGTAATGATGATTGCGCTGCCTGGCCATTGTTTAAGCGTCGTTTCAAGCCAGTTGATACCATCCAGGTCAAGGTGATTGGTGGGCTCATCTAGCAAAAGCAGCGTTGGTTGGTTGGCCATCGCGCTAATCAGCGCGACACGCTTGCGCATGCCGCCCGACAGTGTGCCGACCAGGGCCTCAGGCGGCAAGCCAAGCTTATCAATCAGGGCCAAGACGCGCGGGCCACGCTGCCAGTCTTCGTTGTCGGGATCATATTCGCCCATCACGGTCTGTTCGATCGTTAGGCTTTCATCGAGTAAGGGCTCTTGCTCAACGGTGGCCACACGAACGTGTCCTGCTACGGTGATCGCGCCATCGTCGGGCTGTGTACGCCCATCGAGTAAACGAAGTAGCGAAGATTTACCGGCGCCATTTCGTCCGATTAAACCAATGCGTTCGTCGGATTGAATGGTGACATCCGCGCCGTCGAGTAAGGGGTGATGGCCGTAGGCAAGGTGTACGGCACTGAGTGAAATTAAAGCGATAGCCATGAGTGAGACTGTATGCACGCGAGGCGCGCGGTTGATTCATTAGACCGCTATTGTCGCAGGACATGAGATTTACTGTTTGTTGATACCCAGAGCCTTTAAGGGATTGGGCCGTACAATGCGCAGGCAAGACAGACTGGGCAATCGCGGTGCCTTCGGGCAGCGAGGAAGGTCCGGACTCCATAGGGCAGGGTAACGGTTAACGACCGTCCGGTCTGATGTTCGCGTAAGCGAACCAAGGGCTGAGGACTAGGGCCACAGAGACGAGTCTGCATTGGGGGTGTGCTCTTGGGCACACTCTGTCACGGTGTTGCCGTGATGATGGAACTGCTCGTCAGTTCCGACACTGCAGGGTGAAACGCGGCAACCTCTATCCGGAGCAACACCAAATAGGCATGCGTGTGACCTTGTGTCACGACGGGCGGCTCGCTCAAGTATGCGGGTAGGTGGCTAGAGCGTGCCAGCAATGGCACGCCAAGAGGAATGATTGCCAGCCTAAGACATTAGGCTTACAGAATCCGGCCTATAGGTCTGTCTTGCACTTTTAATTCAATTTTTTTGACGATTCGTGCCAAATTATGCAACAGACTATTGGATGCATAGGGTAATCCCTTGTTCTTCGTGTCATAAATGACTTTTAATTACCGATGCAAAGCTTTGATTTATTTGAATATTAATCTTTCAAATAAATTTCAAATAATCAGCTAACCCATTGTTCCCATTGAAAAAAACTCAACTTACGCTTGACCTACCTAAATCATTCGCTTAGAGTGGTGAAAAGTAGGTTTTTGTGTATTTAAGTGGGGAAATGGGTGTTTCAAGGCAGCAGTGCTCTCACGCTTGATGCGAAGGGTCGGATCAACGTCCCGACTCGGCATCGCGATGCTCTGATTGAGCAGGCCAAAGGACGCCTGACGCTGACTCGTCATCCAGATGGATGCCTGTTGGTATACCCCCGACCCGAATGGGAAACCAAGCGCGAACAAATCGCCGCCTTTCCGATGTCAGCGCGCGCGTTACAGCGCCTGCTCTTAGGTAGCGCACAAGACGTAGAAATCGATGGCTCGGGTCGCATCCTCGTGGCCCCCGAGCTGCGTGCGGCAGCTGGCTTTACGCGCGATGTGATGTTGTTGGGTATGGGGGCGCATTTTGAGTTGTGGGATGCCGCGGAATTGGCACGCCGCGAGGCTGCTGATTTGTCGCAAGGCGTGGGCGATGTTTTAAACCAGTTTTCCTTTTAAATCGTGACCGAATTTGCCCATCGGCCCGTGTTGCTCGAGCCGACTGTCGAGTCTTTGGTCCAGGCTGATTACGGTAAGCGAGTCGTGTTGTCTGAGGATCGTGCCGCTGAACAAGCGCGACGATCTTCGGGTGTGTATGTCGATGCAACGTTTGGTCGAGGTGGGCATTCAAGAGCTCTGTTGTCTAGGCTGGGCGCCGATGCACGGCTAGTGGTGTTTGATAAGGATCCTCAAGCAATTGAGGTTGCAAGGGAGTTGGCGCGAACGGATCATCGAGTCACGGTGATTCACGAAGCGTTTGGTGATATGCGTGAGGCCTTGTCGGCTTTGGGGATAGAAGCCATCGACGGTGTGATGTTAGATCTGGGGGTGTCGTCGCCGCAGATTGATGATGCAGGGCGTGGATTTTCGTTCATGCGGGATGGCCCGCTTGATATGAGGATGGACACCACGCGAGGTGAGACAGCTGCACAGTGGTTGGTGCAGGCCAGTATTGAAGAGATGCGGGAGGTCATAGTCAGATATGGCGAAGAACGGTTTGCTTTTCAGATTGCAAAGGCGATTGATGCTCGCCGCGCAGAACGTCCGATCAACACCACGCTCGAGCTCGCCGAGCTCGTGTCAAGTGTCGTCCGTACGCGCGAAAAGGGTCAACACCCGGCTACACGCACCTTTCAGGCTTTACGGATTTACCTCAATCGTGAACTCGAAGAACTCGAGAGCGCCCTCCAGGC
>CANCMG010000177.1 GCA_947378965.1 Alcaligenaceae bacterium | reverse complement strand
AAGCTAGGGGAAAACGCCTATTTTAGCTCTCATCGGGACATAAAACAGCCGAGACCCTTGGGTTCGTTGCTATGATGCGAAACGATACAAATCACACTAGAGGATACCCAAATGTCAATCACACGACGTAACCTACTCGCTGGCGTTGGCGCCGGTGCTATTGTCATGGCGGCCCCTTTGCGTAGCGCCTGGGCACAATCTAAAGCAGAATTTTCGTACAAGTATGCCAATAATCTGCCGTTGACCCACCCGATGAACATTCGCGCCAAAGAAATGGCCGATGCCATTCAAGCGGAAACCGCCGGGCGCGTTGAAATTCGTATTTTTCCAAGCAGCCAGCTGGGCTCTGATACCGACATGTTGAGCCAGGTGCGTAATGGTGGTGTCGAATTTTTCACCCTGTCAGGTTTGATTTTGGCCACCTTGGTGCCCGCCTCGTCGATTACCGGCATCGGTTTCGCGTTCAGCGACTACGACGCGGTCTGGAAAGCACTTGATGGCGACCTCGGTGCACACGTGCGCAAAGAAATTGGCAAAGCTAACCTGGTTGCCATGGATAACATCTGGGATAACGGTTTTCGCCAAATTACCTCGTCTACCAAACCAATTCAAAGCGCTGAAGATTTAAAGGGCTTCAAGATCCGCGTGCCCGTGTCACCGCTCTGGACCTCAATGTTCAAAGCCTTTGACTCGGCACCTGCTTCGATCAACTTTAACGAGGTGTACAGCGCCTTGCAAACTAAAGTGGTCGACGGTCAAGAAAACCCCTTGGCCATTATTGACACGGCAAAACTTAACGAAGTGCAAAAGTTCTGCTCGATCACCAACCACATGTGGGATGGCTTTTGGTTCTTAGCCAACAAGCGCGCCTGGGAAAGACTGCCAGAAAACATGCGCGCAATCGTGGCAAAAAACATCAACGCTGCAGGCTTGAAAGAGCGTGCTGATGTGGCCGCCATGAATGCTGGCTTACAAAAAGGTCTCACTGAAAAAGGCATGGTCTTTAATCAGACCAAGCCAGATTCGTTTCGCGACCGTCTGCGCCAAGGTGGTTTTTACACCGAATGGAAAGGCAAACTCGGCGACGAGGCCTGGTCGATGCTTGAGCGCTACAGCGGCAAACTCGCTTAAGCGTAGCTGTCTAGTGATGGCGCAAGCAAGTCGCTTCGCCACACGTACACTCCGGATGCAACGCTGATGAAAAGCGGCATCCGGATTTTTATTTAGAGGCTAGCTTTTTATTTTGGCACTCGCTTTTCGTTTAACACCACATTCTTATTATTAGGCATTAACAAGATTTTCATCGAGGCACTAGATTTTTGTTGTTGCCCTCGACTTTCATTCAAGTCTTCAAAGATACGACAATGACCACTGAACTCACTCTTTCCTCCAGCCCCCTCGTGTCACGACTGTTAAAACCAATCGAATTTATCAGCGCGGTGCTGATGACTGTGATTGTGGTCATGCTCTTGGTAGGCGTGGTGTCGCGCTATGTGTTTTCGCTGCCGATCGTCTGGATTGATGAAGTCGTTTCTATTTCATTTTTGTGGCTTGCCATGCTGGGCTCGGCCATCGCCATGTATCGCAATGAGCACTTACGCTTAACGCTATTTTTACAAATGATGCCTGAACGCCTGCGTGGGTTTGTTCATGCGGTCGCACTGGTGACGATTGTTGCGTTTCTGCTGGCCCTGGTGACCCCCGCGATCGAGTATGCGCAAGACGAGTGGTTTGTCACCTCTCCCGCACTTGGGATCCCCAATAGCTTCAGGGTATCGGCGTTGGCGTTTGGCATTTTGACCATGCTTGGGGTACTGGTCGCTTATGCAGCGCAAACAGTCAGCAAGCTCAACCTCTTGGGTGCGACGCTCTTGGTCAGTGCTTTTGCTGCACTCTGCTGGGTCGGCTCGGGTTGGCTGACCTCGCTTGGGCTCTACAACATTCTGTTTTTCTTGGTCATCTTGGTTGCCCTATGCTTGGTGGCAGGCGTGCCCATTGCCTTTTGCTTTGGCGCAGGCGCACTGTGCTATCTGGCCTTCTCAACCACCGTGCCCTTAATGGTCGTGATTGGGCGCATGGATGAAGGCATGTCAAGCCTGATCCTGGTGTCAGTGCCGATCTTTGTGTTGCTAGGCTGTGTGCTCGATGCCACCGGCATGGGCAAAGCCATCGTCGATTTCTTGGCGTCGTTGTTGGGTCACATTAAAGCTGGCATGTCATACGTGTTACTTGGCTCGCTATTTATTGTGTCAGGAATCTCGGGCTCAAAAGTGTCGGATATGGCAACCATTGCGCCGGCGTTGTTTCCTGAGATGAAACGCCGAGGTCACAAACCGCGCGAGATGATTGCCCTGCTCGCCACCGGTGCTGCGATGGCAGATACCGTACCGCCAAGTATCGTACTAATCGTCTTGGGATCAGTTGCTGGGGTTTCAATCGCTGGCTTGTTTCAAAGCGGAGTCGTGATTGCGGGCGTGTTGTTGCTGGCCTTAGTCGGCCTAGCACGCTGGAAAGCCCGTCACGAGCAACTTGATAACGTCAAGCGCTCGACCTTCAAGATGATCTGGAAGGCCTTGTTGATTGCTGGCCCGGCCTTAGTGTTGCCTTTTTTGATTCGCAGCGCGGTCGGTGGTGGCGTAGCAACGGCCACCGAAGTCTCGACCATTGCCGTGCTCTACGCCATGATGATTGGTCAGGTGTTGTACGGCGGCCTGGGTTGGCGCAAGGTCTATACGATGCTGGTCGAAACTGCAGCGTTAAGCGGTGCGATCTTACTAATCTTGGGCACCGCCTCGGCGATGGCCTGGGCCATTACACAAAGCGGCGTGGTGCAAAGCTTGTCAACATTTTTAACCACCCTGCCCGGCGGGATCGCCGCCTTCATGGTGGTGACAATCTTGGTGTTCTTGATTTTGGGTTGCTTACTTGAAGGCTTACCCGCGATTTTGATCTTGGCACCGATCATGTTTCCCATTGCTAAAAAATTAGGGATTCATGATATTCATTATTCAATGGTGGTGGTCACCGCCATGAATATTGGTTTGATGATGCCGCCCATTGGTGTGGGCTTTTACGTTGCTTGCCGTATCGGTGACGCCTCGCCTGACGATGTGATGGGCGCAATCTGGCCCTACATCATCGCCTTGCTGGTCGGCTTGATTGCGATTGCGGCGGTACCGTGGTTTTCGACTGTGGCGCTGTGACATGAGCTTGGTGGCCGTTGCACGTCAACGGTAGCGCTCTCACGTGCATTCGCTCTTTACAAAAAAACCGCTCTCTTCAAATAATAAGAGAGCGGTTTTTTGTTAGAAGGTCGCACGCCAGAACATTCGCGATCCATGCTACCGCAGCACGAAAACCAAGGGTCACATCACAGCGCTTCGACGAACTACTTCTTTTTTACCGGCGGCAAATCAGTGCAATGACCTTCGGCAGCTTCGGCAGCTAAGCCGACCGACTCACCGAGTGTTGGGTGTGGATGAATTGTTTTACCAATATCAACCATATCTGCACCCATTTCAATGGCCAGCGCAACTTCACTGATTAGATCACCAGCGTTGGTGCCAACGATGCCACCACCTAAAATCTTGTGGGTGGCAGCGTCAAACAACAGTTTGGTAAAGCCTTCATCACGACCATTAGCAATGGCACGACCTGAGGCCGCCCACGGAAACAGCCCTTTGGTGATGGCAACGCCCTGCTGCTTAGCCTGGTCTTCTGTTAATCCCACCCAAGCCACTTCAGGGTCGGTGTAGGCCACTGAAGGGATCACACGCGCATCGAAATAACTCTTCTGCCCTGCAGCCACTTCAGCGGCCACATGCCCTTCGTGCACAGCTTTATGCGCCAGCATGGGCTGACCAATCAAATCGCCAATCGCAAAAATATTTGGGATATTGGTGCGCATTTGACGGTCGACCTCGATAAAGCCACGGTCACTCACTGCGACCCCGGCTTTTTCTGCACCGATTTTTTTACCGTTGGGTGTGCGCCCCACGGCTTGCAGTACCAGATCGTAGCGCTGCGCATCTTTCGGTGCGCCCGTACCTTCAAACGTCACGTAAATACCGTCTTTTTTAGCGACTGCACCAACAGTTTTTGTGTTGAGCATTAAGTTATCAAAGCGATGGGCGTTTTTCTTTTGCCACACTTTGACCAAATCACGATCTGCGCCTTGCATCAAGCCATCTTGCATTTCGACCACGTCTAAACGTGAGCCCAACGCTGAATACACCGTACCCATTTCCAGGCCGATGATGCCGCC
>CANCMG010000176.1 GCA_947378965.1 Alcaligenaceae bacterium | reverse complement strand
TACACCTTTTGCAAGAGTGCCGTGTAGTTTGCACACTCGTCTTGCATTTGTGCTTCGGTACAAAAGATGTGACCGTCATCTTGCGTAAACCCACGCACACGCATCATGCCGTGTAACGAGCCCGAGGGTTCATTGCGGTGACACTGACCAAACTCACCGTAGCGCAAGGGCAAATCGCGATACGAGTGCAAGCTTGAGTTAAAAATTTGCACATGCCCAGGGCAATTCATGGGCTTTAAACCATAGGTGCGATTTTCAGATTCAGTCGTGAACATGTTTTCACGATAGTTATCCCAATGCCCAGTTTTTTTCCAGAGCGATAGATCAAGAATTTGTGGTGCTTTCACCTCTTGATAGCCATTATCGCGATACACGTTGCGCATGTACTGCTCAACTTGTTGCCAAATGGCCCAACCCTTAGGGTGCCAAAAAATCAGGCCAGGGCCCTCTTCTTGAAAATGAAACAAATCAAGTTCGCGTCCAATTTTGCGATGGTCGCGGCGCTCGGCTTCTTCGAGCATGTGCAAATGCGCGTCTTGATCGTCTTTATTGGCCCAAGCCGTGCCATAAATGCGCTGCAACATTTCGTTGTTGCTATCGCCGCGCCAGTAGGCGCCAGCCAACTTCATTAACTTAAACACTTTAAGCTTGCCGGTATTGGGCACATGCGGGCCGCGGCAAAGGTCGATAAAATCGCCCTCTCGGTACAGGCTAATCGTTTCGTTTCCGGGGATCGCACCGATGATTTCGGCCTTGTAATGCTCACCGATACTCTTAAAGTAAGCAACGGCGTCATCGCGCTTCCACTCTTCGCGCGTAACTAGTTCGTCTTTTTTAACCAACTCAGCCATTTTCTTTTCAATGGCCGCAAGGTCTTCAAGCGTAAAAGGCCGTTTATATGAAAAGTCGTAGAAAAAACCATTTTCAATCACGGGGCCAATCGTGACCTGCGCCTCAGGAAACAACGTTTTGACAGCATAGGCAAGTAGGTGCGCCGTCGAATGGCGAATCAGCTCGAGGCCCTCGGGATCTTTACCGGTAACAAGTGCAAGCTGAGCATCTTGTTCGATCAAATGGCTGGTATCCACCAACTGGGATTGATCACCCCGCGTGACACGCCCGCCCAAGGCAGCGCGGGCAAGCCCCGCCCCTATCGATTGCGCCACCTCGGCAACCGTCACTGGGCCTGGATATTGGCGTTGAGAACCGTCTGGCAGTGTAATAGCGATCATTATGTGGTGTCGTTCACTCGAGCAGAGCTGACATGTATCAGAGCAGGATCAGGTACTAAGCAGTTTGGGCCAAACGTTAGACTAGCAAACCTGTCGCGCAATCCCTAGCAAATCACATGCAAAATCTAGTTAAAAACAGCTAAGATTTTAGCATTACAAGGCTCTAAGGCTCGTTCAGAGACGCTTTGGCAGCCTCTTGGGGGGTTAAGCCCTCATAAAACTGATCGGTAAACCACTCAGCCTGCTCTTCGATATAGCCTTGAGCTTCGCGCAAACTGGCGCCCGCAGCCACTAAAAATCCTTCAACCTCGGTACACCACTCAATCAATGCCAAGGTGTCGGGATCAAGTTCTTGTTTTTTTGTCATAATTGCCAGATTGGTTCGTATAAGTTCGGAAGTGCCTGAAGTCGATGAAACACCCACTTGGTTCATAAATTAAATTGGACCGCGTCAGATTTTAAGTAGAAGTTTGCACATTTACGGTATACCATTGCAACCAAGTTGCTGAGCTTACAAGTTGCCAAGCTTACGTTGCTACCAAGTTGCCTAGGTTAATTCGGATCGAGAGCATGTTCAATCTAAAAGCAATAGTGAACTCGCGCAATGTTCAAAAACTTGAACTGATCGGTGTTGTCGTCGGCGTTATATTTTTTTTACTAAGCTTGCTTGCGTCATTGCAGTTTTTCCGTTTTCAACACCTTTTGTTTGACATCACCGAAGGAAGAATCGAAGTTCCTGCAGAAGCACTGAAGCGCGATATCGAGCGCAGTATAGTGACTGGCATTGCGTTGAACACCAACGCGCAAGTGCCCTTTATGCTCAATAACGTCATACAAAGTAATCCCATCGTGTTGGCAATTGAAATTAAAAATCCAGCAACTCAAGAGTTGCTTTGGTCGGCGGGCAAACGGCCTGCATCTTCCAAGCTATCCACCGAGTCCGGTTCCTTTTCAAAAAGACACGTACCCTCTTCAGACTCCAGCAGTACCCCAGTATTTGTGCAACAGTGGCCTATTGTTGATGCGCTTGGGCTCACAGTGGCTCAGTTAACGTTCATATCTGACAAAGCTGAGGCGATTGGCATTGCCAATAAAGCGCGCACTCAACTGATCAATTTGGCCCTGACCTTGTTCATCGCCTCGCTTCTGGTGCTGGCGCCAATTTTATTTTTATTGACGTTGAAATTGGATAAGATAGTCGCGTCAGCGAAAGCAGTTATGTTGGGTAATACACTTGACCAAAATACTATTTTCACTAGCGAAGTCTGTCAACTCGCACAAAATGCTCAAGACGCTAAAAACTTAGCGCTAGCAGCTAACTCAGCGCTAGCAGCTTTCTCTAAGACGACGCCAACGTGAGCGAACGCGTAACAAAAAGCGTTGAACGCAAACTTGCGAGACGCGCCTATTTAGCACTTTCGCTGGTTGGGCTGGGTGCGGCGTTGCTATTGACATTTTTGATGCTCAGCAATTTTAAAGATATTCTGCTGCCTCAGGTTGTTCTCAAAAGCAACGTTGTCGCTAAATCAGTTCAAACGACAATCTCTGATGCGCTCAAGCTTGGGATCCCCTTTGATTCTCTGGTCGGTGTAGAAGATTACTTGTCAGATGTCTTGGCCGATAACCCTGAGATACATTTCATTAAAATAAAAAGTCGCGAGGGCAACACTTACGTCCAAAGTCGCGAGGACCAGAGCCAGGGTCAGAACGCCAGAGGTTCGCCGGGCCTCTTCTTGTTTGCAAACAGTCACGACACCCTCGAAGAAACGTTAACTGGCGCTGACTTAACGACGATTACTGTTGGGCTGCGTGGAACATACGTCAATGAACAGTTACGAGTCATGATTGGAGACGCTGTCGTCGTCTCGCTAGTGGCCTTTACTGTCGGACTTGAAATCGCACTCTTTTTTATCGTGCTTTTAATTTTTAGACCACTCGGCACCTGGGTATCCATGATTGAAGGTTTAAAAAAAGGCCTGACCTCAAGAACCTCTTCTTACACGCGCTCGGGGCCTTTTGCAGAACTGATTGCACTGACCTCTAAATACTTTCAATTGTTGACCAACACCAATCAAAAAGCAGCTGAGGCCCCTATAAAGCGAGACTGGTACGAGCCCAAAGCCTATGACGTTCGGCTAGTGCTATTTTTATTTGTTTTTTCAGAAGAACTGCTTAGATCTTTTTTCCCAATCTATGTCAAAGATATTGCGATCGAACACACGTTGATTGCGGTGGATATTGATATTGCGCTACCGATTATGTCCTACATGCTATTTGCTGGCCTCGGGACGGTCTTTGGCGGGGCGCTCGTTGAACGCATTGGCATCAGAAACTCTTTCATGTGGAGTGTCGTGATATCAACAATCGGTCTAGGTGGCTTGGCCTTTGCAACCACGGTGCCTGAGGTGACAGTCTTGCGCGCGCTTTGTGCGGCCGGCTACGCGGTTGCAACAGTCTCCTGTCAAGTTTTTATGACCAAAACCGCAAAAAATGATGTCGAGAGAACCCGCGGACTCAGCACCTTTGTTGGTGCAGTGACGGCAGCCTCTTTGTCTGCAGCTTCAATTGGTGGGGTAATTGCTCAGCTGCTAGGTACCGATTTCGCAATGCTGTTTGCTGCATGTCTTGCAGTCTTGTCGTGGTTCTTCTTCACAGGCATTAGGGTGCCACAACTCGACACCACTGCGGCGGCCACCGCGCCCACCACATCGCTCGGCAAAAGCTTTTCTACGATGCTGAAAAACCGGCGAATCTGCATTATCCTGATAAGCGATGTTTTATCCGGAAAGCTAATGCTTGCCGCGCTGATGTTCTATCTAACGCCTCTGCTTTTGCTACAGCTTGAATTCACGCAAGTCAGTATTGGTCAGTTTTTCATGTTTTATTACCTGCCCCTGACCATTGGCAATGTGTTGCTGGCTCGCTTCGTTCCGCCTTCTAAGTCAATGGTACCAATCATGGCTTTCGGAGCGCTTCTGTCCGGAGCCGGTGCTTTGATGCTTAACTGGTCGGATGCACCGTTTGTCTTAGCCTTTGCCATCATCTGTTTAGGGTTAGGGCAAAGTGCAGTGCTAACACTAGCGCCTTCGATATTATTAAAAACTGTGCACGCCGAGTTACCTCAGGTCAATGTTTCGCACACGCTC
>CANCMG010000175.1 GCA_947378965.1 Alcaligenaceae bacterium | reverse complement strand
ATGCCACTGTACTTAACGTCGGTGTTGATGGCGGGCCCGAGAGCTTTGGGCATCATTGAAGGCATCGCCGAAGCGACTTCTAGCCTGTTTAAACTGGTTTCAGGTGTGATCGTCGACCAAACCAAAAAAACCAAACCTTGGATCGTGACTGGCTACTTTTTGGCCGGCGTCGGACGGCCTTTGATCTTGTTGGCCAACTCGTGGCTCTGGGTGGTCGCAATCCGGTTTACCGACCGCTTGGGCAAAGGCCTGCGAAGCACTCCACGCGATGCCTTGCTTGCTGATATTGTGCCGGCCCATCGACGAGGTCTTACCTTTGGCCTGCACCGCTCGATGGATAATGCCGGCGGCGTGATCGGCCCCCTGCTTGCCGCCCTGCTGCTGGCGCTTGAGGTGCCGTTGAGGGATATATTCCTTTGGGCCATTATCCCGGCAATCATTACGGTTGTACTGGCCATGTTTTTGAAAGAACCCGCCAAACCCGTCAATACAACTGAATATCAATTCAACTGGTCGCTCGCAGGGCTCCCTCCAACGTTTCGGCGCTATTTGGTCGTCATTGGCCTGTTCGCCCTGGGTAACTCTTCTGATATGTTTTTGTTGCTTCGCGCCCGAGAACTGGGCGTTTCGCAGGCGAACATACCTTTGCTATGGGCCGCAGTATCCTTGGTCACGACGGTCTTTGGTACACCCCTTTCTGCCCTATCCGACACGTTCGGCCGAAAGCATTTCATTTTGATCGCCTGGCTGGCGTTCGCCGGTTTCTATTTTGCGATGGCTTTGCCTGACATATCACTCTGGGGCTTGTTCGCCCTGTTCGGGGTCTACGGGCTCTTTAGAGCCGCTACGGAAGGCGTCGAGAAAGCCCTGGTCGCAGATTTAGCGCCACTAGGTCTCACCGGCACGGCCTTTGGATGGTTTAACCTCGTTGCCGGGATCATGTTGCTGCCGGCCTCGTTGATTTTTGGTTGGCTATACGAAGCAGTGGGTTCTAGTTATGCCTTTATGTTTTCAGGCTCGTGCGCCACGGTGGCCTTTTTACTGATGGCGTTTTGGGTCAATCCAAAATCAACTGCTCAAGCTCAACCCCTTTAGTTGCTAGAGCCAACGGGCGATGCACAGGCGAATCCGTCTTTTCAGTTAGAGCCTACAGGCAGTCCACGAGCGAATCCGTCTTTTCAGCTAGAGTCTACAGGCGGTCCACGAGCGAATCCGTCTTTTCAGCTAGAGTCTACAGGCGGTCCACGAGCTAGTCCGTCTTTTCAGTTAGACTCTAAACACTCCAAAAAAGCGACAATATTTATGACTGATTCAAGCAAACTATCTCAAGCCGAAGTAGATCAACTGCTTGGCTTTGTGAGTGATGATGACCAGCCCATTCGCTACATGCAACGCACCCGCGACTGGTATTTGGGCTTGGGCTATGGCAACCCGTATCGCTGGGCGCACTTTGCTGATGCCCCGTTCACGCCCTTGCGCAAACCCATCAAAGACACTTGCGTCACGATTATCACCACGGCGGCACCCTATCAGGCTGATAAGGGCAATCAAGGCCCAGGCTCAACCTACAACTCTGCTGCCAAGTTTTTTACTGTGTATTCAGGCGCTACCGCCATTGACCACGACTTGCGCGTGTCGCATGTGGCGGTCGATCGCAAACACACCAGCATGCAAGACTCAAACACTTGGTTTGCCTTGCCGATGCTACGTGAACTAGCCCGCGACAAAATCATCGGCAGTATTGCGCCCTTCTTTTATGGCGCCCCGACCAACCGAAGCCAACGACACACCATCGAAGTTGATGCCCCTGAAGTCTTAAAGCGTTGTCGCGCTGATGGTGTCGAAGCGGTTGTCTTGATTCCAAACTGCCCTGTGTGCCATCAAACGCTCAGTTTGATTGCCCGTCATCTTGAGGCCAACGGTATCCCCACTGTATTAATGGGCTGTGCAAAGGATATTGTTGAACACTGCGGTGTGCCTAGATTGATGTTTAGTGATTTTCCCTTAGGTAACGCCGCTGGTAAACCACATGATGCGGTATCACAGCGGCAAACCCTAGAGCTAGCCTTCAAGGTTTTAGAGTCTGCTGTTTCAGCGCGCACCACCGTGCAATCCCCGCAAAGATGGAGCGCTTCGCACGAATGGAAACTCGATTACGCCAACATCGAGCGTGTCAGCCCTACAGAGCTCAGCAGGCTTAGACAAGAGTTTGACAAAGTCAAAGAGGTGGCACAAAGCGTACGTGATAAAGAATTGGCTGCTGCAGATAACGAACTGTCGACTACCGAGAAAAATTTGGCTGCTGCAGATAACGAACTTTCGACTACTGAGAAAAATTTTGCTGCTCAGATAAAGAAATGACTGCTGCTGATAAAAACTTGGTCGCTTCAGGTAAGGCGCTGGCTACTCATGATAAAAATTCGGTCTCAACCGACAAGTCGCTTATCGCAGCTTTTAACGACTTAGCAAATGATCACGAAGCCATTAAAAAAATACTCAGTCACTTAAATCTTACGCAAGACGACGACACGATTACGATCAAAGCGCTTACAGGCGGCGTGTCATCTAATATCTTTCATATCACCACCAAACACGCGCAGTATTGCCTGAAGCAAGCGCTACCGCAGCTCAAAGTTGCTAAACAGTGGCTGGCCCCTGTTGATCGGGTCTTTGCCGAAATTGCTTGGCTACAAACAGCCGCAACAATCGCACCTGCTGCTGTGCCAAAAATTATAGGTATCGATCAAACAAGCAAAAGCTTTGTGATGCAACACCTCGGGGCCGAATACCTCAACTGGAAGGCAGAGCTTTTAGCCGGAAGAGTTGCAGACAAGGTCGCGGCTCAGCTTGGCAACATACTTGGACGCATCCACTCGCAAACGGCGCTAAACGAAGATATTGCTAAACGCTTTGCCAACGACGAAACGTTTTATGCCATCCGACTTGAGCCCTATCTCGAAGAGGCCGCGCGCCGGCATCCAGGGTTGAGTTCAACGTTAAAAGCCCTCGTCAAGCGTACACAACACAATCCTAAAGTCTTGGTACATGGTGATGTGAGCCCCAAAAATATTATGCTAGGGCCTTTAGGCCCAGTCATATTGGATGCCGAGTGTGCCTGGTACGGCGACCCGGCGTTTGATGTGGCGTTTTGCTTGAATCATTTTTTCTTGAAAGCCGCGCATATGCCTGAGATCGCACCGGCTTTACTACAAAATGCGCAAGATTTTTTGAAGGCTTATTTGCAAGAGGTGACCTGGGAGCCCGTGCCAGAGCTTGAGTACCGAATCGCCTCGTTGCTGCCCGGCCTCATGCTTGCGCGCGTCGACGGCAAATCTCCGGTCGAATATCTTGCCGCTGAGCGCGGTGCAATCGTGCGAAAACTCGCAAGCGAATTTTTACAGCAAGACGATATTTCTTTTTCAATCATCTACGCACGCTGGGCTCTGGAGTTTAAGCAATGAATCGTATTAAACAAGTTCACGCTCGACGTATTTGGGATTCGCGCGGGCGGCCAACTGTTGAAGTTGATATCATCACTGAATCAGGCGCTCTCGGGCGTGGTATTGCCCCCGCAGGGGCCTCGCGCGGCACCCGCGAATCCATTGAACGACGTGATGGCGGCACTCGCTTTGGTGGGCTTGATGTCATGCAAGCGGTTCAGGGGATTGAAACAGAGATTGCTCCGGCGCTGCTTGGTCTGGATGTGACTGAACAAGAAAAAATAGATACCTTACTGATTGCCTTAGACGGCACTGCCGACAAGTCACGCTTGGGCGGCAATGCCCTGATCGCGACTTCGTTAGGGGTACTACATGCCGCAGCGGCCGCTGCGCACTTACCACTTTGGCGTTATTTAGCGAAAGATGCTGTGGTGCAGCTCCCTTTGCCACAGATTCAGATTTTTGGTGGTGGTGCGCACGCTGATCGACGCGTAGACATTCAAGATTTTATGGTCATCGCAACCGGTGCTCGCAGCTTTGCGCAAGCCATGGAGATGACTGCCGAGGTGTACCGCCACGCCGGGCTGTTGATGAAGCAACGCGGTTCATCCCAAGGCATTGCCGACGAAGGTGGTTGGTGGCCCGCGTTCGCGCACAATGAAGAGGCGCTTGATGTCTTAGTGAGGTCGATCGAGGCCGCTGGCTTTGTACCAGGCCAAGACGTGAGTATCGCGCTAGACATCGCCGCCTCAGAGTTTGGCCACGGTGGACGCTACACCCTGGGTCTTGAGAAAAAAGAGCTTGATTCAGACGCCCTCATTGAAAAATTATTAAGGTGGCTAGATAAGTATCCAATCGTCTCAATCGAAGACCCCGTCGCTGAAGATGATCGCAAGGGCATGATTGCCTTTACCAAGGCCGTTGCAGGTCGCGTACAGGTTGTGGGTGACGACTACTTGGTGACCAATGCCAAACTCGTGCAAGAGGCTGCTCAACAAAAAGCCTGTAACGCCGTTTTAATTAAGCCAAACCAAGCTGGCACGATCACAGAAACCTATGCTGCACTCAAGGCGGCCCAACAAGCAGGCTATGCCACCATCGTCTCGGCTCGTTCGGGCGAAACTGAAGATGTTGCCATCGTTCATCTGGCAACAGGCTGGAACGCTGGCCAGTTAAAGGTTGGCTCTTTTGCGCGGTCAGAACGCATGGCGAAATGGAATGAAGGGATCCGGGTTGAAACAACCGAGCC
>CANCMG010000174.1 GCA_947378965.1 Alcaligenaceae bacterium | reverse complement strand
CCAGATCAAGTAAAGCCGTTTCTGTTAACCAGGAAGGGTGCCAAGTGGTGCGGCATTCAAAGGGCCCGTTCCAATTCAGTAGTGTCTGCAGGCACTGTTGCACGGGCTCAGCGCTTTTGGTGCGCGCGGTCAGGGCAGGGTAGCCCTGTGGCGTCGTCTTAATGTCAAGGCCAACCCAGTCGAGGCTTGGTAGGGCCTCGCGCAGGCGCAAGGGGTAGATTCCTGCGGTGTGAACGGCCACCTTAAAACCGAGTTCTTTAGTCTGGCGAATCAATTGCGTGCAAAGTGGGTCGTTAAAGGGTTCGCCACCCGAAAATACCACCCCATCAAGCAGGCCCACGCGCTTTTGCAATGTTTGCAGGATGCTGCCCCACGACAACGCCCCGCCACGTTGCTGCAGGTGCGGGTTGTGGCAGTAATGACAAGCCCACGGGCAGCCTGCAATAAAGACCACAGCCGCGAGTTCACCGGGCCAGTCGACGCTTGAAAAGGGGACGAAGCCCCCAATGCTAGGGGTGCGCTTAACGTGACTGAGGTTCGTTAAAAAACAGTCGTTCATTAAATTCTCCCTGCTTGCCAATATTAAAAGAGGTCACGGGGCGGTGATAGCCCATAACACGGGTCCACACTTCGCAGTGGGTGCGGCGCGCTTGATCCAGCACAACTACAGGTTGTTGAAAATGGAGAACTTCAGAAAGATTGGTCATGAGGGTGACTCCAGCTTAAGTTGTGGGTGAATAATGCGGTGGTAGATGAATCATTGAGCGGTGGATGAATCATTGAGCGGTGGATGAACAGCTGAGCAGTCGTTGAATCGTTAGGCGGTCGCTTCAAGACGTTGCTCGTTGAGCAAGATCTCGTCACACTTTGGACAAAACTCATGATGACCTGATAAATAGCCGTGCTTGGGACAAATCGAGAAGGTTGGCGTAATGGTGATGTAGGGCAAGCGAAACCCCGCCAACGCGCGGTGTACCAGTTGCTTACAGGCTTGTGCCGACGAGATGGCTTCATTCATATACAAGTGCAGCACCGTGCCGCCGGTGTAGCGCGATTGCAAGGCTTCTTGCATCTCTAGCGCTGCGAACGGGTCGTCGGTATAGCCAACTGGTAGCTGACTTGAATTGGTGTAATAGGGCTGCTCAGGTGTACCGGCCTGACTGATGTCGGGCCAGCGTTTCTTGTCTTCGCGGGCAAAACGGTAGGTCGTACCTTCGGCAGGGGTGGCTTCAAGGTTATACAAGTGCCCGGTTGCTTCTTGAAACTCAGTCATTCGTGTTCTGACATGATCGAGTAGTTCAAGCGCAAGAGTATGGCCTGTTGGTGTTGTGATGTCGTGTTGATCATGGGTGAAATTGCGAATCATCTCGTTGATACCATTGACACCTAAGGTGCTGAAGTGATTGCGTAGCGTGCCTAGGTAGCGCTTGGTGTAGGGGTAAAGCCCCTCATCGATATAGTGTTGCACCACGACACGTTTCTTTTCGAGCACGTCGCGCCCCAGATCAAGCAGTGCATCGAGTTGCGCAAACAACCCAGGTTTGTCACCCGCATGCACGTAGCCTAGGCGTGCGCAATTAATGGTTACCACGCCGATGCTGCCGGTTTGTTCGGCCGAGCCAAAGAGGCCATTACCGCGCTTGAGTAACTCGCGCAGGTCAAGTTGCAAGCGACAGCACATCGAACGCACCATGTGAGGCTCAAGATCTGAATTTAAAAAATTCTGAAAATAGGGCAAGCCATATTTGGCCGTCATTTCAAAGAGCAGATCTGTGTTGGGGTGATCCCAGTCAAAATCATTGGTGATGTTGTAGGTTGGGATCGGAAAGGTAAACACGCGCCCGAGTGCGTCGCCCGCCATCATCACCTCGATGTAGGCGCGATTAATCAAATCCATTTCTTCTTGCAATTCGCCATAGCAAAAAGGCATCTCTTCGCCGCCGATGTACGGCACTAGCTCGCGCAGGTCTGCGGGGCAGACCCAGTCAAATGTTAGATTGGTGAAGGGTGTTTGCGTACCCCAGCGACTGGGTACGTTCAGGTTGTAAATCAACTCTTGAATGCATTGCCTGACCTGCACGTAGGTCATCTGATCTTTGCGTACAAAGGCAGCCATGTAGGTGTCGAACGAGCTAAAGGCTTGAGCCCCCGCCCACTCGTTTTGCAACGTGCCTAAAAAATTAACGATTTGTCCGATCGCGGCCGACATGTGTCGGGCTGGCTTGGCTTCGACTTTGCCTGGCACCCCGTTAAAACCTTCAAATAATAATTGGCGCAGCGACCAGCCTGCGCAGTAGCCAGACAACATATCGAGGTCGTGGATATGCAGATCGCCCTCGCGATGCGCACGACCCGCCTCGGGGCTGTACACGTGCGACAACCAGTAATTGGCGGTGACCTTACCCGCAACATTTAAGATCAGGCCGCCCAGGCTGTAGCCTTGGTTGGCGTTGGCGTTGACACGCCAGTCGCGTCGATCTAGATACTCTTCCATCGAGCTTTCTACGTCGACAATTGTCTGCTTGGGTAACTGGGCTTGAGTCTGCATCAAACACCTCATGTTGTGTGGTTTGATGAATCCTAACACTACATATTGTGTTTTTAGCGATATAAAAAATACTACTTTTGAAACCGTTGACACAGATCAAACGACAAGCTTCGCTCGACCTCGCTCAATGTTGTTTCTTGCTCGCGCCTGGCACGATCGCAATGCTGTTCGCTAACGAGCATTTCCTTGTTTCGCTTAACGTAGCTCTAACGGTGGGCGAAGTCGCAGAACTGACTGGTCTGCTTTGCTCAAATATTTGAGTCTTAGTCGGTCTGTAGATCGTTGCAAAAAAAAGGCCTCCGCAGGCGGAGGCCATGGTGCAAAGTTGTCGGACGCACCCAAATGAAATCGTGTTGACTAAATGACTCGAGAAAATTTTGCGATAGATTTAGCTTCGCGCAAGTGGCGATCAAAGCGCATCGCAATAATGCGAGCTAAAAAACGGCCGCGCGCAGTGATGTCGATTGAATCCTCATTGAGTTCAACCAAACCATCGTGCTCAAGCGTTTGCACCTGCTCAAGATCAGGCGCAAAGTAGGCGGCGAAGTCAATCTCCCAGGCTTGTTCAAAGCTTGGGATGTCTAGCTTTGATTGACATAACAAATCATGAATCGCTGCGCGTCTGATTTCATCATCACGCGTCATCACCAAGCCTTTCGCAAGCGGCAGTTGTTGCTGGTCAAGTGCGTTGTAATAATACAGCAAGTCTCGATGATTTTGCGCGTAGGTATCACCGATACGGCTAATCGCAGACACCCCCAATGCAATCAGATCGCAGTCGGCTTGTGTTGAATAGCCTTGAAAATTACGTTGCAAGGTGCCTTGCTCGAGTGCAAGCGCCAAATCATCTTCAGGTAAAGCAAAGTGATCCATACCAATATAGACATAACCTGCTGCAAGCAAGGTGGTGACAGCGAGCTTAAGCATGGCGAGTTTTTCGGTTGCACTAGGCATGTCAGCGTTCGCAATGCGTCGCTGCGGCATAAAGCGCTCGGGCAAATGGGCGTAGCTGTACAACGCGATGCGCTCAGGGCGCCACGATAAGACTGTGCTGAGCGTGGCTTGCATCGTGCTAACAGATTGCTTGGGTAAGCCGTAAATCAAATCCAGATTAATCGACCGATAACCCAGGGCGCGACCTTTTTCAAGAACCGCTTGTGTGAGTTCTGCGGGTTGAAGACGATTGACCGCTTTTTGCACCGCTGGGTCAAGATCCTGCACGCCGATACTCAGGCGATTAAAGCCATGGTCAGCCAGCAGTTCGAGTGCACCGTCATTGAGTCTGCGCGGATCAATTTCAATTGAACATTCAGCGTCAAGCGTGAAAGCAAAGGCTTCTTTCAGCATCTGCATCAGGCGACTGAGTTGAGCATTGGTTAAAAAGGTAGGTGTACCGCCACCCAAGTGCAGTTGTGTGACTTCAGGCGCGACTGAAAACTCGCTACGCACCAAGGCGATCTCACGTTCAAGGTAGTCTAGGTAAACATCCGCACGCCCGCGGTCTTTGGTGGCGATTTTGTTGCAAGCGCAGTAATAACAAACCGTATCGCAAAAGGGTAGATGCACATACAAAGACAGCGCAGCACCTGGCCGCGCGCTTTGGCGTTTATGCAGAGCCGTGACATATTGTGCGGCGATAGGCCCTTCGGTGAAACGATCCGCAGTTGGGTACGAGGTATAACGCGGGCCACTACCATCGTAGCGGGCGATTAGCTCGGGATCAAATTCAACGTCAGCGAGGTGAGAATGTTGATGGGTCATTAGAGTAGGGTTAAGCAAAAGATGAGCGGCTGGGTGAATGAACCTTGTTATAAAAAATAAGCGACTGGGTGAACCAATTCTGTTGATTCCGTGATCTCAACTGACGGATTCTGCTTTGTTGTAGTGTGCGATTCATGTTTAAGCGGTCAATGCTGAGCTATTCAGCGCCTTGAGATCTCGCTGTGAGGTCTCGACCATATTTTTAAAACACGTGGTCGTGAAATCGATCGCTGCAGGAAACGTGCCATACAGTAAATACTCAATCAGTTCGCGCACTGAACGCACCGCTTTACCGAATGGGAGCACTCCCGCGCCTCTGAAAAATAAACCTTTTTGCACGTCGCCTTTTAAGGCCGATACCAATTTCAGATCAATACAAAATTGACCAATCTTCGCTAAGCCATCTCGTAGGCCGCACTGAGTCAGGCAATCCATGCGTTGAGCACAACGGCGCGGGTCGGC
>CANCMG010000173.1 GCA_947378965.1 Alcaligenaceae bacterium | reverse complement strand
AAGGTGCAGCCAAGCTCAAGATAACGTTTGGCCAGTGCGCGATCAGGTGTCAAAATCCCTGCGGCTTTTTTGTGCTTCAAAATCACAGCAATTGATTTTTCGATGGTGCTGACCACATCAGGATGACCTGGATTGCCCAAATGCCCCAGCGCTGCAGACAAATCTGAAGGGCCTAAAAACACGCCATCTACGCCTTCAACAGCACAGATCGCTTCAAGATTATTCAAGCCTGTTTGTGTTTCAACTTGTACCAGCAAACAGATCTCGTCATTAGCGCCCTTCACGTAATCTTTACGCGAATCCCAACGCGACACGCGTGCCGAGCCATAGCCCACGCCACGAATGCCATGGGGTGGATAGCGCACCGCTTTGACTAATTCAGCGGCCTGCTCTGCTGTATCAACCATCGGAATCAGCAAGCTTTGCACACCTAAATCCAGCAACTGCTTAATCAGGTGCGTTTCGCCAATCGGTGGTCGCGCAACCGCCTGTGTGTTGTACGCAGCGCAGGCTTGCAGCTGCGACATGATCGTCAAGGGATCTGTCGGGGTGTGCTCGCCGTCAAGCAACATCCAGTCAAATTCTGCCGTTGCACAAATCTCGGTGGTGAAGGCGTCTGGGATCGAAATCCACAAACCAATGTTCGCCTTGCCGGCTTTTAATGATTGCTTAAAACGGTTGGTGTAGTCAGGCATCGCGGTGCTCCTAAAAGTTGTCTATTTTTTATTGGATTATTTGTTGCGCTATTAGATCACTTTTATCCAGACAGCTATCATGCTGATCTCTGCGGCGGCCATAATTGGGATTCCTGCGTCCATCATGTTGGCGATCTCGGTATCTGCCACGATAGCGATCTTAGTAATATTGATGGAGGAATCGCATTGTGGGCCTAAGTAGCCGAGCATACCGTTTGCTGGAGCAGCGCTAAACCAGCAAATGCCCAGTCTTTACAAAGATTGTGCAACCTTCTTTGCTGAACGGTTGGTGCGCACTGAGGTGCGGGCTTCTAAGCCACGAACCCGCCGGATAGCGACCGTGCTCATCCTCAAAGACACCCTCGACCACAAAGATTTCTTCGCCGCCAAAGTGCCTGTGCGGGTTGAAATAGGTTTGCGGTGCCCAGCGCACTAAGGTCGAACCACTGCCCTGCCTCATTAAAGGCATGACCTTCAAACCTGGCACCATCCCTTGAAACCAAGGCGACGTTTTGGTATCGATGACTTCACGCTCGACTTGCTCTGGGCCAAGGTGTCGTAGCTTGACAAAGAGGGTACAGCCAGACTCACTAAACGGTGCATGAGAAGACCCCGGCGGGCTCATGAGGTAGGTGCCGGCAGGATAATCGCCCGTCTCGTCGCTAAACACCCCATCGAGCACCAAGATCTCTTCACCGAATTCATGGGTGTGCGCGTGAAACTTAGAGCCTGGTTGGTAGCGAACGATTGACGTGGCTTTTGCGACCTCGCCACCCAGACGCTCGAGCATCTTTCTATCTACCCCTGCTTCGGGGCTCGAAATCCACGGCAAGTCATGATGATTTAGGGTGACCCTCTGACTGTAATCAGCATTAATATTCATTTAACTCACGATCCCTAAGTGCCAAGGCACAAACTCGTTATCGCCTAAATTCAGCAATTCGCTCTTCGATTTCTCGCCCGAAGCCGTACGCAAAATATGTTCAAAAATTTCTTGACCCATTTGTTGAACATCCACTAAGCCATCCAAGATCTTGCCACAGTTGATGTCCATGTCCTCTTCAAGTCGGGTAAACATCGGCGTATTCGTTGCAAGTTTGATGGTCGGGGACGGTTTGGAACCAAACATCGACCCCCTGCCCGTCGTAAAGCAAATAATGTTTGCGCCGCTTGCGATCTGACCGGTGACCGCGCAGGGGTCGTAACCCGGGGAGTCCATAAACACAAAGCCTGGTTCGGTGATTTGTTCAGCGTACTCGTAAACTTGTTGCAAGGGTGTGCTGCCGCCCTTCATGGCCGAGCCTAACGATTTTTCAAAAATATTTGCTAAGCCGCCTGCTTGATTGCCAGGCGCCACCACGCCATTGAACTGACCGTTTTGTCCGCGTGTGTACTCTTCCCACCAGGCAATGCGAGCTAATAATTTTTGGCCAACTTCGGCGCTGATCGCGCGCCGTGTCAGCATGTGTTCAACGCCATGAATCTCGGGCGTCTCTGACAAAATGGCGGTGCCACCATGACGCACCAAAATATCCATCGCGGCACCAAGTGCCGGATTAGCGGTGATCCCCGAAAAACCATCCGAGCCACCGCATTCAAGACCAATCTTGATATGGCTGGCGCTGACAGGCTCGCGCTTGATCGCGTTAGCTTGCGGCAACATCGCCTGAATCGCGGCCACACCTGCCTCGATTGTGGCGCGTGTACCACCCTCTTCTTGCATCACTAAAGTATGAAGCGTGTCAGATTTTTTAAGCCCTTGCGAAGCCACCAGATCAGCAACCTGATTACGCTCGCAGCCCAGTCCAACGATCAACACGCCTGCTAAATTTGGATGGGTGGCATAGCCGGCCAACGTGCGTCGCAGCACATCAAAGTGCAGGCTTGGCGTTGACATCCCGCAACCTGTTGTCTGAGCAAACGCCACCACGCCATCCACATTAGGGTACGCAGCCAAGCGCTCGGGCGTGAACCAATCGGCGATGCGTCGGATCGCCGTCGATGAACAATTGACCGACGACATAATCCCAATAAAGTTGCGCGTGGCTACGCGACCATCGGCGCGCACAATACCCATGAAGCTTGCGCGTTGCTCAACCGGTACATACTGCACTGGCACCACATCGCGACCAAAATCGTGTTGATGTTGAAAGTCAGCTAACGCAATATTGTGGCTATGCACGTGTTCGCCCGGCTCAATATCGCGCGTGGCAACGCCAATCGGCGTGTCGTATTTCAAAACGATTTCATTAGACGCGATCTTACGGGCTGCGATCTTATGGCCAGCCGGAACTTGCGCGCGTACCTTAAGCGTTGTGCCATCGGCGTTCACCGTTGCGCCAAGCGTCAAAGGCTCACGCGCAATCATTACGTTATCTTTAGGATGAAGGCGAATCAGCGCAGCGCCCACGATCTTAACTCGCGAGCAGCTTTTTAAGCTGCAGTTTTTCAATCAAGATAGTTTCTTTATTATAATTTTCGATCACGTATTGCCGATATTGTGCGGGGTCTAAAAAGATCACAGGCGCATCAATTTTTTCACACACTGCTTTGAACTCAGGGCTATTGACAGCAACGGCGACAGCCGCCGCAAGCTTTTTCTCAATCGCGGGCTCAAGGCCTGCCGGGGCTGCAACGCCGTTGGGCGCATCGTTGACGACACCAAAGCCTAGCTCTTTAAGCGTGGGCACCTCTTTGAAGCGAGGCAGGCGCTCTGCCCCCCAAGTTGCTAGCAACACCAGTTTTTTCGCCTCAACGAGTGCAGACCAAGAACTTGAATCCGCCAACATATCCACCTGGCCACCTAACAAACCTTGCAACGCGGGCGCGCCACCTTTATAAGGCACATGCGTCAGTTTGATCCCTGCAGCCAAGGCAAACTCTTCCATCCCTACATGCGTTTGACCACCTACACCTGAGGTCGAGTACGTTAATTTGTCAGGATTCGCTTTCGCAAAGGCCACCATCTCAAGCAGGGTTTTGAAGGGCGAGTCGGGTTGCACCACAATCCCAAACGTTTGCGCCGAAGCCATCGCTAAAAAACTGTAATCTTTGAGGGGATCGACTTGTACCATTCCTAACTGCGCAAAACGCGTCACAGAAATGGCGAGCTGCCCGATCGTGTAGCCATCTGGCTTGGCAGAGGCCAACGCTTTTGCACCAATCATGCCGGCCGCGCCCACTCTGTTTTCGACCACGACAGGTTGACCTAATTCGCGCGAGGCCACCTGCGCCAACGTACGCATCGTCACGTCTCCGGTACCGCCTGCGGGCCAAGGGCAGATAAAAGTAATCGCACGATTTGGATATGACGGGCCTTGCGCAAAGGCAGTCGGCAGCGCGGCGCTGACGGCAGCACCTAAGCTACCTAAAACCAATTGACGTCGGGTATTCAGGCGCGCGGCTTGTTTCATTTTTGTCTCGATATAAAAAAATAGCAGCCTCGCTTATATATGCGAGGCTTGCTTCACAAAACACTTACTTCGCCAACAGCTTGCTAATCGCCTCACCCATGTCGTGGGTGTGCGCTTTGCCACCCAAGTCAGGTGTGTGCGGGCCAGTCACCAAGATTTCTTCGATGGCTTTAACGATTGCGTTGTGTGCGTCGAGGTAGGGCTTTTGGTCTGCTTCAGGCAAACCAAGGCCAAGATACTCAAGCATCAAGGCGCCAGACCAGATCATGGCCACAGGGTTGGCGATTTTTTTACCGTAGATGTCAGGCGCTGAACCATGAACGGGTTCAAACAGTGACGGAAACGTGCGATCGGGGTTCAAGTTTGCCGACGGTGCTAAGCCAATCGTACCGGTACAAGCGGGGCCCAGATCCGACAAAATATCGCCAAATAAGTTAGAGGCAACTACCACATCAAAACGATCAGGTTGCAACACAAAACGTGCCGACAAAATATCAATATGCTGTTTGTCGGTGGTGATGCCAGGATAGTCTTTACCGACCTCGGCTGCACGCTCATCCCAATACGGCATGCTGATCGCAATGCCGTTTGACTTTGTTGCAATCGTGACATGCTTGCGCTTACGGCGCGAGGCTAATTCAAACGCAAAGCGCAATACGCGGTCGCAACCAATGCGCGTAAA
>CANCMG010000172.1 GCA_947378965.1 Alcaligenaceae bacterium | reverse complement strand
TTTGCACTACATTTTTTCCGTGCTGCTCGCGATTGCCCTTAGAAGACCGTGACATGTTCTTGACCTGCAAATTCTCAATACATACGAGCGCGTGGTTTTGGCTGATCGTGGTACTGATCTTATGCAGGAAATCTTTTCTGGCATTCGCTATGGCGGTGTGTATCTTTTGAACTTTGGTTTTCGCTTTTTTCCAGTTATTGCTGAACTTTTGCTTACGACTCATGCGGCGCTGATACCGCGCAAGTCGTTGCTGGTGCATCTTGAAACTATTCAGTGGGGCAATATAGCGGCCGTTACTCAGCGTAGCGAAACGGGCGATTCCGACATCGATACCAATTGCCGTTGTGGACGTGGGCAACGGCTGTTCAAGCTCGCGTTGTGTCTGAACCGCGATGAACCATTTGCCACCTGACTGGCTCACGGTGACGTTACGCACCTGACCCAGTGCCTGACGGCTGTTGCGGTAACGCAGCCAGCCAAGTTTTGGCAACAAAATACGGCTATGGCTTTGGTCTAATTGAATCTGTTTTGGCTCAGGATAGCGGAAACTGTCGCCCCTCCCTTTTTTCTTGAAGCGTGGAAAACCAGTACGCTTTTCAAAGAAACCCTTGAAGGCTTTTTCTAAATCTTTTAGGGCGTGTTGCAACGCTTGTGATGGTGTTTCTTTCAACCACGCAGTCCCCGCTTCACGTTTCCAAACGGGCAGATTAGCGGCCATGGCTACGTAGCTAATGAACGTATTGCCTGCCGCATGATTCTCTTTTTGCAGTGCCAAAGCCTTGTTATAGACAAACCGACACGAGCCAGAAAATCTGCGCATGTCGCGCAGCTGGTCGCCGTTTGGCATCAATTCGTATCTGTAGGCCTGCAAACGTTTCATACCTTGAATTATATTTGCGCTATCAAGGTAAATCACCAACTCGCCTGTGTAAAAGTTGTATTTGTCAGATACAAATTCTGTGAGTCTTTGCAACAAAAATTGGTTCTTTGTAACAAAATATACGCGTGATGTATTCACAGAAGACATACTTGACGACCTACGCCCGATATTTGCTAGCGTTTGTATTGATTTCGAGTCAACGCTGATAGAGCTCGAGGAGGAAGACGATCACGTACGCTTGCTGGTGAACTATCCACCAAAAGTGGCCGTGTCGAAACTTGTGAATAGTCTCAAGGGTATTACTAGCTTAATGATTCGCAAAAAGAATTATCCAAAAGAATGACCCAATCAGCCGCAAAAAGCTGGGGGGTGGGCTTTGTGGTCGCCAAGTCACTTTGCATGATGCAGCTGCGGCAGCGGGAGCGCGCCAATTTCCGTTATTTACAAGTATATTAAGCTATGGCAAGCGCTACGCTAAATTAAATGCCAAAGCAAGGAAGGCTGTGCCTTCCGCGCTTACATCCCCGCCCTGAACGGCGAGGTTTTACGCGCAAATCCGATAAAGGGTCTTCTCATGGCGTATCGCCTTGCTCATATTTACCTGCTGGGCCTATTGCTTCTCGCAGGTTGCACTGGCAGGCCTTCTGTCCAGCAAGACATTACACTGGCAAGGCCTGATGAACAAAGCCCTGTGCAAAGCGCCTCAACCCGCAATGCGATTCGTATGCCGCAGGCCGATGCCGATCCGACCACTCGCGCCGCGGTGGTGACTGGGTACGGATCCACCACAAATATTATGTCTGATTCATACGTTGAGGCTGGTCGTTTTTCAGGCGAAACGAACCGAGCCGCGCAAGCCAGCCCCGTCGCGATCCCCAGTCCGGTACTACCGCCCACCCGTCTTGCTACGGCGGTGATGCTTGAGCCGACGTCGCCTGAGGCTCGCGTCAGTGAAAGCACAACGGCTGCCACAACAAGTGTCGGCGAGTCATCAAACTCCTCTGGCTCTGGTAGCGCTGCCGACAATGCGAAAATTGCCTCGAAAGTCGCGACGTTTAAGCGAACAAAGCCTGACTGCAAAGGCGCAGAGTGCCCGGTGCTGAACTTTAAACGTCTGACATTTACCGGCTACGATCGGTTCAATACTTTTCTTGAGCAGACCCTTCTATCCTTAGCGCTGGTTGAGACCAACCGCGACAAGGCTTTTCGCGATCTGCCAGAGCTCGAACTCTATTTCTTTCAAACAGCCAAGCCGCGTGACGAGATTGCGCTCGCGTCGAGCGTGAAATATATATCCGCTGAGGTCGTTGTTGTGCAGCTGGATAGCGACATTTTTACCGGCGGTGCGCAACGCATCTCAACGACGCAGTATCTGAACTGGTTACCCAAAACCGATAAGCTTTTGACGCTTGAGGCGATGCTGTTGCCCGGAAAGATGGCCGCGTTTGAAGACACACTAAAAAAACAACATGCGTTATGGTTAAAAAAGAATCCCCTCGCAAAGGATGACCTGGCTGCCTATGCCAAGCTCTGGCCGTTTGAGCCCAGCGATAACGTCGCGCTGCTCGAAAACGGCGTAGCGGTCACCTACGACCCTTACCGCCTGGCGCCGTACTCGTTTGGAAAACCCACGATCTACATCCCCTATCAGGATCTGAAGGGGATTTTACGACCCGAAGTGCTCCCGAAAAATTAGCCCTTTGTTGCTGACTAACTTTTTGTGACTCTTATTCTGACTCTTATTCTGACTCTTATTCTGACTTTTCACTTTGACTTTTCACTGTGACGCAGCACAGTCGTGCTTATTGCGGTTTAGGTTTGCGATTGGCGACAATTTTTTCAAGTGCCTTAGCTAAGTCTTCTTTGCCACGTGAGCGTGCCACATCAATCGCGTCTTGTGCTTTGAGGTTTGAAAAACTTGGATCTGCCCCACCATTGACCAAGACCTGTACGGTTTCAACGCTATCTGCTCTAACAGCCAAGATGAGCGCGGTGTCGCCCTCGGGTGAAAGTTCGTTGGGTAAGGCGCCACTGTCAAGCAAAAACTTGGCCACCGCCGAACGGGCTTTGACCGCTGCATAATGCAACGGCGTCCAGCCCTCTTTGTTGACTTTGGCTCCTTTCGCCACTAACGCCTTTACGCGAGGTAGATCACCAATTAAGGCAACGTACATTAAGGGCGTTTCGTTGTACTGATTGGCCGCGTTCACGTTTATTTTAGGTGCGGCCAGCAAGGCATCAAAAACCTGCCAAGCGTCGTCTCGCGTGGCCTGTATCAACCCAGTCTGTTGGTTTGGGCTGCGGGTGTTGGGATCAAACCCTGCGGCAAGTAGTTCTTTAACTGCCGCGACGTTATCGTTGGTGACATAGACCCAGTAATCTTTGGCATTGGCCGCATTGGCAGCCGAGGTCAAACCCAACGTGGCGCACAAGGCAGCCAAAAAAAAGCAAACGAATTGCCGACGAGTGGTGGTGATGAGAGTTTGCATAGAGAAGACCGTAGGAAAGCAGTTTTAAAAAAACCGGATATATTTTTATGGGCTTAATACGAAATTGGATTAAGATAATTTACATTAAATAAATTACTTTAGATAATTTAATTTAAATATTTAAAATTAATTAATACGTTTATTTAATTGATTTTATTGAAATATAATTTAATTCACAACAACAACTAAAAACCTATGATTACTTAAACTTTATTATTAGATATCTTATCTATCTTACTGAATAAATTAAAGAAATTATAAGTTGATGCCAGTTCAATCTCTTTGAGCGAGCAGTTTCGAAGTTCTGCTATTTTTTCAGCAACATGAATAACTTTAGACGGATCGTTTAATTTTCCACGAAATGGAACGGGTGCCAAATAGGGGGAGTCCGTCTCAATTAATATTCTGTCCAAGGGCATCTGCTTGGCAACCTCCTGCAGGCTCAGGGCAGTCTTGAAGGTCACAATCCCTGAGAAAGAGATATAAAAATTCATCTCCATCGCCGCCTGAGCCACCTCCCAAGACTCGGTAAAGCAGTGCATGACACCACCAACCTCGCTCGCCTTCTCTTCGCGCATCAAGCGCAGTGTATCTTCAGACGCTGAGCGGGTGTGAATAATCAGGGGCAAACCACACTCTCGAGCCGCTCGAATATGGCACCTAAAGCGCTCTCGCTGCCATTCGAGATCACCCGATAAACGAAAATAATCGAGTCCGGTTTCACCAATGGCCACTACCCGCGGGTGGGCGCTGCGCGACACCAACTCGCTGACAGTCGGCTCAACGGTATCTTCGTAATCAGGATGCACACCGACCGAGGCCCAGAGCGGCTCGTGGCGCTCAACCAAAGAGATTAAGGCTGGCCAGTCAGGCAGGTTGACGCTCACGCACAGGGCGTGCGACACCTGATTGGTTTGCATGCGCTGCAAAATATCAGGCATTTGCTCAACAAGCTTTGGAAAATCAACATGACAATGCGAATCAACAAACATACAAATCTAAACGCCTAGATTAACGCCGCGGGGCGCTAGATAGTTGGCAGGCTGCGGCAATGCGCTGCAACACCGCATGAGCAAATAATTTGCCGCTTAACGTATGACCAGCGACTCGCCGCTGCTGATTCAGCCAATCTGCTAACTCGCTGAGTGGTGCCACGGCTAGACGCGCACACAGTAAAGTCAGCGAATTCTGCAACATTGGAAAGTACCGAAGCTCTAGACCGTGAGCCTTTAAATTCATATCGATGACAAGACGTTGCAACAGCTCAATCCAAACGCTTGCCGGCTCTTTAGAGATCGTATCGGCAAGTTGACCGACGTTCATCCCCGAGCCCTTTTCTAGACTCGTCGCAAACGTAGAGAGCCACTCGGGGCATGGTTGCGGCTGCGTTTCAGCCATTTTTTTGGCCAACACAGGGGCGCCACCCGATGCTGCTAGCCAGCCTGCCGTGTT
>CANCMG010000171.1:0-4830 GCA_947378965.1 Alcaligenaceae bacterium | reverse complement strand
GTCTTCATTGCCAAGGCGTTTCAGGGAGACTTTACCCCTTACTTTCGCTTATCGGCTGCCCACAAAGACTACAAGCTTGCCATCGCGATGGCCGACGCACTCGGCACGCCGAGTCGAACAGCAAAGACCGTGCTCGAGTACTACACCCTCGCGACGCAGGCAGGTCACGGTGCCCGCGATTTTGGGGCCTTGGCACTTGTCAATAACCCAGAGCTCTTGCGTGAGTAAAAAGGACGCTGAGGACACTGCGCCGACCAGCAGGCGCTCGGCCAAAAAACCCAGCACGCCAAGCCCGGCGACCGATGCTCTGGTCAGCTTGCAGCGAAACAGCCCGGTTGCCATGCACCGTCAGTTGGCGCAACACTTACGCGACGCGATCACGACCGGCGTGTATAAGCAGGGCGACCGCATCGCCACCGAGCAAGAGCTCTCTCAGAAATATGCCGTCTCGCGCATCACAGCCAGACAAGCCGTGATTCAACTGGTGTCTGAAAGTCTGCTAGTTCGTCGCCAAGGCAAAGGAACCTTCGTCACTGCACGTCCGGTTAAGCATGATCTCGTCGAACTGCACGGTTTCTTTGATGAGTTAGTCGCCAGGGGTGTGAATCCTGAAATACAGCTGATCGAGTTCAGCAAGCAAACGGCACCGACGCGCGTGGCTGAAAAACTAGCGTCTGACAACAAACAAGTTACCTATTGGAAAAGACTATATTGCCGCGACGACGAGCCGTTTGCTGTTGCATGGGTCTATCTCGCGCCACAAGTCGTCGGTGTGACGCGCGCCCTCGCTGAGAAGCACACGTCGTACCACATCATCGAGTCGCTTCGTCAGTTAAAGATCGCTCACGCCGATATTTCAATTCGAGCACAGCTGTCAGATGCCAAGACACGCAAGCTGTTGCGTATGCCGCCAGGCACTCCGTTGATCGCGCTCGAAAGAGTTTCGTATTTGTCTGACAACACCCCGATTGAATATGCGCTCTATTGCGCCCATGCAGATTCGTATGAATACGCTTTTCGGGTCAACAGCAAGGTCAACGCGGCAGGTGCCTTAACGCGAAGATCCACTGAGCGATCAGAACTATTTGCCTGACACAACGAGCCATTCAACTTTATCTAAAACAACGAAAAATTCATGTTTGCCTGAAACAACGAAATATTCATCTTTACCTAACACAACGACTCATTCATCTTTGCTTCACACCACGACTCATCAAATTAAATTTGTCACCCGACTCACAAACGAAGAGCCCAAGATGTCACAAACCAATTATCTTTCTGAGCGCATGGGTAGTGCGACCGTCTCACCTTCTGGGTCTTTCGAGGCTGGCAGTTTTCAGTCGTTCACGCTGGTATACACAGCAGGCTACTTTGGCGTTGATGACACGGGTTCGCTCAAGATTGTTCACCGCTTCGCAAGCGATATGGGTCGGCCTCAATGGACCGATCCGACTGCAGCAAACCACACCACAGTTGTTGCCTCAAACGGTGCAATCCTTGAGGTGCAGTATGACGGCAAGCGCAATGTCAGGCCTTGGGACAAAACCTTGTTCATTCGGGTTGTGCGCGGTTTTCTTCGCGAAGGCGATCAAATCATTGTGTGCTTTGGCGACCGCTCAAAGGGCTCACCTGGCATGCGGATTCAAACGTTTGCAGAGCCCACTTTTGAGTTTCGTGTCTTAGTCGACCCATTTGCGACCTATCGTTACTCAGGCCTGCCTGAACAGCCCTGTATCGCCGTCGTCGCAGGCCCGCCAGTGACGTGGAAAGCCATTCTGCCCACCCTACGCAACTGCGGACAAACATTCAGTCTTGGCTTCAAAGGTGAGGACAAATGGGGTAACCCGAGCGATCAGATGCAAGGTGTCTTCACGCTGCGTGCCAGTCAACCGATCGAAGGGCTACCTGAACGCATCGACATGCAGCGCGGCCAACATGCAATCAGGCTCGATGGCCTGAAAATCGCTACACCATCTGATGTCACCATCGCGGTCTATGACGCAACAGGCAAATTACTGTGTGTGAGTAACCCCTTGCGGATCATGTCAAACGCCCCACTCTTGCATTACTGGGCTGATTTGCACGGCCAATCTGAAGAAACGATTGGCACCAATTCAGCTCGCGAACTGATTGAATTTGCGCGCGACAGGGCGTTTCTGGATGCGATGAGCCATCAAGGCAATGACTTTCAGATTACGACGCCCTTTTGGAACCATCTGAACGAACTGACGGCTGAGTTCAACGAAAATGGTCGCTTTATCATCTACCCCGGTTATGAGTGGTCAGGCAACACCGGCTTAGGCGGCGATCGTAACGTCATGTTCATGCATGAGGGTCGTCAAATTCATCGGTCCTCGCACGCTTTGGTAGACGATCTGGCCGACGCTGCCAGTGATGCGAATAGTGCGAATGATTTGTTCGATGCCTTAAAAAACGAGGATGCCGTTGTCTTCGCCCATATCGGTGGCCGCTACGCTGACATCACGATCGCGCACGATTTACGTATCGAAAAATCAGTCGAGGTTCATTCAGACTGGGGAACCTTTGAGTGGTTGATTCACGACGCCTTCGAGCAGGGATATCGAGTCGGCATTCTCGCGAACTCTGACGGTCACAAAGGACGTCATGGCGCGAGCCATCCTGGTGCGTCGCTCTTTGGTGCCTATGGCGGTTTGTCTTGCTTGCTGGCACCTGACCTGACGCGCGAAGCCTTGTTTGAAGCGTTGCGCAAACGCCATCACTACGCCACAACTGGGTGCCGAGTCCTGCTTGATGTTCGCGCAAACTTTGAGAGCGAGGCCAAGCTGTTTGCAGATGACCCCAACATGGGTGCAACCACGAGCTCTTTAGTCAAAACAGCCCTTATGGGCGATATTCTCGAATCTCAAGATGCCTACGTCGAACTTAGGATGGAGGCAATCGGTTCTGCGGCGATCGAACGGGTTGAAATTCGTAATCGGCTTGAAGTGCTAGAAACCTATCGTCCCTACACGCCTAACGAGCTCGGTCGGCGGATCCGCGTGATCTGGGAAGGCTCAGAATACCGCGGACGCGGAAGGCAGACGGTCTGGGATGGCCATTGCGCGCTCGAGGGCAATCGGATCGAACGTTTGTCTCAATTCAATATGTGGAACCTCGATAAACAAGTTGTCCTTAAGAGTCCACAACAAATCGAGTGGTCTGCTTTAACAACGGGCGGCTTTGGCGGCTTTGATATCTGGTTAGACGACTCTCAAGCCGGTACACTGAGTATCGATACTCCGTTGGTCAAATTCAAGATCGCTATCGCCGACATTGGCCTCGAAGACCTGGTCTTTGAAGCCGGCGGGATTAAGCGTCAGCTTCGTGTTTTTAGATTGCCCGACGAGAATCACCATCGTGCAGTTGATATTTCGCGGCGTATCAAACTCAACGATCATGTTGATAACGCTTTGTATGTTTGTCTAACTCAAGAAAACGGGCATCTCATATGGTCAAGTCCAATTTACGTGACGCGCTAAAAGACGTGCGATATTTAGACAGGCGATATTGCATCAACATCTCACGGTGGCTAAGCGTTTGTATCGCCCTTCTGACAGGCGTGATCTTCAGTCTGCCTGCTAGCGCGCAAGACTATCCTGACAAACCGCTACGACTCGTGATCCCTTGGCCAGCGGGCGGGCTTGTGGATATTGCAGGTCGCACCGCCGCAAAAGTGCTTCAGCCTTCGCTCAAGCAAGCAATCGTCGTCGAGAACAAACTCGGTGCCGGTGGCATTCTGGGCGCTGATGCGGTTGCCAAAGGACCCGCAGATGGCTACACACTGTTGTTAACAACATCAGCCCTCAGCATCAATGCCGTGCTGCGTGCGAAGATGCCTTTTGACATGTCTGCTGATTTGGCACCCATCGCGCTGATCGCCTGGGCACCTTCGGTACTCGTGGCAAGCCCACGGCTCAACGTGACAAGCGTACAAGAACTAATCGCGCTTGCAAAAACTAAACCTGGCAAGCTCACCTACGCTTCGTCAGGGGTTGGCTCACCGGCTCATCTCTCTGCAGAACTGTTTAAGACTTTAGCGGGGATTGACTTATTACATGTCCCCTACAAAGGCGCACCTCAGGCGATGACTGATGTGATGGCGGGTGAGGTGGATTTATTGTTTGCCAATGCGACCGTCGCCATCCCGCAAATCAAGGCAAATAAAATTCGTGCGTTAGCGGTCACCAGCGCAAAGCCTTATCCCGGCTTGCCAGACTTGCCGACCATGGCACAAGCAGGCGTTTTGCAATTTGAAGCGGATCAATGGTTAGGGATCTTCGCGCCCTCTGGTACGCCAGAAGAGATCTTGTCGCTGCTGCATCGCGAAATCGGCAAGGCACTGGTGAACGACGAAGCTCGTGCCACACTAGAACAAAATGGAATGACCGCCGCCGTCTTGGCAAGCAGGCTCGATTTCAAAAACTTTTTGCTGCAAGATAAAGAGAAGTGGGCTGGCGTTGTCAGTACCGCCAATATCCCTAAAGAATAAAACTTAGTTAAAACGCATCCTCAGTTCATCACAAGCGCAAGCACAAAAAATAAAATCGCGACCATGCCCAAAGATCCTGCAAGTTCACTAAACTGGCCAACGTTCAATGGCCGCATTGGCAAAACCCTTGCTGAGTCGAGCCCTCACTGGAACACCCCAAATCGTGCCCCAGCGGGTGCACCAAACGTGATTGTGATCCTCATGGATGATATGGGGTATTCAGATCTCGGCTGTTTTGGTGGCGAAATAAATACCCCAAACATCGATGCACTGGCGGCCAATGGACTGCGCTTTACGAACTACACCACCGTGCCGATGTG
>CANCMG010000170.1 GCA_947378965.1 Alcaligenaceae bacterium | reverse complement strand
CTGGGGCATTTGGGCAATCCAGGTCATCCTGATGTGGTCAGCACCATCGAAAAATCAATTGCTGTGATTTTGAAGCACAAAAAAGCCGCAGGGATTTTGACACCTGATCGCGCACTGGCCAAACGTTATCTTGAGCTTGGCTGCACCTTCGTTGCTGTTGGTGCTGACGCGCGTGTGTTAGCACTTGGCGTGCGTGAACTGCGGTCGGCGTTTAAATAATCAAGGCTTCAAGCGAAGTCGTATTGGTTGGCTCTGACGGTGCACGCCTTAAAACGGCACGGTCAGATCAAGTTACGTTCGCGCGGCGGCCTCATCCATCAACTGTTGATTCAAGCCGCGCAGCAGTACCAGCATCAGCTCGCAACGCGGCACGCTGATGTTGTGCTGACGCGCAAACTCAACGACTTGACCCAAAATTGCTTCATGCTCAAGTGAGCGCCCGGCCAGCACGTCTTGCAGCATGGAAGCCGTCGTTGAACCGGGGCGTTTCTTAGGTGCCACTAGCTCTTCAAGGTCAACCTTGCCCCGCAAATCGGTACCGCAAGCTAAGGCCACCTCTAACACTTCAAGCATCACTTTGCAGCGCTCGGCACGCACTTCAGGGCTTGCCGACATTTTGACGGTTGGCAAACGGGTCAGGGCGGCGACAGGATTCAAGCCGCAATTGATCAGCAACTTGTGCCAAATATCGTATCTAAGATCAGTCGCTGCAACGCCGTTGATGTTGGCGGCTTGAAACGCCTGAACCAAACGGTCAACACGAAAAGAGGGTGCGTTGTCGGGTTCGCCAAAGACCCAACGGTCTCCCATGGCGGTTTTGATGACACCCGGTTCAAGCACCTCGTTGGGTGAGTAAATCACACAACCCAACGAGCGATCTTTAAGACGCGTCCAAAGTTCTCCACCTGGATCGACGCATTCAAGGTGTTCTTGAGGGTTGTTGGTGCCTTTATTCCACCACCATGGGATGCCATTTAACGCAAACACTGCCACGCCGTCTTTGGCTAGCAGACGCTCAATAGCCGCCGCTGCACCAGGCAAGGCCTGTGCCTTTAAGGTGACTAGCACCACGTCTTGAGGCGGCAACGAGGCAGAGTCGTCGGTGGCTGCGAAGGGGCGCCCGGTGTAGATTTCTTCACCCCGAAACACCTTCAAGCCGTTTTGCTGAATCGCCCGAAGTTGCGCACCACGCGCCACTAGTGACACCTCATCGAGCCCAGCCGTAATCAATCGCGCCGCTAAATGACCACCCACAGCACCCGCACCGTAAATACATATCTTCATGACTGAGCTCAAGTAACAAAAGTAACCAAGCCTCGCATTATCCGGTTAGCGGTATATCGCGCAAGTCGTTCAAAACATTACTTTACATAATATACATTATGCGTATTATACTAATAGATAAAAAGAGCATTTGGTCTTGCTTTCGCAGCACAAATGCTCTCTTGTAATATCCAACATCCTCGAAGCTTCTATCGTAATCTGGCTGATTTCTACTGAATGCTTTGGCCCGACTTATTGAACCGAACTGAGCGTCAGATCCGCTGTAAACGATTTTTAGCGATGATTTAGTTACCCGTGAACTTTGGCTTACGCTTTTCTGAGAACGCCAAAATCGCTTCTTTGTAATCTTGCGTCGTTTGTACCAGCGCTTGGTTAGCCGCTGCCATATCTAACGAGGTATGCAATGGCACGTGCTGCGAATCACGAATCAGGCGTTTGCTGGCACGTGACGACTGCACTGGATGCGCCGCAATGCGTTGTGCGAGTTTTCTGGCTTCGTCCATCAGATCGGCATCGTCGACAACCTTCGATACCAAGCCAATCTTAGCGGCCTCTTCGCCATCAATAAAATCACCTGTAAAGGTCATTTCGTAGGCTTTTGACAACCCCACGGCACGCGGTAAAAACCATGCCCCGCCGTCGCCTGATAACAACCCAACGCGCAAAAAGCTTTCGCCAAACTTGGCGCTGCGTGCAGCAATGCGAATATCACACATGGTGGCTAGATCAAGACCGGCACCGATTGCGGCGCCGTTCACGGCAGCGATTGAAGGCGCCTCAAGGTCATACAACGCCAATGGAATACGTTGAATACCATTGTGATAGTACCGACGAACTTCCGTTGGCGTTCTGGGCTTGTCTTCAGTCGCGCGGTCTTTCATCTTTTTGACGTTTCCGCCCGACGAAAACCCTTCGCCAGCGCCAGTCAAAATGACACAACCAACCGATAAATCGGCGTTGATTCTTGCCACGTGTGCGACGATTGCATCAATGATTGCATCCGATAAGGCGTTGCGTGTATCGGGTTCGTTCAGTGTCAAGGTAACAACACCGCCGTCTTGTTCGTACGTCACTGCATCAGTCATGATGACATCCTATTTTGAAAGTACTTCATTTTTTACGGCGGCTTGCCAGCGTACTGTCTCAGCGAGCAGGTGTTGTTGCACCTCTTCAGGGCTACCTATCTTGACTACGGTTGCCAAGTTTGCCAGGCGTTCTGCCATCGCTGTCGTTTTGAGGACTGCGTTGATATTTTGATTTAATTTGGTCACAATGGGTGCTGGGATTCCTGGTGGACCTAGCAAAAAAAACGAGATATCTGGCGACAGGTCTGGAAAGCCAGACTCAATGGCTGTTGGGACGTCTGGGATTGAACTCAGACGCTGTTGACCCGTGACCGCCAACACTGTCACTTTGCCGCTTTTTACAAGCGGAAACGCTGAAGCCGAGGTAGTAATCCAAAGCTGTATGCGGCCAGCTAACACATCAATCTGCGCATCTGAGGTTGCCTTATACGGCACCATCACCATGTCAACCCCAGCACTCGATTTAAACAACGAACCAATAAACGCAGACATACTGCCTGCCGGCCCGTTGTAATTTAATTCACCTGGCTTTGCTTTAGCAATTGCCGCCAAGTCTTTCAAGGTTTTAGCAGGCACGCTGGGTGGTACCGAAAGCACATACGGCAAGCCTGCGACAAAGGCGATCGGCGTAAAGTCTTTGGCGATGACTGTACGAATCGTATTAGAGGCTTGATAGATGATACTGCTGGTGCTCGACAACACCATCGTGTAGCCATCTGGTTTGGCCTGAGCGACATAATCCATTGCAATGTTGCCGGTCGCCCCGACTTTATTTTCGACGATCACAGGGGTCTTCATTTGTTCGCTAAGCTTTTGAGAAAGCTCACGCGCGATCAGATCATTACCACTGCCAGGGCCGTAATTAGCAATAATCGTAATGGATTTACTCGGAAACTCTTGTGCACTCGCAAGGCTGCTCATCGAACCCAACAGCACCGTAGAGAATAAGGCTACCCGGATACGTGATGTCATTTTCATACTGTCTCCTGATTATTTTTATTTTTAACGAATTTAGAATTAATCAAATTTTCAACAAATTTAAAACTGACCAAACGTTGAACAAATTTAACGCTGGCAAATCGATTAACAAATTTGAAGTTTACAGAAACTTTGACGCCTTCAACGCGTACAGCTGGTTTAACCGAACAACAGCCTACAGAAATCACAACAAATAAAACCTAATCTTGACTAGTCTCAAAAAACCTAGTCTTTACCGGACTCAAAAAACCTAATCTTGACTAGACTCACTGCGGTTGTAAACCCGCTTCTTTTGCAATTTTTGCAAAACGTGCGATTTCTTCGATTTGATACCGCCGCATCTGCTCAGCCTTAAATGGCATCAACTCAACCAGCACTTGATCGGCATACTCTTTTGCCATGGGCGTGGCTAAAACGGTCTGTAGTGCATCTTCTAACTTGTTAGTCACCTGATCGGGCGTGTCACTGCGAACGTAGAACGACGTCCACGTGTAGTTCGTAAACTCTGGAAATCCACTCTCGGCAATAGTCGGTACCTCTGGAAAATCTGGATGACGCTTTTCTGAGGACAGTGCCAAGGCTCTGAACTTACCTGATTTCAATAAAGGCACGGCGCCGTTAAAACTAATGATTCCAAAATCAAGTTGATTACCCAGCAAGCTCACCATGATTTCGCCTGCGCCTTTATAAGCGATGTTTTCAAACTTGACGCTAGCAACATTGGCTAACCAGGCGAGAGACAACTGGTAGCCCAAGGCATAGGTACCGCCATTCAAAGGTACAGCTGATGCCTTGGCAGCGGCAAGTAGCTCGGCAAACGTTTTGTACTTAGAGTCTTTGGCAACAGCAATCACGTTGACACCGCGCGTGAGCCCACCGATCGGCTTAAAGTCTTTGACCGCGTCGTAGGAAAGCTCTTTGAGCATGATCGGGTTCACCGCCATCAGCGAGTTACTGCCCATCAAAATTGTGTACCCGTCTGCCGGTGCAGCCTTCACTGTGTTCATCGCCAACATACCCGCAGCGCCGGTTTTGTTTTCAACTAAAAAATTTTGGCCTAACTGTTTTGCCAACAAGTCACCAAAAAAACGCGAGGCATGGTCGGCCCCACTGCCCGTCGAAAACGGCACAATCACCTTGACCGAGCGAGTGGGATAGTCATTATGTTGCGCCTGACTGATGCGAGGCAGCAAGCCTAAGACTAAGCAGACGCAGCTTAGCCATAGAGCACCAACAACACGCGTCATCAGACTAATTTTTTTCATATCACTTCTTCTTTATACAAAGCCTCAAGCTCAGCCTCTGACAACCCAAGCCAGTCAGAATAGATCTCTTTGTTGTGCTGACCAAGATCAGGGCTGGCGATGGTTTTGACACGATCAGCGCCGTGTATCACCAAGGGAGTGTGCGGCAACACCACGCGACCTAAATCTTTATCGTCAAACCATTCAAGCATGCCACGTTCGTGCATGTGCTTGTCATTCATCACTTCAAGCAGATCACGCACTGGCGCGGCCGGAAACCCGTGTTTTTTACTGAGCGCAAACAGTTCTGCGCGTGGCAGACTTTCTGTCCAACG
>CANCMG010000169.1 GCA_947378965.1 Alcaligenaceae bacterium | reverse complement strand
CCAGCTTTTGCAGATGAGCAAACAACGAGCGCATTGCCACCTTATGCAATTTTTCTGCGGTGTCTTTATATGCAACCGGTACGAGCTCTTCAAGGGTCACTGGTTGCTCAAAGGTTTTAAGTGCAGCCACAACTTTATTCTCACGATCTTGGCGATGAATCAAGACACGTTCGACAGCATCTTTGGGCTTATCCATCAAAAAGCCGTGCCCAGGCGCCAGAAACTCAATCTGCTCATCTAGCAATAGGCGCAAGGAGGCGAGGTACGTTGCCATATTGCCGTCCGGAGGGCTAATCACGACGGTTGAGCCTTGCATGAGATGGTCACCTGTAAACATCAGGTGCTCGGTTTCGTGCAGGTAACAGACCTGATTCGAGGCGTGGCCTGGCACGTGAATCACACGTAGGTCTGCACCCCCGACTTGCAGTCGCTGGTCATGACTCACGATGACGTCAGGCGCAAAGGTTTGGTCTTGATTCGGGTAAGGTGGTGGTGGCATGCCGAACAAGGTCGCACCAGTTCGTGCCTTAAGCTCAAGCGCCGCGGGTGAGTGGTCAAGATGCGTGTGTGTGCAGAGAATCCATCTAATGGGCCCGCGTGCGGCTTTGATCAGCGCATCGATATGCTCGGTCAAAGGTGGGCCTGGATCGATCACGGCGATGCCTGTTTCTTGAGTGCCGATGAGATACGAATTTGTGCCTGGTCCAGTCATCATTCCGGGGTTGGCTGCGGTGAGGCGCAGTATGTTCGGTGCAATCTCTACCGGGACACCCGGTTCAATATATGTTTTTGCAGTGCCCGTTCCTTGCGGATCGATTTTTCCGAGTTCGGCGTAGGCGTAATCGCTCGCGACGAGTGTTTGAGGCTCGCCGTTTCGCCCCGTACCCATGCGCGGCGTCATGAGTTGTTTGGGTTTTGGTTCGCGTGCGTGCTCGAGCAACTCTTGCACGGTGGCAAAACGCGAAAGGCTTTCAAGGGTCTTGATGGTCGGAAACATCAAATCGATTTCACCTAAGCGACTTTTTTCAATTGCATCCGCTGGGCGCACCCATCTTTGCCCAACGGTCTCGTAGTCATCTTGTTTGGCGATTTGCCCGACCGGCGCTTGCGCCACAAAAAAACGGGTGTCGTAACGCTTAGGGCGGCCTGGCATCGTGATCCAATGGCTGAAGTAGGCGATTTTGTCAGTCGCTACCCGAAATTGCTCGGCTTTTAATACATCGACGAAGGTGATTTTATTTTCAGCGAGCGCGGTGCGTAGATCAGACAGGCGCAGCGCTTCGTGTTCGTTGAGTTGCACCAACTCATCATCGTGTCGATAGCCAAGCAACAAGCCGGCTTCTTCAAAGCACTCACGAATGGCGGCAATCCAGTAGGCAAGCCCGCCTCGCTCGACTCCAAGCATGTTGCTGGCAAGATCGTCGGTTAAGCCAACGCAGAGCGAAGCGATTTCTTCGTGATGGTCTGTTGGGTCGAGCCCGCCTCCCGGAAAAACATGCATCCCCTTGGCAAAGGCAACCTCCGTTGTGCGCTGCATCATAAACACTTCAATGCCGTCACTGGTGTCTCGAGCGAGGATCACGGTGGCTGCTGGACGGGGCACGACGATGGGTGGATTCACTGGTGTCTCACTTCGGTTGTCTGACGGGCGATATTTTGTTGTTGGATATATTAGCTGAAGCTCGCCTTGAGGGTACGGATTGAAGCGATCCTTTTAAACAAAGCCTGTCTCGGGCTAACGGATTGAAGCGATCCTTGTAGACAAAGCCAGCCTTGAGCCAACGGTTTGAGGTAAGCCTTGCAAACAAGTTAGACTCTGAGTGTTGAAAAGAATAAAAAACGGAGACGCTCATTATGCTGAAGCAACGGTTCGTGTCGCTCTTGCTCTTGTGTTGCGCCAGTATGGCCGCACAAGCTGCCGATTATCCTGTTAAACAAATTCGTCTGGTGGTACCTTTTGCCGCGGGGGGCAATACCGACATTGCGGCGCGACTGCTGGCGACGGGGCTCACGGCCGAGCTTAAGCAGGCGGTTTATGTTGAAAATAAGGCCGGGGCAGGTACGGCCGTTGGCACTGAAGATGTTGCGCGCAGCCCCGCTGATGGATACACACTATTGTTTACAACGGTTGGCCTTGCAGTGAACCCGAGCTTGTATAAAAACCTGCGCTATGACGCCAAACGAGACTTTGCTCCGGTGGCGCACGTCGTAAGTTCCTCGCCGGTCATCTTGATGCATCCCTCTATCCCAGCAGCCAATCTGGCAGAGTTTATAAACTATGCCAAAGCGAAAGGGCCTCTGTCGTATGGCTCGGCGGGTGTCGGCAGCGCCATGCATTTACACGCTGAGCAGTTTCGCATTGAGACCGGCTTGACGGTGACGCACGTACCGTATCGCGGCGAAGGCCCGGCCTTAGTAGATTTGCTGGCGGGCCGAACTCAATTTCACTTTGGTTCGATCTCGAGTGCCTCGCAGTACATTGATTCAGGCGCACTGAAAGCGTTAGCCGTGGTGTCGGCAAAACGATCGCCACTATTACCTAAAGTACCCACGGCTATCGAGGCGGGTGTCCCTGGGTTTGTGACCTCAACTTGGGGCGTCATCTTAGTACCAGCAGGCACTTCGCTCGAAATCATAAAGACCTTGAACGCGGCGATTAACCGCGTGATCGCGACGCCTGCAAATTTCGCGCGTTTCATCGAATTGGGTTTTGAGCCGTTGACAAACTCGACACCTGCCTCGACCGCGCTCTTTATTGAAACCGAGACGCAGTATTGGGCGACCTTGATTAAAAAGTTAGGGATTACGGCTGAATAGCGCAAGATAAAGGTATGTCTCGTTAAGGGTGTACCAGGTTAACGGAGTCGCTCGCGAAGGGAACGCCGAGTTAACGATGTGGCTCATGAAGGGTGTGCCTAGTTAACGATTTAGCTCATTAGCGGTATGCCAAGCATACCGAAGACGTTTATTGGAGAATATTATGCAGACGACCGGACAGCAGTTAGTATCATTTTTAGAAGCCAATGGAGTTGACCGAGTATTTTGTGTACCTGGTGAGAGCTTCTTGCCTTTACTTGATGCTTTAGGCGCAAGCAAAATTGACACCATCACTGCGCGGCACGAAAGTTCGGCGGGTTTTATGGCGATGGCAGACGGTCGGCTGACCGGCCGGCCCGGGGTGTTTATGGTGAGTCGCGGGCCAGGCGCGACCAACGCCTCGATCGCGGTTCACAGCGCGCAACAAGATGGTACGCCACTGATTCTCATGATCGGCCAGGGCGAGCGCCAACACGTTGGGCGTGATAGTTTTCAAGAAATCGATTACTCAAAAATGTTTGGCAGTATTGCCAAATGGGTTTACGAGATCAATGATCCGACGCGCGTGCCTGAAGTCATGGCGCGTGCCTTCTCGGTTGCGATGAGTGGAACGCCCGGGCCCGTAGTGATTTCTTTGCCTGAAGATATTTTGCCCATCGAGTTGCCAGACGTGAAAGCGCGCGCCTCTGTCGTGGCGAGTAGCGCACCGACACCTCAGGCGATGGCCCGTGTGTTAGAGCTGTTGGCGCAGGCCGAGCGCCCGTTACTACTTGCCGGTGGTGACTTTGCAACCGATGAGCAACGCGCGGCACTGCGCACTGCTGCTGAAAAACATAATATCCCGGTTGTGATTGGCTTTCGTCGTCATGGCGTGTTTTCTTCCGATCATCCGTTATACGCAGGTGACATTGGCACGGGTACGTCTGCCACGCAAGTCAAAGCGTTTGAGCAAGCGGATTTATTGTTAGCGATCGGCACGCGCTTGTCTGATTGGGGAACCTTAAATTACAGATTTCCAACGCCGCCTTGGCCTAATCAAACGCTCGTTCATGCGTGTGCGGATGTCACGATGATCGGTAAGAATTTTCAACCTGAGGTTGGAATGGTCTGTCATGGCGCAGAATTTATTCGCGAGCTCACTGCGCGCGACGCGGTGCCTCAGAAGAAAGATCGAAGCGCATGGATCAGTGAGTTACACGGCTATGCACAAACGCAAGCGGTCTGGAAAAATATCAAAGCGCCTGACGGTGTGGCCTTTGGTAATGTGGTGCGCGCCTTAGGTGAACTGACCCCTGATGCAACAAGTATTGTCCCCGATGCAGGTATTTCTGCCGCCTTGGCCTATAAATTCTTTCCGTTTACAGGCAAGCGCAAACTGTATTCGACGATGTCGGGTGTGATGGGCTATGGCGTACCCGGCGCTGTGGCAATCGCAATGCGCGAACCCGATCGAACAGTCGTATGCCTGGTGGGCGATGGCGGATTCATGATGACCGGTAACGAACTTGCCGTTGCAGTCGAGCGCAAGTTGCCACTCAAAATATTTTTATCCAACAATCGCAGCTTAGGAACGATTCGCTTGCACCAAGAGCGCATGTACCCAGGGCGTTCGCATGCGACCGATCTGACTGGGCCCGACTTCTCAAAATTAGCCCAAGCCTTTGGCTGCGACACCTTACTGATTGAAAAGGATGAGGATATCGAGCCCATGATTCGAGCGGCACTGGCAGCAACAGGTCCTGTCTTTGTTGAGGTGAAGGCAAGTTTGTCGGCGATTTTGCCTAAGACGTGATCCTAGTGATCTGGGTTTGCCCAACACTTGCTCTCAGCCTGTCTGCGGCTAGTCTAGCGTTGCACCCGCCACCTGAACCACGTCACGCCATTTCTTAAGTTCACTTTGAGTAAAGGCATCAAACTGTTCTGCTGTGCTTTGAAAGACTTCGAAACCAAGTTTTCGATAGCGATCAATCGTGGCGGGTTCGCGCAAGATATCGTTGACGTCTTTGTTGAGTCGCTGCACGACAGCGACTGGCGTGGCTGCAGGCACATATAGCCCGTACCACGTTTCAACGTCAAAGCCTGGCAGACCTGCTTCAGAGACGGTTGGCAGGTTGCCAAAGAGCTCAAGCCTTTCAGCCGCTG
>CANCMG010000168.1 GCA_947378965.1 Alcaligenaceae bacterium | reverse complement strand
AGTTTGTCGATGGTACGGATAGCGTTGGTGGTTACGCGCAAGCGAATCCAGCGGTTTTCGCTTTCAACCCAAAAGCGACGCGACTGCAGATTAGGCAGAAAACGACGTTTGGTTTTGTTGTTTGCGTGTGAAACATTGTTGCCCACCATGGGGGCTTTTCCGGTCACTTGGCATACACGTGCCATGGGCTACACCTATTATTTGTTCAAAGATTCGCATCAAGTCTGTCATTCTAATACGAAAAAGGGTTTTTGATCAAGCCCCGAGGCGTCGTTGTTGGTGCAACGTGAGAATGTCCGGTATCAGCTAAGTAGGAATGTCCGGTTCAATGGAGTTTTGCAGACCATGCGAACGGACAGGGACGATGATCCCGATGAGCACACGGGAAGAAGGTCGTATATGGGCACCTGCTCAGGCACGGCGGGCGCTTCGCCCCAGAAAAAAGGCGAGGGTCGTGCAGCCGCCCATGATCCAGGCAAGGGGTGCCGGGCCGGCTGTGCCCCACAGACTGACGGTCAAGCCGGCCAAGGCCCCGCACGAGATCGTAATGGTGCCCATCATGGCCGAGGCTGAGCCCAGCTGGCGTCCCTGGTCTGACAGCGCCATGGCGGCAGAGTTTGGCCCGACGAAACCTTGCGTAAACATAAAACACATCATGCACAGCATGATCAGAGGCATTGTGATCCAGCCGAGCAAGGTGAGCGACAAGGCGCTCAGGCCAGCAGTCATCATGGCCGTTAAAGCCCAGGGCAGCAGTTTTTCAGGGCGGTGCGTCTTAAGCAGGCGTGCGCTGACTTGCGACCCGATAATCAGGCTCAAAGCGTTGAGCCCAAAAATGAAACCGTAAAACTGGGGCGACACGCCGAAGTGTTCAATGAATAGACGCGGCGAGGCCACGATATAGCCAAACATGGTGGCGGATCCCATGCCTCCAGACAGTGCGAAGGCGACAAAGCGTCTGTGGGTGATTAAACCCCAGTAGGTTCGAAAAATATGCCCCCAACTTAAAGCGACCTGTTTTTCGGGTGGCAGGCTTTCGACCATGATGCGCGACACCGCAACGAGCAGCGCAATGCCCGCAACGGTGATGATTGCAAAAATCCCGCGCCACCCCGTTAACGCAAGCACTTGGCCGCCGACCAAGGGCGCCAAAATGGGTGCAATCCCCATCACCAACATCAACATCGATAAGGCGCGCGCCGCCTCTTGCGTACTGTAATGGTCGCGCACTACCGCGCGAGAAATCACCATGCCCGCGGCGCCGCCCATGGCTTGAATCACCCGACAGATTGTTAAGAATTCGACAGTGGGGGCTAACGCACACCCCGCTGAAGCAAGGATGTAGACGAGCAGAGCGCCGTAAAGGGGTGGCTTGCGGCCGAAGCGATCAGCCAAGGGGCCGTAAATCAACTGCGCACCTGCCATGCCGATCAGATAGGCTGCCAGCGTGCGCTCAACCTGACTGCCTGTCGCGTTCAGGCTCGCCGCCATGTCCGGAAACGCTGGCAGGTACATGTCAATTGAGATAGGCCCGATTGCTGTCAGGGCTCCCATCAACAGCAGCCAACCGGGCAGGCCCATGGCGTTTAATCTGGCAGACATAGACAACTCTTTTGAAAGGTGGTCAGATGCCAATGACCTTCTGCCAAGCCCTAAGCAAAGGCCACGGCCGGTTCAAGATTGCGAACCGCCTGCGCAGCAATCTCAAACGAGTGCAACCGTGCCTTGTGGTCAAAGATTTGACCTGCGATCATTAATTCGTTTGCGCCCGTTTGTTCGATCAGGCGCTCGAGGCCGCGTTGCACAGTTTCAAGTGAGCCCACTACCGAGCAGGTTAACGATTCGTTGACCGAAGCTTTTTCGTGCGGAGTCCAAAACGTATCAATGTCGTCAATCGGTGGTGGTAACTGACCTCGTGTATTACGACGCATACGCGTAGCGTTTTGTTGATGGCTCGTGAACAAGTATCGCGCTTGCTCGTCGGTGTCGGCCGCGACCACATTGACACCTACCATTGCATGCGACTTGGCCAATTGCGCTGAGGGCTTAAACAAACTTTTGTAGGCCTGCATGGCCTGCAACAAATAATCAGGGGCAAAATGCGAGGCAAAGGCGTAGGGCAGGCCAAAGTGCGCGGCAAGTTGAGCGCCGTACATGCTCGAGCCCAAAATCCAGATTGGTACATGCAAGCCGGCACCGGGGATGGCTTTTACCGCCTGGCCAGGCTGGACATCATCAAAATAGTGCTGCAGTTCTTGTACATCTTGTGGAAACTGATCTGAGTTGCCTAACAGATCGCGCCGCAGGGCACGTGCGGTTAATTGATCGGTGCCAGGCGCGCGGCCTAACCCCAAGTCGATACGATCTGGGAACAGGGCCGCGAGCGTACCAAACTGTTCGGCAATGACAAGTGGTGCATGGTTAGGCAGCATCACCCCACCCGAACCGACACGGATAGTTTTTGTGCCCGCTGCGACGTAACCGATAATCACGGCGGTGGCCGAGCTCGCGTTACCAATCATATTGTGATGTTCGGCCAACCAATAGCGCGTATAGCCCCAACGCTCGGCGTGTTGGGCTAAGTCGCGCGAGTTATGAAGGGCATCTGAGGCGGTAAAGCCCTGCGGAATCGGCGAAAGATCTAAAATCGAGTAAGGAATGCTCATCAGTTTCTCTTGGCTGTTTGGGCGGGTTATGCTTATAGCGACTTAATTTGAATGTTTCAGCAGTTAACAAATCATAAACCTATTAGGAGCGCAACATGCGTGAAGTCTGGATAACCGGGGCTGCCCGTACTGCAATTGGTGATTTTGGTGGTGGCCTGAAAGATGTTGCCCCCATTGATTTGGGCGCAACGGTAGTCAAAGCGGTGTTGCAACGCTCGGGGGTCGATGGCTCGCAAGTGGGGCATCTGGCCTTTGGTCACGTGATTCATACTGAGCCGCGCGATATGTATTTGTCGCGCGTGGTGGCGATCAACGGCGGTCTGCCACAAAGCTCGGCCGCCTTTAACGTCAACCGCCTATGTGGCTCGGGTCTGCAGGCGATCATCTCTAGCGCTCAGTCGATCTTGCTGGGTGACACCGAGATGGCGATTGGTGGCGGCGCCGAGTCCATGAGTCGGGCCGGCTATTTGTCGCAAACTCAACGCTTTGGCGCCCGAATGGGCGACTCGGTTGTGCTCGACATGATGACTGGTGCCTTAAGCGATCCTTTTGGTCGCATGCATATGGGCGTCACCGCTGAAAACGTTGCTAACCAGTTTAATATCTCACGCGCTGCGCAAGACGCCTGCGCCACTGAGTCGCATCGGCGTGCCATTCATGCACAAAAAGAAGGGCGTTTTAACGACCAAATCGTGCCGGTGGTCATCAAAACTCGCAAAGGCGAAGTCGAATTCAAAGTCGATGAGCACCCTCGCGCTGATGTGTCCGTTGAAGGCCTGGCAGCGTTGCGCCCGGTGTTCGTGAAAGAAAATGGCACTGTCACGGCTGGTAACGCCTCGGGTATTAATGATGGGGCTGCTGCGGTGATGATGATGAGTGGCGAAGCCCTTAAGTCGAGCGGTGCCAAGCCGTTGGCGCGCTTGGTGGCCTACGCCCACGCAGGTGTCGATCCAAAAATCATGGGGATTGGCCCCGTGCCTGCGACCCAAGCGGTGATGAAGCGTGCGGGTTTGACGGTTGATCAGATGGATGTGATCGAAGCCAATGAAGCCTTTGCCGCGCAAGCGTGTGCTGTTGCCCAAGAACTCAAGCTTGATCCTGCACGCTTGAACCCTAACGGCAGCGGTATTTCGCTGGGTCATCCTGTGGGTGCAACAGGTGCCATCATTACGACAAAAGCCATTTACGAATTACACCGCACCGGCGGTCGCTATGCCTTAGTCACAATGTGTATTGGTGGCGGCCAAGGTATTGCGGCTATTTTCGAAAGAGCCTGACCTAGCACTGCCCCAACTCGGCAATTGAAACCACTTGATTCGCAGCAATGACCAGGTGGTCTAGCAAGGTGATATCCACTACGGCTAACGATTGCTTGAGTTGCTGCGTTAACTCAATATCCGCCCGGCTTGCTTTGGCCCACCCCGAGGGGTGGTTATGCGCCAAAATCACTGCAGCGGCATGGTGCGCTAAGCCAGCCTTAACTAATTCACGGGGGTAGATCGTCGTTTCAGTGAGGGTGCCGTGCGAGATCTCGGTGGTGTGAATGAGGCGATGCTGATTGTCTAAAAATAGCGCCACGCAACGCTCGATCGACGCATGCCCCAGCAATGCCGTGCAATAGGCCCTGACCTGGGTAGGATTTTTGAGTGAGCAGTCGCGCTTCAGATCTTCTTCGAGGGCACGTCGAGCTAGCGCCGAAATGGCAGATAGTTGGCAGATTCTGGCATCGCCCAGGCCGCAGATGCCACGCAGTTCGTTGATATTGGCGCTTAACAAGGGTCGGACACCGCCGAATTTGACCAAAAGGGCTTGGGCTAAAGCGATAGCATTTTGGCCTCGGGTGCCGGTGCCTAAAATCAAGGCAAGCAGCTCGGCGTCGGTCAGTGCTGAAGGGCCGGCTTGCAACAGGCGCTCGCGCGGTCTTTGGTTCAAAGGGATGGTGTCGCGCAGGGTCATCTTGAAGGCTCTAGAATAGGCGTTTTGCCAAGCCTGATACGGTGACAGATTTTGACTGATCAAACTACAAACGCGCCGCCCGTTGTCCGTGCGGACTCTTACCTTACCTTGCACTATCGCATTGTGCTTGAAAGCGGGCCAGCAGCCGGTTCGACTTTTATGGACACTTTTACGGGCCGCCCAGCGACGTTGCAGCTTGGCAGCGGGCAGTGGTCGCCGGGTATGGAGACCCCCTTGCTCGGGCGCCCCGAGGGCGATTGCTTTAGTTACACCTTGAAACCTCAAGATGCGTACGGCGATCGCAATCCTGATTTACTTCAACGTGTGTCGCGCGCGATGCTCACTGAGAATGCAGGTGCCGATGCGGGCTTCACCCCCGGCGATATGGTTGAATTCACTGCACCCAACGGTGGGCGCTATTCAGGCGTGTTGAAAGAGCTTGGCGATGACAGTGCCTTGTTCGATTTCAATCACCCTCTGGCTGGCATTACCCTGCGTGTTGATATTGATTTGCTGGGGGTGTTGTGATGGCAGTTGTCTCAACTGTAGATTTAAATAATTTGCCCAGCCAGAACGCAGAAATTTTGTTGGCGCAGCCCCGAGGCTTTTGCGCAGGAGTTGATCGCGCGATCGATATCGTTGAGCGCGCGCTTGAACTGCATGGC
>CANCMG010000167.1 GCA_947378965.1 Alcaligenaceae bacterium | reverse complement strand
ATGAATTTCGTCTGGTTTGTCTCGATATGGAAATGACCGGGTTAGATCCCGCAAAAGAGCGCATTATTGAGGTTGCCGTCGTGATTACTGAGCCCGACCTGACTGTCGTGGCCGAAGGCCCGGTGCTAGTCGTACACCAGCCTGATAGCTTGCTTGATTCGATGGATAGCTGGAATAAATCCACCCACGGTAAAAGTGGTCTGATTGATCGGGTCAAAGCTTCAGTGCTTAACGAGTCTGCAGCCGAAGAGCAGTTAATTGCCTTTATGGCGCAATATGTGCCTGCGGGTAAGTCACCGCTCTGTGGCAATACTGTCAGCCAAGACCGACGGTTTATGTTCAATTACATGCCTAAGCTCGAGCAATTTTTTCATTACCGCACAATTGATGTCAGCACACTCAAAGAACTTGCACGGCGCTGGAAGCCTGCGTTATTGAAAGGGTTTGAAAAGCGCAGCAAGCACGAAGCGCTGGCAGATATTTATGAGTCGATTGACGAACTGAAGTATTACCGCGAACACTTTATCAAAATTTAGTACCTGGGCGGTGCGTTGCTTAAACTGGCGCACTGCCTTCGCGTAGTTTTTTGCGGATAATGATTCGGTACCAACAATGCAGTAACACGGTTGAGGTTGCAAGTCCGATGGTGGCCATTAGCCACATGCTTCCTGCGCCAACGGGCGACCCAGCCAGAAGTTGATTGCGCACCGGTTCGATCAAACTTTTGCCCGGGCCAAACCCCATCCACCAACCACCTAAAAGCCCGACGACCATCAGGGCAAATGTTTGTAATAGCATTGGCACAAAAGCAATTTTGTGTGCGCGTAGCAAATAGCTATTGATGCACTGCATTGCATCCACAAGATGAAAGAAAGGCAGCAACACTAGCAGCGATAGTGCAACACTCGCGACTGCTGGGTTGTCGGTGTAGGCAGCAACGATCCAATCGCGTCCAAAGTACAACACCAGGGCCGTCATGACCGCGCCACACAGGCCGATGGCTAGGCCCACCACACTGGTGCGATGTGCCTGCTGAAGTTGTTGTGCGCCAATCGCCTGTGCGGTGAGGGCAGCAGTGGCCACACCGATTGACATCGGCATCATGTAGGCTAATGCTGCCAGGTTAGACATGACTTGATGGCCGCCGATCGCTGCAATGCCCTCTTGTGCGACGAGCAATGACATAAACGTGAACGCGCAGACCTCGACAAAATAAGAGCCTCCCATCGGAAGCCCTAACTTCAAAATTGTGCCGATACTTTTTAAATCGGGCACGCCGAGGGTTAAATGAAATTGTCGGTAAAACGGCTGGCGAAACACAATCCAAAGCCCTAACGCGAGCGTAATCCAAAATACGATGGCCGAAGAGATCCCCGCGCCAGTTGCACCCAGTGCGGGCAAGCCCCAGTTACCAAAAATCAGTAGCCAGTTCAAAAACGCTTTCAGGGCGATACCGATCAGGTTCAGACTCATGATGAGTTTGGGTCGTGATATGGCGTTGGCTAAGCCATAGATGGTACGAAACAAGAGCGCGGCGGGTAGGCCAAACGTTAGCGCCCACAGGTAGCGATGCACGCTTGCACGGACTTCGGGGGCGATTTCACCCGAAAAACTCAGCCAGACATCCGGAAACAGCATGACGATTCCGCCGATCACCGAAAGCAATAGCGATACCCAGACGCCTTGTCCCCAAACTTGTCCGACCTTTTTTAGCTCACCCGCGCCAAAATGTTGGGCCTGTATTGGAATCAGGGCGTGCATGACACCGATTAGACCAATAAAGATTGAGATGTAAATAGCAATCGAGAGCGCCATCGTGGCCAAATCGGTTGCGCTAGCGTGCCCTGTCATCGCCGTGTCGAGTACACCAAAGGCCATGCCCGCCCACGAACTGATCAGCACGGGCCAGGATTGCTTGAGAATCGCCAACAGGGTCGCCTTGCGAGACTGCGGTGCCTGCTGTAATGCGGTCATTGTGTCGAGACACGCAGCAGACGATAACGGTCAAAGCGATCAGCACCGCGTGATCCTTGCCACAACACTGTTGCGACCTCACTGTAGCCAGCTGAGCCATCAGTAATTCGATTAAGCGTGGTTTGCTGCAGCACAAAAGGGCAGCGCGAATCGTACGTAAACGTAATGCCGTCAAAGACGTAGAGCGAGGCACGTGGCCCCAGCGACAGACCTTGCGCCCGCATGCAAGTGGGTTGCCCCGAGTCGGCGACTGCAAGCGCTAGCGCCTGCTTGACCTGTGCTGACATTGAACGATAACTGCGAACATAATCAAGCGGAGGTAGCCACAGTAAAACCAAAAGCACCCAGGTGAGTGTTAAGCCAGACGCGCAAAGTAGTGAGCCACGCCACAAGACCGTTGGTCGCAAGCGCAGACGCCAGACGATCAGCGCAACCCAACAAACAGTGACCAACGCGGCGGCAATGACGGGCCACCACAGCAGTTGCGGCTCGTAACCAACGGTTAAGCGAGCGATGTTCAGTGAGATTTGTGTGGGAATCCCAAAGTGTAGGGCGAACCAGCCGATCCACACGCAAACGATTGTGACTGAAAAACACATCAAGGCAAACCAGTCGAGCGCATTGATCACGCCGCGCCGCATGGTGGGCAGCGCAAAGGCTGCCAGCGCGGCGAGGGGTATGACAAATAAAACATATTCGGGCTCGCCGGGCTCTTGCAGGACGGGCAGTGTGAGCAGTACACCGAAGAGAAAGGCCAGTGGCAACCAAATATGAGGGGCAGTGACCCAGCGTCGCCACTGCCAAAGTGCCAACATGGCCAAGGGCCAGATCGGCCAAAGAAACCAAGGTAAGTCGCGCAGTGGGCGCATGGCAACTTCGAACTCTGGCAGGCCAAGGCGAGTCGAGTTCCAGTGCCGCCACGCTTCGATCCATTGAGGATCTGCACGCGTGGCGAGCGTCCACCATGTTGCAATGATGGCGCTTGCGATCACAATCGCGCCCAAAATATAGTGGCGCCTTTGCCACAAGCCGCTTCTGGGGTGAATCGCAAACAACAGCGCAAACAATATTGGTATCAGACCGGGCCAGGCTCGGCTAAAAAAAGCACCGGCCAGTGCGACCGATAACAAGGCAGCCCCAGACTTTGGCTTATCTAGCATGCGTGCCAAAGCAAAAAAAGCTAGGGCGTGGCAAGCAATGTGCGCCGGCACGATTGAGGTTTCGTGCAGACGCAACAAGATGCCAATCGTTGCCAACAGCAGCAGTGTGGCCGAATCGGCGAGTAGTCGACCGTAAGCTTTGACAGAGGGTTCGCCCCCAAAGGGCAGTGCCAGCGGTTGTGCTTCGGTGCGTCGGCCAAGCAGATACGTGCCGTACCACAACGACGCCAAGGTCAGCGAAAACCAAATTAAGTTTGCAAGTCGTGAGGCTACGATATCGCCCAACAGCGACCCGAACAAGGCAAGCAGCCCACCTCCTACCCACATTGTCAGAGGGCCATCTTGTGCTAATCCGAGTGGTCCGATGTGCGGGGTCAGCCATCCCGTGTTGCCGTGCAAAGCCGAGAGCATGCTCGCTAAGCCGACCACATCGTCGGTTTTCCAGGGGTCACGCCCCAGTAAGCCCGCGACGATATACGAGAATGCCAGCACAAACAATAACAACCGCGGTAACTTAACCGTGGCTGTTGCAGTCATGCGAGCGGGAGTGGAGGGGTGCTTGGGTGACACGTATTAACTATAGCCTGTCAAAACGTTCTGACAAAAAAAGGCAGCCAAAGGCTGCCTTGGTTTACGCAAATGACCGAACTAGATCAAATTACGCAGATGCCTTTTTGGCGCCAGTGGTACGGGCAAAACGTGCACGGAATTTTTCGACACGGCCGGTTTCAACCAAGCGCGTTTGTGCGCCGGTGTAAAAAGGGTGTGATTCAGAGGTGACGTCGCATTTGAACAAGGGCATAGTCTTGCCATCGATTTCGATGGTTTCGCGGCTTGTGAGCGTTGAGCGAGTCACAAACTTGTTGCCGGTTTGCAGGTCAACAAAGGCCACGTCTTGATACTTTGGGTGAATGCCGTCTTTCATTTTGAATCCTTTATAGTTGGTCGGGTCGCCGGTCGGTGAGATGGTGTCTAAAGTAGACTACTCCTGTTACCCCGCCACGTATCCTAAGTTCAGCCCGTCATTCTACAATGAATAGGTGTTTTTAGCAAAACAGCGATGCGATTCTGCTAGCGGTGCCTTTTCAAAAATTCTATTCAAAACAAGCCCTTGGAGTCCTTCCAGTGTCACGAAAGCATGAAATCCCGACAATATCCGAGGCCGCCGGTGTACGTTATCTGCATTTTGGGACCGAATGGGTGCAGGGGGCCATGTGGGTCGACCAGCCGGTCGAACTCGTGCTCGAGTACACCGCGCAGTTGATGGCCTGGCTACTGTTTTTGAACCCGTCTCGTGGGCAAGACCTGGGGTTGCTAGGCCTAGGTGCAGGTTCGGTGACGCGGTTTTGCCTCAAACATACCCCTCATCGTTTACGAGTCGTCGAATGGAACCCGTTAGTGACCTCGGCCTGTGAGTTGTACTTTAAGTTACCTCGGCCGGCGCGCCTGAAGATTGAACACTGTGATGCAGCAGACTGGGTGGCAGACCCCGAGCAACAAGGCAGTTGCGCAGTATTGATGGTGGATATTTATGATGGGCAGGCGCGCGGGCCAGTGCGAGACTCGTTAGCGTTTTATCAAGATTGCCGAGCCGTGCTTAACGAGGTCGGAGTCTTGACTGTCAATTTGTTTGGTGCTCACGCCAGTTTTGAGCGAAATATTCGAAATCTCAGCCAGGCCTTTGACGGGCGACTATTGACCTTGCCGCAAATTGATGCCGGCAATCAGATCGTGTTAGCGTTTAAAGGCCCCAAACTTGAGGTCTCGATCGAGCGGCTCTTGGCGCGCGCCGAAGATGTCGAGAAGCAATACGGGCTGCCGGCAAAAAAATGGGCGCGCTCGATGCTAGGCCGTGCAGAAAACGCAATGTTAGTGATTTAACGACGCGATTTGAGGTCACTGCAACTCGCAACGTGGAACGTGCAAGGTGCAAGGTGCAAGGCGCAAGGTGCAAGGCGCAAGGCGCAACTCGCAACGTGCAACGTGCAACACCGTACCGCGCCTGCGTAGCCTGACTGAGAGGAGAGCAACGCTCTGTCAACTACCCCGCCCTAAAGGACGGAGCTTGAAAGACTAAAAATCTTGAGAGTTAGGTTGACCAGACTCAGTCACAAAGTATCGTGACTACGTTAGTCAGAAGTACCAGACGTACCTTGGAATGCTTCCTGAGTTCCAAGCTCTACAAGGCATTAATCATGTTGGCGAAAGGCAAAGCGCCGAAGGTTATCGCCAAGAACGC
>CANCMG010000166.1 GCA_947378965.1 Alcaligenaceae bacterium | reverse complement strand
TTTGAGGCATTGTCATAAAAGCCAGGTACTTTATGCTTTACACTTCGGTGGTGCCCAGGAGAGGACTCGAACCTCCACACCTTTCGGCACACGGACCTGAACCGTGCGCGTCTACCAATTCCGCCACCTGGGCCTAACTTGTACTCAATAAGCCACGCATTATAAGCGAGATTTTAGCTTTGGCAAAACGCCTCCCACCAAATATCAAGAACACTCGCGCCGCGACTGTATCGCCCGAAAAGATCCCTGACTTTGATCCCGATGTGCCTAGTCGCGAGCAGATTTTAGAAGTCTTGCGCGTCGCGCCTGCACCGCTGTCGCCAGAGGATTTAGCAGCCCGCATGGGCCTGACGCGTGACGAAACCCTAACGGGTTTTGATCGTAGAATCGCCGCCATGGAGCGCGATGGTCAATTGCTGCCCAACCGCAAGGGCTTGTTGCTGCTGGCGAATAAGCTGGATTTTGTCGCCGGGCGGGTGCAAGGTCACCGCGACGGGTTTGGCTTTTTAGTCGCTGACGCTGGCGGCCAAGACATCTTTTTGTCGCCGCGCGAAATGCAAAAGGTGTTGCATGGCGACCGCGTGCTGGTCAAGCCGACTGGCGAGTATCGCGGCAAACCCGAGGGCACGATTGTTGAGGTGCTTGAACGTCGCACCAATCGCTTGGTGGGGCGCTTTTTGAATGAACGCGGCATGACGATCGTGGTGCCTGAAGATCAGCGTATCAAGCACGACGTCTTGATCCCGCCGGGCGATACGGGCGGCGCACAGCATGGTCAGGTGGTGTCGGTCGACATCATCGAGCAACCCTCGCGTCATCAACAGCCGTTAGGCCGCGTGGCTGAGATTTTGGGTGAAATTGATGACCCAGGCATGGAGATCGAAATTGCGGTGCGTAAGTTCGATGTGCCGGTTGATTTTTCAGAGCCCGCTGAACGGCAGGCTGAAAAACTACCCGACGCAGTACGCGCTACTGATTTGAAAGACCGTGTAGATTTGCGCGACGTGCCGTTTATTACGATTGACGGCGAAGATGCACGCGACTTTGACGATGCGGTGTACTGCGAACAAGTGGATATGGGCGAGGCGCGCAAGCGTCCGGCCTGGCGGTTGTTGGTGGCGATCGCCGATGTGAGCCATTATGTGACGCCTGAAGATGCGCTTGATGAAGCGGCGCGCGAGCGTGGTACGAGCGTGTATTTTCCGCGTCGGGTGATTCCGATGTTGCCCGAAAAGCTCTCAAATGGTTTGTGTTCGCTTAAGCCTTCGGTTGATCGACTCGTGCTCGTGTGCGATATGGTGATCCCGCTTTCGGGTGCGAAAGCCGGCACGGTGTCTGCTTATCAGTTTTACAACGCGGTCATTCATTCACATGCACGCACCACCTACAACCAAGTGTGGGAGTCGCTGCAACAGCCCCAAGGGCCAGTGGCGCGCAGTTTTGCCAAAGTCATGCCCCAGATCAACGGGCTGTACGAGTTGTTTCAGTTGTTATCTCAAGGTCGCAAAGAGCGAGGTGCGATTGACTTTGACACGGTTGAGACCAAAATCGTTTGCAACGAGTTAGGTCGTATTGAAAAGATCATTGGTGTCGTACGTAACGACGCCCATCGCTTAATTGAAGAGTGCATGTTGGCGGCCAACACGTGCGCTGCGGATTTTATGTTGCGCAGCAAGCACATCGGCTTGTATCGTGTACACGAGGGCCCAACGCCTGAAAAACTGCAATCGTTGCGTGAGTTTTTGAAAACGCTTGGACTAAGCTTGGGTGGCGGTGCCGACCCGACCGCTAAAGACTACGGCGCTTTACTGGACAAGGCCCGTGCGCGTCCCGACTATGCGCTGTTGCAAACGATGTGTTTGCGTTCGATGCAACAAGCGATTTATGGGCCGGATAACGCCGGTCACTTTGGCCTGTCGTATCCAGCCTATACCCACTTTACGTCGCCGATTCGCCGCTACCCTGATCTGATGACCCACCGCGTTATCAAGGCCCTGCTCAACAGCCAGCGTTATCAACCGGTGCTGCATGGCTTTGCTTCGGCACCTGGTGCCACGCTGCGCGAATACGAGCATGATCTTTGGGAAAAAATCGGCCTAATGTTGTCGAGTACTGAGCGACGTGCCGATGATGCGTCACGCGATGTCGAGGCCTGGCTCAAGTGTTGGTTTGTCAAAGAACGTGTAGGCGAAGTGTTTAGCGGGCGAGTCACCGGCGTGGCCAGTTTCGGGATTTTCGTCACACTCGACACCCTGCATGTTGAAGGTCTGGTGCACGTTTCAGAGCTAGGCACTGAGTATTTTCAATTTAACGACGCGATGCACGAGCTGCGTGGCGAGCGCACGGGGCTGCGCTATCGGTTAACCGATGCCGTACAAGTGCAGGTGGCGCGCGTGGATCTCGAAGCGCGGCGCATCGAGTTTAGGCTGGTGACGGGCACGACGTTTGATGCGTTGCGCAAGGCAGCCACTCGGGTCGAAGACCCAGCCGCCAAACGTGTTAAAAAAGCGGCCGCACCCAAACCGCCCGAACTCAAAGGGCAAATTGCCAAAGTGCGACGTGCACAGGCTAAAAAAACTGCTAAGCAAGATACCGCGCGTACGCCTAAAAAGACGGTGCGTGCAGGTAAAAGTGCTATTGCAAAAAAATCTGCTCGTAAAGGGCGCTAGGAAAACGTATGGCTGCAACTCAAATGCTGGCGGGCTTTCACGCGGTGATCGCGCGTTTGCGCCAGGCTCCAGAATCCATCCTTGAAGTTTATGTAGAAGCGCAGCGGCGCGACAAGCGCATGCAGGCTTTGATTGCAAGCGTCACGCAGGCAGGGCGACCCGTGCATCCCGTCTCGACCGATCGTTTAGACGGCTTGACTGGCGGCTCTCGGCACCAAGGCGTGGTAGCGGTTGCCGATGTACGCAAACTGGCCGATGATTTGGACGAGGTCCTTGACGGCGTTCAGGGACCAGCCTTGTTGCTGATTTTGGATGGCGTGACCGACCCGCATAATTTAGGCGCCTGCCTGCGCACGGCCGATGCGGCTGGGGTGCACGCGGTGGTCGCCCCCAGAGATCGTGCCGTGGGGTTAAACACCACAGTTCAACGGGTGGCGTGTGGTGCTGCTGAGTCAGTGCCTTACTTGATGGTTACCAATTTGGCACGCACCATGCGCGAGTTAAAAGACCGGGATCTTTGGTTGGTTGGCACCGACGATACTGCGACACAAAGCATTCATCAAACCGACGGCAAGCGTTCGATGGCCTGGGTGATGGGCGCTGAAGGCGAGGGGATGCGTCGACTGACGCGCGAAACCTGTGACGAACTGGTCACCATCCCCATGTTAGGCAGCGTTGAAAGCCTAAACGTCAGCGTGGCGACCGCCGTGTGCCTGTATGAAACTGTGCGGCAGCGTCAGCGGTAAACTGTGCTTGCTCCTGACGCTTGAGGCAGAAGTTTATTTTTCAAAAGTGAATGTGTGATGACCCAGTCTAAACAATCCCCCAAACAAGGCTTTACGACAACCATTTTGCACGGCGACCGTAAATTGTCGGTCGAGCATGGCGCTGTGCACAAGCCTATTCATACTTCAACCCAATACGCGTTTGCTGATTCGCACGAACTGGCTGCGGTGTTTCAGGGTAAGGCGGGCTACACCTATGCACGTCAGGGCACACCTACAACTGACGCGCTTGAAAAAAAGATCAACAAAATGGAGGATGGTGTTGTCAGCCTGTCGTTTGCGACGGGCATGGCCGCCTTGACGGCCTTGTTCACGACCTTGTTGCGCGCGGGTGATCATCTGCTGTCCAGCCAGTTTATTTTTGGTAACACGAATAGTCTGTTTGGTACGCTTGAGTTGTTGGGTATTGAAATCACTTTGGTCGACCCGACCGATGCGCAGGCCGTTGCCGCTGCGATTCGCCCGAATACAAAAATGCTATTTACCGAGACCATCGCGAATCCCGGTACGCAGGTGGCTGATCTTGTCGGCTTGGGGCGTCTGTGCCAAGAGCATCAGTTAGTTTACGTGGTAGACAATACGGTGACTTCTCCGTGGCTGTTTCGTCCCAAAGAGGTTGGGGCGTCGATCGTCATGAACGCACTCTCTAAGCACATTGGTGGGCACGCGAATGCGCTGGGTGGTTCATTGACCGATACGGGTCTCTTTGACTGGGCTCAATACAGCAACATTCTGGATATTTATAAAAAAGGCCCCGCGACTGGTTGGGCGATCACGCAGATCAAGAAGAAAGGCTTGCGCGATATGGGTGGTACCTTGTCGGCCGATGCTGCGCATCGAATTGCCGTTGGGGCTGAGACCTTAGCCTTGCGACTCGATAAAATTTGTAGCAATGCGATGGCGCTCGCTACGTTTTTAGCCCAGCACCCGGGGGTGCAACGCGTTGCTTATCCAGGGCTGACAAATCACCCTCAGCATGCCCGGGCTGCACAATTGTTTGGCGGCAAGTTCAGTATGCTAATCGCGGTTGAATTAGTGGCTGGTATCGACTGCCTTGATTTTTTAAATCACCTGCAAGTGGCAATTTTGGCGACTCACGTGGGCGACACGCGCACGCTTGCTTTGCCTGCTGCGCAGACGATTTATTATGAAATGGGCCCTGAGTTGCGTGCCAAGATGGGCATTGCTGATGGCTTGATTCGGTTGTCTGTTGGCATTGAGGATCAAGCGGATCTGATCGCTGATTTTGCACAAGCCTTTAAGGCGTGTGGCGTTGTTTAACCCTTTCACCTGCTGCACGCTCATTGCGCGAAAGGCTTTTACTGCAAGTTGTGGTCTTATGCATTAGCCAATTGGTTGGGTTGTAAAAAAATAAATTGGTTGGGTTGTAAAAAAATATTTAGTTGATTTTTAAGGTAGGTACAAAATACGCAAAACTGTTGGTGTATGAATAGATAAACATCAATAAATATGCGGCTCTCAAGCCGATTTCTCTTGACAGCTATTGTGAGTAATGGCCTAATAGATGCCTGAGTGATTTGAGCCAGTGCGTACAGGTGTTTTAATCTTTTCTTATCAAGATTAAGCGTTCGTGAACATCGCGCTTCAAAATTTTTATAGCAGTTGATACTGTTATCCCCCTAGGAAATAAACAACATGAACAAAACTGAATTGATTGATCACATCGCCACAAAAGCAGATATTTCTAAAGCAGCTGCAGGCCGTTCACTTGATGCGATGATCGCAGCAATCAAGGCAACACTAAAAAAAGGTAACTCAGTCACGCTAGTGGGTTTCGGTACTTTTGCTGTATCGCAACGTGCAGCTCGCACCGGCCGCAATCCACGTACCGGTGAAGCCATCAAAATCAAAAAAGCAAAAGTGCCAAAGTTTCGTCCAGGCAAGGCACTAAAAGACGCACTGAACTAACGCGC
>CANCMG010000165.1 GCA_947378965.1 Alcaligenaceae bacterium | reverse complement strand
CGAGTAGGGTGCTCATAGGCACCAACGATATAAGCTTTGTCTCGTATGGTCATGGGTCGTTGTGTTTATCAAGAGTCAAAAAAATAGTGCTGAGTGAGGCACTCACCAATTAGCTTTTTACCATTGATGCGAGCTTGCGTGTAGCGCGCGGGGGTAAGTGCGCTAACTTTTTGAGCTTGGGTGCGGCGTGCAAGGCGCGCGCTTCAACTTTTTGAGCGTGGGCGTGACGCCTACGGTGGGTGCTTTAACTTTTTGAAGTTGAACGGATCAGGGCCGATATGCCTAGCATCAGCCAACCGAGCATGAGAGCCACGCCACCGGTCGGTGCTACAGCCGTCGCCTGCGTGATGGAAAACAGGTATTTCAGCTCGATTGAGCCGCAAAACAGCATAATGCCAACCAAGAGCAAACTGCGCGCAAGCAAGCCCGCCTTACCAGGCAAGCTTGTGGCATACAGTAAGGCGAGGGCGTGAATCAGTTGATAAAGCGAAGCACGCTCAAGGGCCTGTGCGGCCAGAGCGTCGGTCACGGCGTGTGCGGCGACCGCACCAAGCGCGACGGCGGTTAGGCCAAGCAGGGCGGCGGCCAAGCCCCACGCGGGATGCGCGGCGGTGGACGGTGTCATGACGCTGCGTTGGGCGGACATTAGGGGACAGGACCTCGATAGGGGTGGCGAAGCATAAAAAAGGTGGGACTGCCGGGGGCATCTCAGAATCTGGAAGGGTATGTCTGCCGTCTGGCAGGCCAAGGCTTACATTAACGCTAAAATAACCGCCTTAGTGGCGTACTCTTGGGGTAGCAATGTTGAATCATTTTAAATGGCTTGCGCTGGTCATGCCTTTGTTTGCAGCGGGCTGCATCGGAATCAATACAAGCAGCGCACCTAAAGAAACCTTTACCTTGCCTCGTGCCTACCAAGAGGTCTACAAACTCGCAACGCTGCAGGCTCAGCAGTGCTGGAGCAGTGATTACGATTTTCCGATTGAAGGAAAACTCGATGCAGCGACGCGTACAGCCCAGGTGGCGGTGACGGGGGGCCTGGGCGGTAGTCGCTACGGTCAGGTCGACATTCGTGCCCTGAACGATCAAAACTCTGAGATCACCATCACGGTCGCGGGCATCAACATCTGGGATGACGCGGCCATTTCTGCCATGCATGCTGCGTTGCAGTTTGGGGTGTCAACATGCACAAACTATATGCCTAGCACTCGGCCTAGTACAAAAAAATAATACCTGTGGGCATCGTATGACCAACAACCCTGTGGGCATCGTATGACCAACAACCTTGTGGGCATCGTATGACCAACAGCGAGTGATCATCACGGGGCTTAGTGCTTGCGACTGCATTTCTTTTTTCAATCCTGATTAACCCTCTAACGCTAACTGTATCTGACATGTTTGAACCTTCTACTTACTTTGGTCTTGATATCCCGTACTTGAAATTTTTAGGCGTTGAGCCTGTCTTATGCGAAGACGATCGTGCAGTGACTCGTTTAAAAATTCGTGAAGACTTGCTCAATAGCCGTCAAGCCATCCATGGTGGTGCGTTGATGAGCTTGCTGGATTTCACGCTGAGCGCTGCTGGTCGTTCGGTTGATCCGTTGGGCCTGGGGATGGCGACAATCGATATCACGGTGAGTTGTTTTGAACCTGCAGTGACTGACTTAACGATTCAGGCCCGCTGTTTGCGGCGGGGTTCGTCGATTGCGTTTTGTGAAGGTGAAGTGCTAGACACTGAAGGTAAGTTGATTGCCAAAGCCTCGGCATCTTTTAAAGTGTTGAAGGTTAAGTATCCAGCGAAGGTGGCTTGAGTCATCCCGACGCAGTGTTTTAGCCGAGTTTGGCTTTGACTAGTGCGGACAGCGCGGACATGTCGGCGCGGCCGGCAAGCGCTGGTTTCAAGATCGCCATGACTTTACCCATTGCTGGATTGCCTATAATGCCTTGTGCTTGTACTTGGGCAAGGGCGGCGTCAATCGCGGCGTTGACTTCAGCCTCAGTTGCGGCTTGTGGCAAAAATTCTTTCAGCACAACCATTTCGGCAGTTTCTTGTGCAGCGGTTTCGGTGCGCCCGGCTTGTTCATAGGCTGCGATTGATTCGCGGCGCTGTTTGATTTGCTTTTCAATGATCGCGGTGACGTCTGCATCGGTGACGTCTTTACGTTCGTCAATTTCTTTTTGTTTGATGGCGGCTTGTAAAAACCGCAAAGTGCCTAAACGCTCGCTCGCTTTCGCGCGCATGGCGTCTTTAACTGATTCTGCGATTCGAAGTTTAAGGTCTGACATGATGAGCTCGGTCGTTAAGAAAGAATGCCCTCATTATAAAGCCTCGACGGTTTCTAGGTGGACTACCTTGCTTGTTGCCTGTTGTCTAGCGATTTGCTCTAAGTGATTTTTTTGTGTGACTACCTTGCTTGTTGCCTGTTGTCTAGCGATTTGCTCTAAGTGTTTTTTTGTGTGACTACCTTGCTTGCTCGGCCCCGAGCGTTGCTAGCAGATGTGAGTGATCTTCTAAACGCCCCACCAGCAAGTGTTGCGTGCCTTGCAAGTTTTGCCAAGTGCCAATGGCAGCTAATAATTGCGCCTGCAACAGTTCACGGCGCTGACGCACTGCCAGTTCAGCACGCACGATCAAGTTGACCGAGCCAGTTTCGTCTTCAAGGGTGACAAAGATCACGCCTTTGGCGGTTTGTGGGCGCTGGCGCATGGTGACCAAACCACAGGCGCGTGCGAAACGCCCCTGTGGCAGTTGCGCTAGTGTGGTCGCTGGCGCAAAGCGCAAGCGGGTGAGTGTTTGACGTAGCAAGGCTAACGGATGGCGCCCAAGGGTAAAACCCAGGCGTTGATAATCTGTCACAAGGTCGTGCGCCTCGGTGGGGGGTAACAGCAGAGCTTGTTCGTCGTCACTTGGCTCTGCCTCACGCAACAGGCCTTTAGTCGCGACGCTCGCCGCGGCATGCCAGGCCGCTTGGCGGCGATGCCCGCTTAACGTATGCAAGGCGCCGGCTAAGGCAAGCTGTTGCAAAACAGCTTGATTGAGGTCGGCACGGCGGCCAAGATCTTGTGTGTCGAGAAACAGCCCCGCAAGGCGGGCCTCAAGCAAGGCTTGCGCGGCCGCTGCAGGTAAGCCAAGGATTTGGTTCAAGCCTAAGCGCACCGCTGGTCTTACGCACGGCGAGGCTTGGGTATCAGGCACCATTTCAAGCGTGCACTCCCAGTCGCTTGTTTGAACATCCACGGGCAAAAGCTGTACGCCATGACGACGTGCATCTTGTATCAACTGCGAGGCCGCATAAAACCCCATTGGTTGTGAGTTCAGAAGCGAAGCTAAAAACGCTTCGGGCTCGTGACATTTAAGCCATGCACTGGCATAAGCCAATAAAGCAAAACTCGCCGCATGGCTTTCAGGAAATCCATACTCGCCGAAACCTTCGATTTGTTTAAAAATTGTTTCGGCAAACTCTGTCGTATAACCATTGTTTAGCAAGCCCTCAATTAACTTGCGTCGAAACTGATCGATGCCTCCTTTGCGACGCCAGGCCGCCATTGAACGACGTAATTCGTCGGCTTGGCCTGCCGTAAAGCCTGCTGCAGCCATCGCAATTTTCATGACTTGTTCTTGAAAAATTGGCACGCCTAACGTGCGTTCAAGCACAGCGCGTACAGCTCGACTGGGATAGGTAATCGCCTCAAGGCCTTGCCGACGCCGTAAATATGGGTGCACCATACCCCCTTGAATGGGGCCTGGTCGTACGATGGCCACTTCAATCACAAGATCGTAAAACTGGCGTGGTCGTAAGCGTGGCAGCATTGACATCTGGGCACGCGATTCAATCTGAAACACGCCAACCGTATCCGCGGCACAAATCATGTCGTATGTTGGCCCATCATCATCTGCAATATCTTGCAAACGAAAGTGCGGCAACTTGCGCCGCCACGCCACCCACTCCAGGCTGCGACGAATCACTGTCAACATCCCTAAAGCGAGGACATCGACTTTTAATAAACCGACAGCATCTAAGTCGTCTTTATCCCACTGCACGACACTGCGCTGCGGCATGGCTGCGTTTTCAATCGGCACCAAACGTGACAACAAACCGCGCGCCAACACAAAGCCGCCAGGATGTTGTGACAAGTGGCGCGGAAACCCCATCAACGCTTGCGCGAGTTCAGCCCACTGTTGCGTGACGGCAGCCTCGGCATCTAAGCCGGCTTCAAGTAGGCGATTGATTAAATTCTGTTTGCCATCCCACCAGCGATGTGATTTAGCAACCTGGTCAATGATCTGTGCGTCAATTCCTAAAGCACGCCCTGTATCACGCAAGACACTACGAGGCCTGTAAGACGTCACCACACCGGTTAAGGCAGCGCGCTGGCGCCCATATTTTTGATAAAGATATTGAATCACCTCTTCGCGCCGCTGGTGTTCAAAATCGACATCAATATCTGGTGGTTCGTTGCGTTCACGGCTAATAAAGCGTTCAAATAACGCGTTGCCGTTTGCAGGGTTCACCGCTGTGATGCCCAAGCAATAGCACACCGCCGAATTTGCCGCAGAGCCTCGCCCCTGGCATAAAATTTGTCGGCTCACCGCAAAGCGCACCAGATCGTAGACGGTTAAAAAATACGTTTCGTAGCCAAGTTCAGAGATTAAGTCGAGTTCGTGTTTGATCTGTGTGCTGACATTTTCAGGGATGCCTGCAGGGTAGCGCTTGGTAGCACCTTGCCAGGTTTGCTCGTGCAGGTACTGCGCTGCGGTATACCCCTTGGGCACGACTTCTTCGGGGTACTCATAGCGCAGCTCGTCAAGACTAAAGTGGCAACGCTCAGCAATGCAAATAGTTTGCAGTAAAAGCTCGGGCTCGTACAAATTGCTTAAACGCAAGCGTGTGCGTAAGTGTTGCTCAGCGTTTGAGGCCAAGTCATAACCGCATTGCGCAACTGTTTTACGTAAGCGAATCGCGGTTAATACATCATGCAGGGCTTTGCGTGAACGCTTATGCATCTGAACCTGCCCAACCGCCACGCAAGGGACGTTGTGTGTTTGAGCTAAGGTTTGAATCACTTGCAAACGTAAATTGTCTTGTGCCCGATGCAAGCGACTAATAGCCACCCAGCAACGGCTTGAAAAGTGTTGTGCAAGCCAGGCAAATTGAAGGGCTAGGTCTGCTGGCGTCGCGTCTGCTTGGGGGATCAAAATGGCTAAACAACCATCCACCACGACCTCGTGCGGACGCAAAAGATATTGCCCTTTAATAGCTTGCATACGCCCGCGTGTAATCACTTCACACAAATTGCCATAGCCTTCGCGGTGCTGTGCAAGCAACACAATTTTGTAAGCGGGCTGATCGCTTGGATCTACGCGCAGTTCACTACCAATTAATAGCTTTAAGTCTGATTTTTTAGCCTCTAGATGAGCGCGCACAATGCCGGCTAACGAGCACTCATCTGTCAGGGCTAGTGCGTGATAGCCTAAGGCAGC
>CANCMG010000164.1 GCA_947378965.1 Alcaligenaceae bacterium | reverse complement strand
GCGCTCAGTACACAGCCAGCGGTACCAATAATTGCCAATTGCTACGTGGCCAATTTCATCACGCAAAATAATATCGATAATCGCGGCGCCCGACGGGTCGCCACCGCTCGCCAGCTTATGTCTGACAGCGGGCGACGCATCCAGGCCTCTGGCCTCTAAGGTGCGTGGCACCAACGCCAGCCTGGCCAAAACATCGTCTTGCGTGCGCTCAGCCATTTCCCATAAGCCGTCGTGGCCTGAAAAGTCGCCATACTGGTGCCCTAAGGTTTGTAAATGCTGATTGAGCAATCCAAAGTGCTCACACTCTTCTTGCGCAACACGCAGCCAATCGAAATAAAACTGCTCGGGCATATTTGCAAAGCGCCAGATCACGTCTAGGGCAAGATTAATGGCATTGAATTCAATATGGGCCAACGCGTGAATCAATATCGCACGACCTTCAAGCGTATGCACACTTCGCAAGCCTAGTTGTGCGGGTGGTACGAGCTTTATTGCTGGGCGCCCGGGGATGTCGGCTGAAGCTGAAAATGTACGAGCGGTATCTAGCGAGGTCCTTTGACTAAGGGCTTTCAAACAAGCAGCTTTCGCCTGCCAGCTATCGTGACACAGCGCTTCAAGAGCACGCTCTCTGAGTTCCATGACTTAAGCCAACTGCCACCAGGCAAAACCTAAGGCGCTCAGGGCACCACCGGTAAGCATCGTACGCAAACGAAAGACCCAGTCAAGCATTAACTCAGGCATCTTGCGCCTAAGCATGCTGTCAAGCAACCATTGAAACGCTAAGCCCGCCATCAAGATACGCAGACCTGTTTCTGGCGTGGTCAGCGTTGCGCCCCAGCCAATCAGTGCCGGCACCACGCTCCAGACAAACATCGTTGCACGGGGTGCGTTCGAGGGTGCGTGCACGGCCATCCCCCACCACAACGCCCCCACAAAACTTAAGATCACTGCGCTGTACATGATGAGCGCCATCAACGCGAGTAGCGGGTCGATTCCAGTATTGACGACTGTCGCCAAGGCAAAACCCCAAAAAGGCAACAACCCCAGTAGCCCTGGGATCAACGCCGCTAGCGGTGTACGGGTCGGCGGTTGGCTCATGAGTTCACTTAAGCCTTGCTAGCTGCTTTTTTTGCTTTTTTCTTGGCTTTCTTTTCAGGGATGCCCAACATTGTTTTACGACAGCTAGGCGCACCACAGCGGCACTCGTATTGAGCCTTAAGTGACTTGGTTAACTTCTCGTCATCGATAATTAAGCCATAGTCGTAGTTGAGCTCTTCACCGCGTTTAATGTCACGCTTAGCCAAAATATAAACGCGTTTGCCGCCTTTACCTTCTGAGCTTTCGCAGTTTGGCTCGCAGGCGTGATTGATCCATCGCGCCTCGTTGCCGTGATCATTACCGTCAATCACTTTGCCCGAGCTTAACGAAAAGAAAAAGGTATGAAAAGGGTCATCAGGATTTGTTGGGTGGCGCCGATCGGCCTCTTTGGCACTGATGGTTTTGCCACCGTACTCAATGATGCGAGTGCCTTCGGGGATTTTGCGTGCCGCAAAAACGCCGTTGCCATGTACTTTAGATTGGCGAACAATATGCCAGGGTTTTTCAGACGAAGGCTTTTCAGGTAAGGTCATTTAAGTGAAGTCTAGAATCAGGTGCGTTTGATACCAAAACAATGCTGTGGCTCGGGAAACTGACTGGCGCGAACCTCAGCAGCATAGCGCTGAACCGAGCTTCGCATCATTTCTTCAAGATTGGCATAGCGCTTAACGAATTTTGGCACACGCTCGCCACTTAAGCCAAGCATATCTTCTGTGACCAGTATTTGACCATCACATTTTACCGAGGCACCGATCCCGATTGTTGGAATCGCGAGCGCCGCCGTGATCGTTTCACCCAGGGCCTCGGCCACCCCCTCAAGCACAATCGCAAACGCGCCAGCCTGCTCAAGCGCTTGAGCCTCAGCAAGAATACGCGCTGCGGCTTCGGGACTGCGACCTTGCGCCAGATATCCGCCCATCGTATTGACGTATTGAGGCATCAAGCCAACGTGCGCCATGACGGGGATGCCACGGTCAACAAGGTAACGAACCGTCTCTGCCATCACGGTGCCGCCCTCAAGCTTGACTGCGCTGGCGCCTTTTCCGATCAAATAGGCGGCATTACGAAATGCTTGCGCTACGGACTCTTGATAACTGCCAAAAGGCATGTCGGCAACCACGCAAGCATGTTGAGTTGCCTTCACGACTGCGGCTGTATGTTGCCCAATTTGCTCAACCGAGATGGTCAGTGTGTCGGGTAAGCCATAGGCAACCATTGCCGTTGAATCGCCAATCAGTACAAAGTCAACGTACTCGTCAATGATGCGTGCCGTCGAATAATTATGGGCTGTCAGCGCCACAATTTTTCGCTGGCCCTTGCAGGCCATTAATTGGGGCACGGTGACCCGCTTAATTTCTACATGCGAACTCAAAACAGTACCTCAGCTTTTGACAAGAGCTCTGACCGGTCACCGTACTTGGGGGTCAGAGGGGGATGGATCACACACGCGGTGCACGAAATGTTCGCGCTGCTTAAATATCGACGGCAACCTGTTTTGGGTTGAAAAGCTGTTGCCGAGTTCATTTCAGTTCAGTTCAGTTCAGCTCAGGTCGGTGCGATGCGCCGCGCTGAACTGAACTGAACTGACCTGACTTGAACTCACCTGACCAGCAGGCGCCTATTTTGCGACTTTTTTGGCTGCGGTCTTAGATGCAGTTTTTGTTGCTGTTTTTGTTGCTGTTTTTGTTGCAGTTTTTGTTGCGGTTTTTGTTGCAGTTTTTGTCACTGCTTTTTTTACCGCTTTTTTGACCACTTTCTTTACCGCTTTTTTCACGGTTTTCGCCGCAGGTTTAGCCACCATAGCATCGACTCCGTCCGTCGCAACAGCAGCGGTTGACTTGGTAGCGACTTTTTTAACCGCCTTCTTAGTCGCTTTTTTTGCCACCGTCTTAGTTGGAGCTTTGGTTGGAGCTTTCGCAGCAGTTTTACTGGCGGTCTTACCCGCTGTTTGACCGGCAGCTTTTGCGGCAAAACGACCCGTACCGGCTTTACCGCCCTCTTTTACGGGGCGCGCCTCAAACTCAAAACTGACTTTCCCATCTTCGCCACGCGCAAGGTACGCTTTGAACTTGCGATTGTTACGATTAGAGATGAAACCTTCAAGTAAATCGGTGCGCCCGTTCGCCAGTAACTTGGTCATCTGCTCGGCACTAATCTCTTGCTGCAAAATCACCTTACCCGAACGAAAATCGCAATTACGCTCAGGGCCAACCGATTTTTCGCAAATAAAGCTCATGCCATGCTCAAACACCGGTGCCTGGCATTTTGGGCAAGGGCCTAAGGCCATCTGACCTGAAAAATCAACCGGCTCGTTGGCCTCTTCATCGCGTTGGCCAAAATCAAACTCAAGCTTGAACTCAGCATTAATAATCAAGATCGAGGCAAAGGGGCGCCCCATCTTGCTGATAAAACCTTGCATCGGCCCAAGGCGTTTGTCGGTAATTAAGGCCTCAACTTCTTCAGGCTCAAACGTACGTCCACCCGGATGCTTGCCAATCGAAAAATCGCAACTGGTGCAGGCATAACGTCGATAGTTTTCTTTCACAACATTGCCGCATTTTGGGCAAGGCGATTTCAAGGTGACGTAGTCACCAGGGACCGTGTCGCGCTCGTACTCTTTGGCGCGCTTCACAATGACTTGCGTCATTTGCGCGATTTCAAGCATGAAGGCTTCGCGCTGCATCTCACCTTGTTCGATCTGCTTGAGCTTATGCTCCCACTCGCCGGTCAACTCGGGCGAGGTCAGCTCTTTGACATCTAAGCCATTAAGCAAGGTCATCAACTGCCTGGCCTTTGCTGTCGGGACAAGATCGCGGCCGTCACGGCGCAAATAGGTTTCTGAAAGCAAGCCTTCAATAATCGTTGCACGGGTTGCTGGTGTGCCCAAGCCACTTTGGGCCATCGCCTGAGCAAAATCGTCGTCATCGACCAGCTTGCCCGCGTTCTCCATGCCAGACAACAAGGTCGCCTCGTTGTAACGTGCAGGTGGCCGGGTCGCCAAGCTCACGGTTTCGATGTCTTCGGTGCGCACTTTTTCACCATCGGCCACGGCGACTAAATTCGCGTCGTCGCCCTGCGCTTCGCGCCCCTCTACCGCGCGCCAGCCAGGCGATACCATCACCTTGCCTTCTGTCTTAAAGTGATGGCCTTGTACGAGGGTTGTCCGTACCGTATCGCGCCATTCAACGGGCGGAAAGAAAATTGCCAAGAATCGTTTAACGACGATGTCGTAGACCTTTGCCTCAGCATCGCTGAGTTCGGTTGGTACTTGCATCGTCGGAATAATTGCAAAGTGATCCGACACTTTTTTATTATCAAAAATACGGCGGTTAGGTTTGACCCAGCCATTTTTGGTGATCGTCGCAGCATGCGGAGAAAGCGCTTTTGATACGCCTTTGCCCTCAGCTAAGCCTGCAATGGTCTCGCGTACCGTGTTGAGATAGTCTTCGGGCAAAAATTTTGAATCGGTTCGCGGGTACGTCAGCGCCTTGTGGCGTTCATACAAACTTTGCGCAAGTGACAACGTCGTTTTCGCTGAAAAACCAAACCGCCCGTTGGCCTCGCGCTGTAACGAGGTCAGATCAAACAAGGGTTTAGCAGCTTCAAAACGCGGTTTTGATTCTTCGGTCACCACCCCTGGTTGATTGCGGCAAGCCGCCACCACGCTTTTTGCAGCGGCTTCAGTCCAGACACGCGATTCTTTTTGCTCGACGTCGTCAGCGACTTTTTTAAATGTTGGATCAATCCAGCGACCTTCGTAAATGCCGGCAGCCGCGACAAAACTGGCCTTAACCTCCCAGTAGTCACGCGGAACGAAATGACGGATTTTTTCTTCGCGAGCAAACACTAGGGCCAGCGTAGGTGTTTGAACGCGCCCCACTGGGGTCTTGAAAAAACCACCATCCTTACTATTAAACGCGGTCATGGCGCGCGTGCCATTGATACCCACCAGCCAGTCTGCCTCGGCACGTGACCGGGCGGCCGCCTCAAGCGGCTTCATGGTGTCATCGGCCCGCAGCGTCGCAAACGCCTCGCGAATGGCGTCTTGCGTCATGGACTGCAACCACAGCCGTTGCGTTGGTTTCTTTTGGCCCGCATATTGGGCGATGTAGCGAAAAATCAATTCGCCTTCACGCCCGGCGTCGCAGGCGTTAATTAGCGCGCCAACATCCTTACGCTTGATCAGTTTGACCAGCATTTTGAGCCGATCGCCCGAACGCTTGTCCTTCGTTGGCGCCAAGTCGAACTCAGGCGGCACAACCGGTAAATGCGCAAAGCTCCATTTACCTTTGACAGGGTCATTTGGGGCGATCAGGGTCAGCAGGTGGCCCACACTCGAAGACAACACGTATTTTTCGTTTTCGAAAAAGTCGCCTTCGCGGGTAAAACCACCCAGAGCACGCGAGATATCGAGTGCAACAGAGGGTTTTTCGGCAATGATTAAAGTTTTAGTCATTCTTGTCCAGATACAACTCTTAAAGCGGTTTACCAAGCATGGCGCGAGGCCTAAATCAGGCTAACGCGCATCATAAGAGTGGTGATGAATGCCGTGCAAGTTAGCACGTTCAGGGCC
>CANCMG010000163.1 GCA_947378965.1 Alcaligenaceae bacterium | reverse complement strand
TTGTTGCGCGACCAGTCGGCCACAGCCACGGTGTTCGGCAATAGGGGGACAAGTGCTTGCGCGATCTCAGGGGCGCGGTGCATATCGTTAACGCGCAGCCGCACACCAGCCATCGCGCTGTCACGAAACAGTTTGGCCGCATCGGTCACGTCGACAAAGGCCAACGATGAGTCATATTCGTAATGGCCTGAGCGAAACGTTCCGACGACGGTGAACTGCCGCATCCGCGGCGAAAACCCTGCCGGGCTGATATTGGCAGAGGGCGCCAACATCATGATCGTTTGGCCAATGCGCACGCTTAAAACATCGGCCAGATCTTGCCCTAGCACGATGCCAAATTCACCAGCCTTCAAGTCCGTTAAGCGGCCACGCACCATCTGGCTACCCACTTGTGATACATCTTTTTCAGCAACCGGATCAATGCCGCGCACCTGCACGCCACGTAATTCTTGGCCCCGCATCACCATGCCCTGGGCCGAAACAAAAGGTGCGCCCGCCAAAACAGCCGATGATTTTTTTGCTGCGGCGATCAACTCTGACGCTTGGCCGAGCGTACGTTCAGCATCGGCCCCTGGTGCATAGATTTCTATGTGTGGCAGTACCGACAACATGCGGTCGCGCACATCTTTTTGAAACCCATTCATCACTGACAACACCACAATCAGGGCCGCCACACCCAAGGCGATGCCCGCCATTGAAGTCGCCGCCACAAACGAAACAAAGCGATCACGTCGGCCTTTGCGACCGCGCAAGCTGCTGAGCCCCGCATAACGGGCGCCAATCCACAATTCATAAGGTAGTTTGAACACAGCGGCATTATTGCATCAAACCTGTGACAGATCACTGTGGATTCGTTCGGTCGCTCACCGTTCCTCTGGCATGCTCTACCATCCAAGCATTCCTGATTGGTTCAACAAACCGCTCGGCATCCCACTACAATCCATGTATGCATCTTTTGATTCCTGGGGCACTGCCCCCCTCTAACGTCGCCAAAGATCTGATTCCACAGGTTGAGCAGCATTGCCCTGCGTTGGTCGAGCGTCTCAAAACGCTAGTCGCAACCGTGCAAGAGCTTGCCCCCGAGCACACCGGTTGCACGCCCTTTGAAGCGATCAGAATGCAACAACTGGGCTATACGCCTCCTGCAGGCGCCAACCTGGGCACGGGCCTCGCGGCGTTGCACGCAGGGGTCAAAAACCCCTCTGAAACAGTATGGTTGGCTGAATTGAGCGCGATTTCGGTCGGGCGCGAAGGTGCAACGATCGCCCATCCAGCCTCGTTTGAGGTCACCACTGCCGAGGCTGATGCCTTGTTTGATTCGGTATCGGAGCTGTGGGCCGACCGAGCGATTTCGGCCTTACCGCTCAACAACAGGCAATGGCGGATCTGGCTTGACCCAAGTGCCAGCACCAGGTCGCTGACGCCTGCTGCGATGGCTGAAATGAGACTGACAGACTGGTGGCCGCAAGAAGACAGCCTGCGCGAGTGGCGCCGTCTGTTGAACGAGATACAAATGGTGTGGCACGAGCACCCAGTCAACCTCGCTCGGGCAGAGCGCGGCGAAGCGCCAATTAATAGCCTATGGCTGTTTGGTGGCGCGCAGGGCTGGTCGCCGGCGCAAGTGCCTGTGCAGCCATCACTGCTGGCTCAGACGCTCGCTGTCGGTTCGACTCAAGCGCAAGTACAGAACTCCCGTCAGATAGAAAGGCAAACACCAATTAAAGTAGGGTCGAGGTCCCCCACGCAAGCATCGTCTGGCAGTCTTTCACAAGCCCTGACCTACGAAGAGCTGCACACTCCTTACTTGCAAAACGACTGGGCGGCATGGATCGCGGCCCTTCCAGCTTTGTCTGAACACCTCGGCGCTTTGCCCCCCAACACAACCTTGACCCTGACCGGCCAACAACGCGCCGTTCTCTTGACGCCCGCCCGAAAACGCTGGTGGCACGCCTTGCTGGCACCGCGCCCACAACTCTGGAACACCTGGTGGAATCTCCCAAACTAACCGTCCGACGCGTCGATTTAACGACCACCCAGCGGCTGGAGGCCTCGGGGGTACACCCGCTGCTGGCCCGGCTTTGGGCAGCGCGCGGCATTACTCAAACCAAAGACGTGCAGCTTGAGTGGCCGGCTATGCTCGCACCCACCACGCTCACCCACGCGGCGCGTGCTGCCCAGTTGCTTGCCGATGCCATAGCAGCGAATAAAAAGATGTTGATTGTGGCGGATTACGACTGCGATGGCGCCACCGCTTGCGCCGTGGGCCTGCGCGCCCTACGTGCCATGGGCGCTGACGTTGATTTTTTGGTGCCCAATCGCTTTGAAACCGGTTATGGGCTTTCGCCTGCTGTGGTCGACTTAGCCCTGCTGCATCACGCCGGCAAGCCCGATCTATTGATTACCGTAGATAACGGCATTGCCAGTGTTGAGGGCGTCGCCGAGGCTAACGCGCAAGGCATTGGGGTCATCGTGACTGACCATCATCTTCCCGGCCAGACCTTGCCTGACGCGCTCGCCATCGTCAACCCAAACCAAGTCGGCTGTGGGTTTCCGTCAAAAAATCTTGCTGGTGTTGGGGTCATTTTTTATCTGATGCTGGCCTTACGTGCTGAGTTGCGCGCGCGCGGTGTGTATCCAGAAAACGGCGGGCCGCGCTTAGATGCTTTAGCTGACCTGGTGGCCCTCGGTACCGTGGCCGATGTGGTCAAACTCGATCCAAACAATCGCTTACTGGTCACACGCGGCCTAGACCGCATGCGCCGCGGGTTGATGCAGCCTGGTATTCGGGCTTTGTTTGCCGTTTCAGCGCGCAATCCACAAGCGGCGAGCGGCTTTGATTTAGGCTTTGCCTTAGGCCCGCGCATCAATGCGGCAGGTCGGCTGGCCGATATGGGCTTAGGGATTCGTTGCCTGACCACCGATGACGATACTCAAGCACTCGAACTCGCACGCGAACTCGACACCATCAATCGCGAGCGCCGTCAGATTGAAGGCGTGATGAAAGAACAGGCCCTCGCCGCGACCGAGCAAATCCAAGCAGGCAAAATTGGGGCTTCGGTTTGCGTGTTTCATCCTGACTGGCACCAAGGCGTGGTGGGCTTGGTGGCCTCGCGACTCAAAGAAAAATTCTTTCGGCCAACGCTGGCCTTTGCCCCCGCTGGTGACGACGAGCTACGGGGGTCAGGCCGCTCAATCCCCGACGTACACCTGCGAGACGTGCTTGATCTGGTCTCAAAGCGACACCCTGGCCTGATCCGCAAATTTGGTGGGCACGCCATGGCGGCGGGCTTAACGCTTGGGCGTGACGATTTTGAACAGTTCTCACCCGCGTTTGAGCAGGCCGTGATTGAACTGACTGGGCGTAAAAGTTTCGAGCCCTTGATTGAAACCGACGGTTCGCTTGAACAAGGGTTTGCCAATGCTCAAGTTGCGGTGATGCTCGAACAAGAGGTATGGGGCGCCGGCTTTGCAGCACCCTTGTTTCTAGACGACTTTATGGTGCGTAGCCAGAAATTGGTGGGCGAAAAGCACTTAAAGCTGTCGCTTGAACGCGGCCACCAGCGCTTTGACGCCATTTGGTTCAACCGTGTCGACAGCCTGCCCGAGTTTGTGAAAGTGGCCTACCGGCTTGACCAAAACGTCTGGAACGGCCGAATTACGGTGCAGTTGGTGATTGAGTACGCCGAGGCGGCCTAGTGCAGATCCTTTGATCCTTTGATCCTTTGATCTACCGATCTACCGATCTACCGATCCCGCAGGTCTAGCCGGGATGGCTGAGAGGGGACTGAGATACCGTTCAGACCGCGCCACTCTGCCAGCGCAAACTCAATCGCCTCAAGCAAACGGCTCGAGCCCCTGCCGATCTCCGTTAAACTAGTGGGTTAAATCACTAGATCGTGGAATGTAAAGCAGATGGAAGCAGAACGTCAGAATCAAATCTCTTCGCGTTTAATCGATTACGCGGCGCGCGAACGTGCGCTTCGGGGGTATCTTTGACTACGATGTCAAAGCTGAACGTCTGCACGTTGTTAACGCCGAACTAGAAGACCCAAACGTCTGGAACGACCCCAAGCGCGCCCAAGAACTAGGTCGCGAAAAAAAGACCATCGAAGGCGTTGTCGACACCCTTAGCAGTCTGGCTCAATCCATTACTGATTCACTTGAATTGTTTGAACTCGCGGCCAGTGACAGCGATGATGAAACACTAGAGTCAATCGAAGCCGATGCCGCAGAGTTTCAAGCCACGCTTGAAGGCATGGAGTTTCGCCGGATGTTCTCAAATCCGGCTGATCCACTGAACTGCTTTTTAGATATTCAGGCGGGTGCCGGCGGCACCGAAGCGCAAGACTGGGCCTCGATGCTGTTGCGCCAATATTTGCGCTACGCCGAACGCAAAGGCTTTAAGGCCGAACTTCTTGAAGAATCTGAAGGCGAAGTCGCTGGCATCAAATCGGCCACCATCAAAATCGAAGGCGAGTACGCCTTTGGCTTTTTACGTACCGAAAGCGGCGTACATCGCCTGGTACGCAAAAGCCCGTTTGATTCGTCAGGCGGTCGTCACACCTCATTTGCCAGCGTGTTTGTCTACCCCGAGGTCGATGACTCGATCGAGATCGACATCAACCCCGCTGATTTACGCGTAGATACCTATCGCGCCAGCGGTGCGGGCGGTCAGCACATTAATAAAACCGATTCAGCCGTTCGGATTACGCACATCCCCACCAATATAGTGGTGCAGTGCCAAAACGATCGCTCGCAGCATCGCAACCGCGCCGAAGCCATGCAAATGTTGAAGTCGCGTTTATTTGAACTTGAAATGCGTAATCGCATGGCCGCACAGCAAAAGATGGAAGATGCAAAAACCGATGTGGGCTGGGGCCATCAGATTCGCTCGTATGTTCTTGATCAAAGCCGCATCAAAGATCTGCGTACCAACGTTGAAATTTCAAACACACAAAAAGTCTTAGACGGCGATCTTGATCCGTTTATCCAGGCTAGCTTAAAACAAGGGGTTTAACAGATGACTCAACTCACCATTCTGACTGGTACCACACGCGGCTTGGGTGCCGTGATGGCAACCCAACTGGCCCACAGCGGCGACCACCTTGTGACGCTGTCGCGCGTAGCCTCTGACACCTTGGCTGCCACCGCGAAAGCGCACGGCACGACCCTGACCCAAATTAACGTTGATCTGGGCGACACCAAAGCGCTTGAGCAGGCCGCAGCACAGCTCAAGCCCTTGCTCGCCAAGCACACCAGCGTGCGCTTTATTCATAACGCAGGGGTGGTTGCACCGATCGCTCAGTCGCAAGACTTGACCGACCTGGCGGTGATCAATCAGGCCTTTCAAGTCAACATCACCTCGGCCATTTACCTCACAGCCCTTGTGCTAGCGGGTGCGACACAGGCCAGCGATTTGCGCGTGATGTTGATATCCTCAGGCGCCGGTCGCAATGCCAGTTCGGGCTGGGGCGTGTACTGCGCCACTAAAGCCGCGATGGATCGCTACGCAGAAGTCGCGCAGCTCGATCAAGGCAAGCGTGCCCGCATTGTTTCAATGGCACCCGGCATGATCGACACCCCCATGCAAGAAAAAATTCGCGCTACGTCAAAAAATGATCTGCCAAGCTTGGATCGCTTTTTAGACGCGCACTCTCAGCAAAAATTGGCGACACCTGAGGGTACTGCCATGCGCTTACTTAAAGTACTTGCTAGCGAAGCGTTTGGTGGTAAGACGATTGACGATGTACGTGAACATAACGTTT
>CANCMG010000162.1 GCA_947378965.1 Alcaligenaceae bacterium | reverse complement strand
CAAGAGGCTGACGACCCGTCAGATGTTCAACAACCTCAGTGAGACTTTGAGCACCAAGTACCTGCAATCCTGGGACACGAGCCGCTTGTTGCGCGTTGATATAGGGCAACAGCAAACTCGCTTGAGCTTGACTGCGCGCGACCGCTAAGGCGATTGCAATCGCGCCGTTGATGGGTACAAGTATGCCGGTTAAAGAGAGCTCGCCCGCCACCACCAACGACGTCAGTGCAGCCACGCCTGGCTTGCTGCTTGTCTGTTGAGTCAATTCGGGCAGTTCGATTTGCCCCGACACCAACAACACACCAAGCGCAATCGGCAAATCAAAACGGCCAGACTCTTTGGGCAAATCAGCCGGTGACAAGTTAACAGTGAGTCGCCCAGCCGGAAATTCATACCCGCTACTTAACAGTGCTGCTCTGACGCGTTCGCGGCTTTCACGCACCTCAGCATCGGCCAACCCGACCATCGTAAAACTGGGTAAACCACTGCTTAAGTGCGTTTCAACCCGCACAGGTGGGGCGTCCATCCCAAACAATGAACGGCTCATGATGACAGCTAAGGCCATAAGTCTCTCGGCAAAAAGCCGAGATTATGCGGCGCTCAAAACGTGTTGCCTACCGGTGGATGATTTGATCTAGCTCTCGTTAAACAACTTAAGCAAAGCCAGTCTCTCTCACGAGGGGAGGTGGATGATTTGATCTAGCGCGTGTTGACCAGTTCAAGCCAAGCCAAATCTCTCTCACGATGGGATATTGACTACTAGCCGAGAGACGAAGACCCCTCACACCCACTGGTGAAAGGCACTCGCTGTTTAACCTTAAGGGCGCCCGCCTTCAAGCAAGGTCATGCGTTGCTCGAGTTGTTGCACTTGCTCTTCAAGCGCGGCTGCACGCTCTTGCACGCGCTTGAGCATATCGACCTGGATATCGAACTCTTCGCGGGTGATGAGATCCATTTTGTTAAACGCTTGACCCATAAACGCTTTGACGTTGCGCTCGATGTCCGCGGCAGGGCTGCGCGCAATCAGGTCAGAGACATTTTTTTGAAACTCTTCAAACCAGGCATTTTTTGGAATCATGATGTTCTCAGAAAAAACAAGCTAGTGATACAACGTTGTCGGATCGATCTCAATTGCACGGTTCAACGAATTGGCAACTTTCAAACGCAAGGCGTTTGAATGGGCATGGCGAATCTCACGCTTCACATCAAGCAGCTGCTGAGCTTGCATCGAAAAATTAGTCAAACCCAGACCCAAGAGCAAGCGCGTTAAGTGAGAGTCTCCGGCCATTTCGCCGCAAACCGCCACGGGCTTACCGACACGTTCGCCGGCGTTAATCGTATTAGCAATTAAACGCAACACCGCTGGATGCAGCGGGTCGTACAAAGCTGCCACTTCATTGTCAGCTCGGTCAATCGCCAGTGTGTACTGGATCAGATCATTGGTACCGATTGACAGAAAATCAAGTGCCTCAGCAAACGGCTCGATGGCAATCGCCGTCGCAGGAACCTCAACCATGGCGCCGACCAAAATACCATCGTCGTAGGCTTGACCCCGTTCGTCAAGCTCTCGCTTGGCTGCAGCGATCGCTGCTTTCGTCGCATGCACCTCATGCATATGTGCAATCATCGGGATCAATATCTTCACAGTGCCATGTGCAGAGGCCCGTAATATCGCACGTAACTGTGTTGCAAAGAGCTCAGGATGTGCCAGGCAATACCGTATCGCACGCAAACCCAAGGCTGGGTTGGTGGCGACTGTTGCCTCACCGTCTAACGACTTATCCGCACCAATATCTAGCGTGCGAATCGTCACAGGGCGGTGTTGCATGGTGGTTACCACGCTCAGGTACGCCTGATATTGCTCTTCTTCGGTTGGCAAATCGTCGCGACCAATAAACAAGAACTCACTACGAAACAGCCCAATCCCAGAGGCACCATTTGCCAACGCTAGCTCAGCTTCGTCGGGCAACTCAATGTTTGCCTCTAACGAAATCCGAATACCATCAAGGGTTTCAGCCGGAACATCTTTTAATAAAGACAATTCAGCGCGTTCATCAAGATAGAGTTGCTGCAGGCGTCGATACTGCTCAAGAGCCTCGCGCGAAGGGTTGACCAGCACTGCGCCATTGGCGCCATCTATCACTACCAAGTCACCGTCTGACACCAAAGAGCGTACGTGCCCTAAGGCAACCACGGCCGGCACCCCCAAGCTGCGAGCAACAATGGCTGTGTGCGAAGTTGCCCCGCCTAAATCAGTCGCAAAGCCGGCAAAACGAGCACCACGCAGGCGAATCATGTCGGCCGGCGAAATGTCATGCGCGACAACGATCAGTTGATCATCCACATCAATATCGTGGTTCAGTTCGAGGACTTGTTTTGAACCGGACAGCACCTGTAACACGCGTTCAATCACTTGCCGAACATCAGAGCCACGCTCACGCAGATACTCGTCTTCGATCGCTGCAAACTGCTCACCTAAAATCTGCCCTTGCGTCGTGAGAGCCCACTCGGCGTTGTAGTGTTTGTCTTGAATTAAGGCCAGCGCTTGATCAGCTAGCAAAGGGTCACTGAGCAACATGCTGTGCACACTGAGCAAAGCCGCTAATTCACGCGGTGCATCGTCAGGCAAGTTCGCCGCCATCTCGTTCATTTCTTGCTGCGTGGTGATCAGTGCGCTCGATAAGCGATTTTTTTCAAAGGGAACCTGCGCGGTCGAAATTCGATAGTGCGAAACTTCAAGCGCGGTAGCACCCAACACCACCACACGCCCAATTGCATAGCCACGTGCAACGCCCTGCCCGTAAAGGCACAACATCGGGCTGCCCGGTTGAGCAGCTGGTGTCAGGTTATTGTCCTTCACCAAATTTGTCATCAAACAGCGCCTGCAACGCAGCCAAGGCCTGTTCGGCATCGCCGCCTGTTGCCTCGAGCTTAACCGTGCTGCCAATACCAGCCGCCAACATCATGACGCCCATAATGCTTTTTGCGTTAACGCGCTGAGCACCTTTAGAAATGAATATTTCGCCACTAAACTGACCCGCAAGTTGTGTGAGTTTGGCTGCTGCACGCGCATGCAGACCAAGCTTGTTGGATATGACAATCTCTAACTGTGACATAAGACACTTTACTTAAAAAATATTGTTTGGCTTGTTGCTTTAGTCTACACGCAACAGCGCATGTGTGGCACCCGCAAGTGCGCTTGTTGCCACATCTTCAAGACTGCCTTGACGATAATTAATGGCGCGCAGCAACATCGAGGCGTTTACACCACCCAACACACAGCACGGCACCCCAGCTGCTTGCACTAAATGGCTGGCTTGTACGGCAATATTAGAAGGGGTAGCGCCAGGCAGGTCTGTGAGTACTAAGACGCCCTCGCCTCGATCTGCTGCAATCAATTGCTGGGCGAGATTAGGCGCGCAGTCAGAAGCGCACTCATTAGGCAAGATGTCAGCAACCTCGACATCGGGTTCATGGCCTAAGACGTGTCTGGCACAAGCCGCAAGCGCAGAGGCTAGCGGAACGTGCGCAACAATCACTATCGCAATCATTTTAATTACCCAAGTCGCAGCAAAAACACACTTTTTGATTGGTCCCGAAAGACTTGACACAACTTTGTATTGCAAGAGTGTTTGCCCTTGCAAGACGGGTTAAACAGTGGCAGTCACCGCGCTTCAGGGCAGCGGTTAAGGTGCTCGGTGCTAGCTAAGATATCGCTCGTTCAAGCGCCAAAACAAAAAACTCAGCCACGTTAAAGCCAGTTTGCTCAGTAATTTCAACAAAGCAAGTCGGGCTTGTGACGTTGATTTCAGTGACGTACTCACCGATGACATCTAAGCCCACCAACAACAAACCTCGCGTGACTAACTGCGGGGCGATTTCGCGTGCAATTGCCCAGTCACGATCAGTGAGAGGTTGAGCGACACCACGCCCACCCGCAGCTAAGTTACCGCGCGTTTCGCCAGCAAGAGGTATGCGCGCCAGGCAAAACGGTACCGGTTCACCACCAATCAGCAAAATACGCTTGTCGCCCTGTTTAATCTCAGGGATATAGCGCTGCGCCATGATTGTGCGGGTGCCATCTTGAGTCAAGGCTTCAAGAATCGCGTTTAAATTAGTTTCGTGCGGCGCTAAACGAAACACCCCAGTCCCGCCCATCCCATCAAGCGGCTTGACGATGACGTCGTGATGTTCGACATGAAACGCTTTCAAGCGAGTCATGTCACGCGTCACTAACGTTGGGGTAGTAAATTTTGCAAACTCTGTGATCGCAAGCTTTTCAGGATGATTGCGTATCGCACCACCACTGTTAAAGACTCGGGCACCCTGCGCTTCTGCATACTCAAGCATATGCGTGGCGTAGACATACTCCATGTCAAAGGGCGGGTCTTTGCGCATCAACACTGCCGAGAACTCTTGCAAAGGGACATCCTTTGCAATCGACTCGTCGTGCCACCACGCGTGACCATGCAGGTCAGCATTAGACACCAAACTAATCGGCGTGGCATGCGCAAATACTTGCCCGGCTTGAATGAACAAGCCCCCTTGTAAGACCACACTTAAACGATGACCGCGAGCGACAAGCGCTCGCATCATGGCCACAGAGCTATCTTTGTAGGCTTTTAAGCCTGGTAGCGGATCAATGACAAACAGTACATGCATCATCAAGCGGCTTCGGCTTTGCCTGCGGGTGTTTTCTTGCGCGGCGACAACACCATCACCATCTGGCGACCTTCAAGCTTAGGCATCGCTTCAACCGAAGCCATGTCTGTCAAGTCATCACGCACACGCTCAAGCACTCGCATACCGAGTTCTTGGTGCGCCATTTCACGGCCGCGAAACCGCAAGGTGACCTTCGCCTTATCGCCTTCTTCAAGAAAACGTTTGAGGTTGCGCAGTTTGACCTGGTAGTCACCTTCGTCGGTGGCAGGCCTAAACTTTACCTCTTTAACTTGTATGATTTTTTGTTTAGCGCGGGCTTCAGCTAAACGCTTTTGTTCTTGATATTTGAACTTGCCGTAATCCATTAACCGGCACACTGGCGGTTCAGCATTTGGGGCGATTTCAACTAAATCTACGCCCGCTTCTTCGGCCATACGAACAGCTTCTAGTGTATTAACAATACCTAACTGCTCGCCTTCGATTCCTAGTAAACGCACGTCGGGAACGCGGATGTCACCGTTAATGCGATGGGGTTTTTCTGTTGCGATGTTGACGACTCCTGAGGGTTAGGCAGCCTGCGGTGCAGGCAAACCGGAATTGCGGCGTAAGGCCACATCTTCGTTTAGTAAAGTGGTGAACTGTTCAAAGGGCATCACACCCAGATCCAAGCCACCCCGACTACGCACAGCCACAGCCCCTGCCTGACGCTCTTTTTCACCGACCACCAGAATGTAGGGGACTTTCTGCATACTATGTTCACGAATTTTATAGGTGATCTTTTCACCTCGACAATCAGATTCTACTCTAAAGCCTTGTTTTTTCAGGCTTTGTGTCATTTCTGCTGCATATTCAGCAGTTGACTCAGAAATACAGCAAACAACCGCCTGCACCGGGGCAAGCCAAGCCGGCAACGCGCCCGCGTGATTTTCGATCAACATGCCAATAAAGCGCTCAAGCGAGCCCAAAATGGCGCGATGCAACATCACTGGCGCAACACGTTGATCTTGGGCATCAACAAATTCAGCACCCAAACGTTGAGGCATCGAAAAATCAACCTGAATCGTGCCGCATTGCCAGTGGCGGCCAATTGCGTCTTTTAACGTGTATTCAACTTTAGG
>CANCMG010000161.1 GCA_947378965.1 Alcaligenaceae bacterium | reverse complement strand
GCGGTAACTGAGCCTTTAGGTGTTATGTCTTGATCGCTGCCGGTCGCGCCATTTGACGTATTGGTAACGCCATTAGAGTTCGCGTCTAAAGCGTTTGCAGCCAGATCGTTCGTCGTATTGGCAGCGCCTTTAGACTTAGCGTCTATAGCGCCCGCGGTCAGATCTTTCGTTGTCTGAGATGGGATAGAAGGCGCTGCGCCCGCGCTATTCTTGTTTGATGAACCAGCCCCACTCATAACGAACTCACTGAATGGCCCCAGTCAACCGTCACTGACGTGCCTGTCATGGCGCGACCAGCGTCAGAGGCCAGTAACAATACTGGGCCATCCATGTCTGACAATTCAGAGAACCGCCGCGAGGGCACTCGGGCCATCAGCTTTTGCCCTTGCTCACTGAGTAAAAACTCGCGATTCAAATCGGTGATCACGTAGCCAGGTAGCAAGGCATTGACGCGAATCCCGTAACGCGCAAATTCAAGCGCGAGTGATTTTGTAAATTGGATGACACCGGCTTTAGAGGCCGAATACCCCACCACAGCACCCGCCACGCGAGCGCCTAAGATCGACGCAATATTAATGATGCTGCCAGGTTTTTTGAGTTTGACCAAACGTCGCGCGGCTTCAGTATCGACCATCCAGCAGCCTTTTAGATTGGTATCTAACACGCTATCCCAATCTTCTTCGGTTTGTTCAAGCGCGGGCTTGGCAACCGTGGTGCCGGCGTTGCTGATGATGATATCTGCCACGCCTGCAACGGCTTCGATCTGATCAAAGCAGGCCTTGACGCTGGCTTGACTGGTGACATCTAACGAAACAGCATCTGCTTTTGCACCAGCAGCCTTAAGCTCTGCGACAAGCGTGGCAAGCTTATCGGCACGACGTGCCGCCACGATCACATGCGCACCGGCTGTTGCCATGGTGTGCGCAAGATGGTGACCAATGCCACTCGAGGCACCGGTCACCAACGCCACGTGGCCTTTCAAACTAAACATGTCTAACACTTGACTCACGCTGTTTTCCCCAGACCGTCGATAATCTTGCGTGCCATACTCCAGCGATGCACTTCGCTTGGACCGTCATAAATCCTGAAGCCACGCATATCCATAAAGATGCGCATCACAATGGTTTCGCCTGTGACGCCTTGTCCGCCCAAAATTTGAACGCAACGATCAATCACGCGCCACTCGGCCTCAGAACACGTGACCTTGGCGCGGCTCGATTCAAAGTTACCGTTATGACCTTGATCTAACAGCCACGCGGTGTGTGCAATATGCAGTCGCGCTGTTTGCAGATCCATGTCGTTATCGGCCAGCATAAAACCGACGCCTTCGTGCTTGCCTAAGATACGACCAAAGGCTTCGCGGGTGCGTGCGTATTGCGTGGCAATATCGTGTGCACGACGTGCCTGGCCAAGCCAGCGCATGCAATGCGTTAAGCGGGCCGGTGCCAAACGAATTTGCGCGTACTTAAAGCCACGGCCGATTTCACCCAACACGTCGGTGGCGGGTACGCGAACATTTTCAAACTTCATCACGCAGTGGCCGCCAGCAAAGCAGCTGTCCATGGCGTCCATTTGGCGAGTGATCGAAATCCCTTCGCGGTTCATGTCACTTAAAAACATGGTGGCCGAGCCGTCTTCCATCTTGGCCATGATGATGCAATAGGTAGCACCCTCGGCACCCGTGATAAACCACTTGTCGCCGTTGATCACGTAATCATTACCGTCTTTAACGGCTGTGGTCATCATCATGCCGGGGTCAGCACCTGCGCCAGGTGCGGGCTCGGTCATGGCAAAGCACGACCGTGTCAGGCCTTGCACTTGTGGCCGCAACCAACGCACTTTTTGCGCTTCGGTGGCAACGATTTCCATCAAATGAATATTGCCTTCGTCAGGCGCGTGAATATTCATAGCGGTGGGGCCAAGCGTCGAATAGCCAGCCTCTTCAAACACGATGGCTTTATCGACATGGCTTAAGCCTAGGCCACCTAGCTCGACCGAGGCGTGCGGGGTCAACAGCCCAGCCGAGCGGGCAAGCGCCACGAGTTCAGCGCGTAATTCTGGCGTCGGGCCATGTGCTGTCGCGCGAGGGTCTTTTTCGAGCGGAATGATTTTGTCAGCAATAAAGCTGCGCGTGCGCTGCTGCAGGTCAAGCTGCGCCGGGGTCAGAGAAAAATCCATGAGGGGCTGTCCTAGTGGCTAAATCGATGAAAGCAACCGCTATTATCGCAATTTCAGCGAATCTTGCTTTGATCTGTCGCAAGTCACCAGAATGATCCTCTTTTGCTTAAGATTTGAGTCAGTTTTCTGTGTTGAAGTCGAAAAATGATGTCTGTCCAATTGCAGGTGCTATCAAAGACTTTTTGCCATGGACTGAGTGAAAGAGGTCCTGTGTCTTGCTTTGTTCTTATCTGATACCTAACCGTGGACTGAGTACCCAGCAGCACAAGCCGTTAATGGTGTTTTTTGCTAAAAAGTAGGTTCAAGCTAACCACAAGTGCCAATAGGCCAAAAATAATGAAGCCATATTGATAGCTTTCGGTTGCCATGATCACAAAGGCAAAGCCTGACGGGCAAACAATGCCGCCCAAATAGGTGAAAAACAGCGAGGCCCCTGTGGTTGAGGCGATCATGCCCGGGGGTGACACACGGGCCACCTCTGCCATGTAGACGCCGTTCCAGCCAATCGCCGAAGCTCCAAAAATGACCATTAACAAAATAATCATGCTGTACGACCAAGTCGACGTGAGGGTGCCAGTGAGCACAGCGCAAGCCGCCATGATCACACCAAGTACGACCATCACGATGCGAGGCGATAAAAAGCGGTCTGCGACCCAGCCCCAGAACACGCTTGCGAGTTGAGTCATGGCGAGGGCAAAGCCTGCGGCCACAAACGAGATATCAATTTCGAGGGTGAGGTAAGTGACCAGATAGCTGGTCAAAATCATCTGCAGGCCGCAATACACAAACGACACGATGGCAAGCTCGCGCAGATCGCGATTCAAGAACACCAGCTTGATGGGTTGCGTGACTTGTGACAATGAGAAGGGGCTTGAGGGGAGGCGATCGCTATCGAGCTCTTGACGAAAGGGCTCGGCGATCCAGACAAAAACCATCAACAAGGCCGAGACCAAAAATAAAGTGATCTGCCAACCGGTGAGCAGCACCAGCACTGGGATCGCTAAGCCTGCGATAAAGCCTGCTAAGGGATTGCCGGTTTGTCGAATTGAAAAGGTCAGACTGCGCCGCCCGGGCGAGGTGGTACGTGCCAGGACATGTGAGCTTGCTGGCGAAATCGGGCCGTAGCCGATTCCCATCACAATGGCGCCCAACACCACCAGTGCAAGGTTGCCGCAGGCCACCAAGGCCAAGCCTGCCGAGCATAACGCTAACCCAAGTTGGCTGATCCGTATCGCGCCGTACCTGACGATAAAGTTGCCCGATACCAACGCTGCGAGCATGCCTGCCACATACACAATCGAGATGAAATAGCCAATCCACTCGGGAGATACTGCCATCGTTTCGGCAGCCATCGGTGCCAAAATCGGCACTGCATTGAGCACCAGGGCCGAAACGACCGCGACGCTTAACATCATTGCAGAGGGGGCAAAGCTTTTCATGTGTAATCAAACAGAAGAGTACTGTTGCATAGCACAAAGGTACCATCGCAGCAAACAAAGTTCAAAGCGCAGATGCCACGAAGCGTCGAAGCACAATACCGTTGTGGGGACTGCACCCGTTACCTTAACACGCAGCAATCCAGACAAGATTTACGCACCGAGCAATCAGGATTTGGTAACTCGACGCTGACATTGATTCGTTCAGAGGTTAGGGTTGACTCAGTATTGCTCAGTTAACTTGGCGAGTCAGAGTTGGCATTGGTCTGTCAAACCCTTTATATTGGGTTCTTTGCCGCCTCACGAATCCACAGGACATGTTCGATGCGAAGTATTCAACATCCGGGGCAACCAAGCCCACAACGCGTTGCAGTGCAGCAGGTTGAGCTTGAGCCTTTCAGTCTTGAGCTACCCGCGCACATGAGCTTGATGCAAGCGGTGGCGCAGGCGATGCACGGGCTTCAAGCGCACTGTGCAACGTTTCGTATGTCAGCCGGTGGGTTTGAGCCGTTTTCGTACGTCATGCCGGCCTTAGCAAAAACGTCGGCCCACGCGGTGTATTTCAGCGATACCCACCAGGTTGAGGGGGCGGTGCGTCTTGAGACCGCTTCGGTGACGTTTGGTCAACGCGACGGTAAGCCCTGGTTGCACAGCCATGCGATTTGGATCGAGGCGAGTGGGCGCCGCCACTGCGGTCATCTGTTGCCTGATGATATACAAGTGAATCACCCAATTCACGCTCACGGCGTGGCAGTGCGTGGTGCCACCTTCACAGTATGCCCCGATGGCGAAACCAATTTTAGTTTGTTTGTGCCGTTAAAAAGCGTTGAGCCACTGTCACCGCATCCTGATTCACACAGGCAAATCGGCTCGAACGCGAGGGCGCAAGAACTCACTCTTAAACCGGCTAAAGAACTGCGTCAGGTGCAGCCTGATCCAATCGGCTCGAACGGGGGGGCGCAAGAAATCACTCTTAAACCGGCTAAAGAGCGGCGTCAGGTGCACCCAGATCCAATGCTTGAGCGCGGGTCGACGGCAGAAACAAATTTAGCTTCAATGCAAACACCGTTCAGCAAAGGCTACGCACTTCGTGTTGCACCCAACATCGACATTTGCACCGCTCTAGAAACGTTTTGTCGCGACCGTGGCATCACCCACGCAAAGATTCAAGGCGGTGTCGGTAGCACGGTGGGTGCAGTGTTTGATGATGGGCGTGTGGTTGAACCGTTTGTGACCGAACTGCTGATACGCAACGGTGAAATAGTCACGAACGCTGCAGGCCAGACGCAAGCGCAACTTGATGTGTCGATGGTGGATTACAAAGGCGGAGTCTCTGAGGGCAGACTCGCACGAGGCCAAAACCCCGTGCTGGTGACTTTTGAGTTGGCACTTGAGGTGCTAAACACTGAGCACGAGGACAAAACCCCGTGCTCGTTACGTTTGAGTTAGTGCTCGAAGTTCTAACACTTAGCGCTTAAACGCTAGGTTAGCCAAAGTATGAGGCGCTCACATTTGTTCAACATATAACTGCGACACATACGACTTTGTGTGAGGCCCGCCGTCAACAGTCAGTGCCGCACCATTGACATACGACGCTCTGGGTGAGGCTAAAAACACGACCACGTTGGCGATATCAGAAGGCACACCCCACGTTTGCCCTTTCGGCACCGAGACAGTTTCAAGCTTGTCGCGCTTAGGGATGGCAGAATCAGCTTGCCACTGGCCCCCCGAGGCTTGACTTTCCCAAAGGCGAAAACGCTCTTCAGACTTGACTACACCTGGGATCACGCAGTTAACTCTGATACCAAATTCTGCCAATTCTGATGCTAAATCGATAGAAAAACGTACTTCTGCCGCCTTTGCCGGGCCAGTGCAGCTTGAGCCGGGCGGAAAATTACCCCTAACCGCGGTGCGTCCAGAGATGTTAATAATCGACGGAAACGCCGATTGTTTGAGCAATGGCAAGGCGCGTTGCGACACCCGAAACTGGGCAAAAAAGTTGATTGCCATGCCGTCTTGCAGCTCGTCATCAGTCACAGTGGCAAAGGGTTTATAGATGCCAGTACCGGCGTTATTCACCAAAATATCGAGTCGACCGAAGCGCGACTGAATGTGTGAGATCAACTTATCGATGTCCGCAAGCTTGGTCATATCGGCTTGCACGGCTTCAATCGAGCCGCCCTGAGCCGCCGCGTGTGAGGCAACGGCGTCATCAAGTTTGCTTTGGCGACGGCCACAAATCACCACGTGCGCACCTTCGTTAGCAAAGGCTTGTGCGGTGGC
>CANCMG010000160.1 GCA_947378965.1 Alcaligenaceae bacterium | reverse complement strand
GGCATTCAGTGCTGCTGCTTGAGGCCGGTGGACCAGATAAAAACTTTTGGATTCATTTGCCGATTGGTTACTTTAAAACCATGACGAATCCAAAGTTCACAAAATATTTTGACACTGAGCCTAGCGAAGGGACAGGTGGTCGTAACGTTATCTGGCCGCGCGGGCGAGTCTTAGGTGGCTCGTCTTCAATTAATGGTTTAATTTATATTCGCGGGCAACGCGACGATTACAACGATTGGGCCAAGCAGGGTGCAACGGGCTGGAATTACGACAACGTTTTGCCCTATTTTAAGCGCTCAGAAAACTATATTGGTGGTGAAACACCGTTTCACGGTGCGGCGGGCGAGTTAGGCGTTTCTGAGTTACGTAATGATCATCCGTATTGCGATGCCTGGCTCGAGGCTGCCCAGCAATATGGTTTGCCGGCTAATAAAGATTTCAATGGGCAAACCGATTACGGCGTTGGTGCCTATCAGCTATCGATTAAAGATGGTTGGCGCTCCTCAGGCGCACGTGCTTTTTTACGCCCAGTCATGAGCAACCCCAAACTGACCATCGTGACGCATGCACAAGTGTCGCGTGTGCTGTTTAAAGGCAAAGTTGCCTGCGGCATCGAATGGATTGAAAACGGCGAAACCAAGCAAGCTCAAGCTGATCGCGAGGTGCTGTTGTGTGCGGGCGCGCTACAGTCACCACAGTTACTTCAGCTATCTGGCATCGGCCCAAAAGCGCTGTTACAAGAACACGGTATCGCGGTAGTCGCAGACTCACCTGAAGTGGGCGAAAATCTGCAAGATCACTATCAAGCACGCATGATCGTCAAGCTCAAGAAAAAAATGTCGATTAACGACCAAGTGCGTAACCCGTTTGAGCTTGTCAAAATGGGTTTGCAGTGGCTGTTTAAGAAAAGTGGCCCACTGACGGTGGGAGCAGCTCAGGTGGGTGGCTTAGCGCGCACTAAACACGCGCGAGATAATCGAGCGGATGTTCAAATGTTTGTCATGCCTTTATCGCTTGAGAAGTCGGGCGAACCGCTGCATGATTATTCTGGGTTCAGTGCAGCCGTATGCCAGTGCAGACCAGATAGTCGAGGCCGTGTGTCGATTCGCTCAGCCGATCCGTTCGATCAACCAAAAATCGAACCCCGCTATTTTTCAGCTGAACATGATCGTAAAGTGATTGTGGCTGGCCTTGAAATGCTGCGAGACATTTACGCTCAACCAGCGTTTAAAGATCTATGGGATGTTGAAACCATGCCCGGTGATACGGATCTGTGGACCTTTGCGCAAACACGTGGCGGTACGGTGTATCACCCAAGCGGTACGTGCAGAATGAGCGATGATGGGCATTCACCAGTGGATTCACAATTACGCGTGCGCGGGGTAGAGCGCTTGCGGGTGATTGATGCCTCAGTGATGCCCACGGTCGTGTCTACCAACACCAACGCGGCGACCTATATGATCGCTGAGCGGGGCGTTGAAATGGTGTTGAGTGGCAGCTAGCTCGGTTTCCAACCCTTGGGCACACGCGGCTTGTTGATTTTTGAGACCTCGCAAATCACGTCTGCGATCCCCGAAAAATCAATGGCGCCGAATTCGGCTGCACGCGCTTGACTAAAGGATTCGTGCACAGCCGCAGCGACGGGCATGGGTACCTTAGCGGCATGTGCAGCATTGACCACCAGTGACAGGTCTTTATGGGCCAGATCAATGGTAAAGCCGGGTGTGGTGTCGCCCGCCAAAACTTTGTTTGGAAAATTCATGCGCAGCTGGCCATTGTTGGCTGAAGTGCCAAGCAAGACTGCGAGTGTCTTGGTGATATCCAAACCAAAGCGCTGCGATAAGGCTAAGGCTTCGCCATTCACTTGGGTGAGGGTGATCGCAACATAGTTATTGACTAACTTGGTTCTGCCACCGGTGCCGACAGGACCACAGTGAAACGTTGAATTGCCCATCGCGTTCAGCAACGGGGTGACAGTTTTAAAGTCAGCGTCTGAGGCACCCACCATAAACAAGCACTCAGCGCGATCAGCATGTTCTGCCAACCGACCCACCGGGGCATCAACCATTGTTAGCCCGTGTTTGTTTGCCTCAGCACTGAGGCGATCGGTTGCGAGCGGATCGATGGTGCTCATATCCATCAGAATAGTGCCTTTTGCTGCATTTGCAAAAATGCCGTCGGCGCCATAAGACAGTTTTTCAACTTCAACCGAGCTTGGCAGCATCGTAATCACAATGCTGCAACTACTCGCGATATCGGCGACACTTTTGCCGGCTGTCGAACCTAGGGATACCAGTTCGGCGACGGCCTGTTGATTAAGATCTAGTACGATCAGGTCAAAGCCTTTCTTTTGCAGATGAGAGGCCATGGGCTTGCCCATACGACCTAAGCCAATAAAGCCGATTTTTGTAGTCATTTTGAGTCTCCGAGTGAGAATGTGGCAGCTTGCTAGTATAGACAGGTATATTGAGTTGTATTGAATCGCTCATTTAGAGGTAAGTGATGGTTATCAGACAGTTTTTTGGGTTTTGCGCTTTATTGATGTTTATATCGCTGAACGCTCAGGCGCAGGACTACCCAACTAAAGCGATCCAATTGATTGTTCCTAATGGCCCAGGCGGAGGGACGGATACCTTCGGTCGTGTGATTGCTCAGCGGTTGAGCGAGCGCCTCAACCAAAAGGTGATCGTCGACAACAAGCCGGGTGCACAAGCTGGGATTGGCACGGCGTTTGGTGCTCGAGCGGCCCCAGATGGTTACACCTTGACGGTTGCTTTGACCAGTTCGGTTGCGATCACTCCGTTTTTGATCCCTAATATTGAGTACGACCCCATCAACGATTTTGTCGCAGTCGCCATCGGAGTCGACCAACCCTTTGTGGTCGTAACAAGTATGTCCTCTCCGTTTGATGATTTGCAAGGGCTCGTCGCTTTCGCGTACAAAAAGAATGAACCTGTTAGCTTTGCCTCAACATCTTCTCAAACCGAGCTAGTTGGAAGCTTGTTCGGGCAAATTGCTCAGATAAAGACCTTAAGTGTTCCCTATAAAAATGCGAGTACAGCTGTGATTGAGCTTGCGCGCGGGGATGTCGATGTGATGGTTGCTAGCCTGCCTTCGGCGATGCCTTTAGTGAACGCAGGTAAGCTCAAGGCGATTGCGGTGACAGGTACCGAGCGTGTGCCTGCGCTACCTCAGATCAAAACTTCGTCTGAATCTGGGTTTCCGAAATTTCTTGCCAGCAGCTGGTACGGTTTTCTTGCACCCAAAGGCACCCCAGACAACGTGGTAAAAATATTAAATAGCCAAATTAATTTTGTCTTAGAGATGCCAGAGGTTCAAGCCACGCTGTTAAAGGCAGGTATGACGGTAACGACAAGTTCACCTGAGGCGTTCGCGGCACGTATCAAGGCAGATTATGAAGTGTGGGGCGAGGTTTTTCGTAGGCAAAAAAAATAGATAAGTCAGTTTTATGGACCAGTGATGAAAAAAACATATCAAATCGCAGTGCTTCCAGGTGATGGAATCGGACAAGAAGTCATGGCGGCAGCTTTGGCGGTATTAGATGCCGTTAAAAAGCAGCTGGGTATTCAGTTTGATACGCGCACCTATCCGGCGGGTGCACAGCACTATCTGGATTCGGGCGAATCGTTGCCTGAACCTACGTTAGCAGCATGTCGTGCCGCCGATGCGATTTTATTTGGCGCGATGGGTCTGCCCCATGTGCGAGGTGTTGATGGCACAGAGATTATTCCGCAACTGGATATTCGCTTTGCTTTAGATCTGTATGCCGGCGTTCGTCCAATCAGAACGTTTCCGGGTTTGCCAGTGCCTTTGGCCAACCCACTAGCGAGCAAAATCGATCTGGTGTTGATTCGAGAAAACACTGAAGGCCTGTTCTATTCACGCGGGCGCGGCCGAGCTGAAGGCGATGAGGCGGTGTACGACACCATGAAAATCTCTCGTACCGGCACAACACGCGTGTGCGACTTTGCTTTCAAGTTGGCCGAGTCACGCAAAAAAACCGGTCGACCTGGCCATGTGACCAGCGTTGACAAAGCAAACGTGTTTCGCTCGATGGCGTTCTGGCGTACGATTTTTGAATCTTGCGCCAAACGTTATCCCGCCATCGCAACAGACAGTGCCTATGTTGACGCCATGGCGTTGAATTTAGTGCTCAAGCCTTGGGCTTACGATGTCTTGGTCACTGAAAACATGTTTGGCGATATTTTGTCTGACCTGATTGCGGGTTTGGTTGGTGGCATGGGTATGGCGCCTTCGGGCGATATTGGTGATCATCACGGTTTGTTTCAGCCGGCCCACGGCACGGCGCCTGATATTGCGGGCAAGGGCATTGCCAACCCGACCGCCATGATTTTGTCGGTGGCGATGATGCTCGAGTGGTTAAGCGACCGCCATGATGATTCGCGTTTACAAGACGGAGCGCTTGCGATTCAGCGCGCCGTAGAAATTTCGTTTGCCAACAACATTGTCAGGCCGGCAGAATTTGGTGGCAAAAGCAATACGGCTGATATTACGAAGGCTGTGATTGCTCATTTGAAATAGCCACGGTGTGCGTTCTGGATCGGGTGAATCGACACCGCGTGTTGTGCGAAGCGAGTGTCATCGGTTGGCAGATGCTAAAAGCAAATTAAGGTTAAGATACACACCATCGTGCATTAATAAGTCATTCAATATCAATGATTTAGCAGCACACTCTCGTCGAAGCCGCATTTGAACGCCCCACAACGCCCGCTGTACGGCATTTTGCTGATCTTGACCTCGTGTCTTTTATTTTCGAGTCAAGACGGCATCTCTAAATATTTAACCCTGTTTTATTCACCGATTTTGGTGGTTTGGATGCGGTTTATGATCCAAATCTGCCTGACGGCAGCGGTCTTTATGCCACGCATGGGCATTTCGATTTTGCATACTAAGCAACTCAAGCTTCAACTCGCTCGGGGCGTATGCATGGTGACGGCGAGTGTGAGCTTTGTGGTTGGTTTGTTATATGTGCCAATCGGTGAGGCCACTGCCGTGGTGTTTTTATCGCCGATGCTGCTCACTTGGTTCGCCGGAAACATCCTAAAAGAGAAAATCAAGCTTGGACAATGGATTGCGGTTGGCAGCGGCTTGCTCGGCGTGATGGTGATTGTGCGCCCAGGCAGCGACTTGTTTACCCCTGCAATCTTACTGCCCTTGACGGGTGCCTTCAGTATGGCGATCTATCAGTTGCTCACGCGCAGACTATTAACGACCGATCACATCGTGTCGACAAACTTTATCACCGGTCTTTTTGCCACGGCCGTCATGAGTTTGCTGGTATGGCATTTTTGGAAAACCCCCACGTTGCCCGACTTTTTGTTCATGTTGGTCGGAGGGTCGTTTGCAACGATCGGGCATTTGTTGCTGACGTATTCGTATCGGCACGGCTCGGTCGTGATGCTTGCTCCGTTTAGCTATGCACAAATTGTATTTTCGTCGCTTGTGGCGTTTTTATTCTTTGGGCATACCCCCGACGATCTGACGATCGTTGGGATGGCTATCATCATCTTTAGCGGTGCTGGGCTGGTTTGGTGGCAACGGCGCTAAACAAGCACGCTGATTTCTCTAAACAGCAAAGGCAGCGGCCTTTGGCAAGAGTCACGCACATGTCTTGTGTGAACGCACCACCAGATTGTTTAGTCGAAGCCGCAACCGTTTAGAGAGTTAGTTCCGATGCAGTGCTTGCCAGCAATAGCCATTAGGATGCGGCTCGGTTGTTTCAACCCGGATCCCTTCATTCCATTTCGCCATGCGTTCTGACCGCGCAAAAGAGCCAACCTTTAACTGGCCAGCGTTCCAGCCTGTTGCCAGATGAACGATGGCAACATCTTCAGTTTCGCCCGAACGAGCCGAGAC
>CANCMG010000159.1 GCA_947378965.1 Alcaligenaceae bacterium | reverse complement strand
TTCGGTCAGGCGGGCTTCGCCCCGAATGGTCTTGACGACTCGGGATAGTCGTTGGGTTAGATTTTCAAGCATGGCAACAGTTTCGCTTTACACTAGACACATGTCTTCGCCCATTGTATTTCACTCGCTCGCCGCTTTGGCCTATTCATCGCTGGCTCTTGCACTTTGGCGAGGCTTCGCGGTTCGCCAGCCCACCGTGCAGGTCGGGCAAATGGCGCGGGTCGGTCTTTTTGCCGCGATCGTGCTGCATGGCTACGCCCTGCAGCAGTCTATTTTGTTGGATCAGCGCCTGCAACTGAGCTGGGCGTTGGCGCTCTCGACCGCCGTTTGGCTAGGGATGATCGTCTTTTGGCTTGAAAGCCTGATTATTCGTATTGATGGTCTTCAACTACTGCTTTTACCTACAGGCGCAGTTAGTTGCCTGCTGGTCGCCTTGTTTCCCAAAGAGCAACTTGTGGCACATGCAGTCGAACCCGCACTGCGCATTCATTTACTGATCGCTCTCTCGGCCTACGGTCTGGTCACCATCGCAGCGCTACAAGCGATTCTGATGTCGGCCATCGACCGTCGGCTGCATTTTCCGCTCGCAGCGGCTCGTGAAGCCAAAGGCTTAAACGTTGCTTTAGGCCGTATCCTAGATGCACAACCCCCGTTGCTCGCACAAGAACAAGTGCTCTTTAGAGTGATCTGGGTCGCGTTTGCCTTACTGACCTTAGCGGTACTGTCAGGCTCGTTAATCTCGGTTGCCGCTACCGGAAAATGGCTCCCGTTTGATCACAAAACCATTTTCACCCTGCTGTCGTGGCTCACGTTCGGGATACTATTGTTCGGGCGCTACACCCGTGGCTGGCGGGGACGAATTGCGTTACGGTATACCTTGCTAGGATTTGCGTTCATCGTGCTCTCGTATACCGGTAGCCGTTTTGTTGTTGAAGTCATCTTGCAGAGAAGCTAATGGGTAAAGCGCTTTTTTGGGTAACCATCTTTATTGTCGTCATTTTTGTGACGCGGCTCTTGGCAATTCAAGCAGCCAAAAAACGTCGCCCCCCCCCGCAAGCACCCTCTAAGCAAGGTGAAGCGCCGGCCAACTCTGAAGCCATGGTGCGATGTGCTCACTGTGGTGTGCATTTACCCCGCTCTGAAGCGTCGCTCATCGATCAAAATACCTGGTGCAGCACAGCCCATGCCAGGTTAGGCGTGCGCGACAGAGACTAAGCCTAACTAGCGCCCCAACGACGCTCAACCAACACCCCAATTGATGGCCAATGGTGTAACGTTTTTTGCCAACGCACACATCGAGGCCTACGGGTTCAACGTTATTCACCGACGTACATATCGATGCCAACCGGTTCAACGTTATTCGCCCTTGACATGCAGGGCTGGCTCGCACCAAGCGCATACATCACGCTGCGGCCTTCGCCCAACTTTAACGAGCGTCCTTCAGGTACCGCAGTGTCTTTGCTCGTTGTTCACAACATCACGCTCCCCCCCGGTCAGTTTGGCACGCCGTACATCACCGATCTATTTTTAAATCAACTCGATATTTCTGCAGACCCGTGGTTTGTCAACGTAGACGGCCTAAAAGTTTCGGCACATTTCGTGATTGATCGGCTTGGGCACATCACCCAGTTCGTATCGTGCGACGATCGCGCTTGGCATGCCGGCGCTTCGTCTTTTGCAGGGCGTGAGCAATGCAATGATTTCTCAATTGGTGTTGAACTCGAAGGCACCGATGACGTGCCGTTTGAGGCGGTGCAATACGAACGTCTAGCAGCACTCGCCGACTGCTTGCGTGGGCGGTATCCGTTAACCACTGCAACGGGCCATTCAGACATTGCGCCTGGACGCAAAACAGATCCGGGTCCGTGCTTTGACTGGTCACACTTTAGCGCGTTAGCACAGTGGCCGGCAGCTCGTGGGGGCTAAAGCGATGAAAGGCGTTCGCCTGTAAACCAACCGCGACACAGCCCGGGCTAGTGATGGCTCAGTGCGGCCCCTTGCTGCAACCCACCCAACGTTCACGCGCAAAAAGGCCAGTGATGATTCACTGCGGGGACGGCTAGGGCTTGCCGGTCGGCAAAGCCCCAGCGACGCAATTACGCTAACAACAACTGATTCACACGCTTCACAAAAGCAGTTGGGTCTGGCAATTGCGAGCCGTCGGCCAACAGCGCCTGTTCAAACAACAAGGTTGCCCAGTCGTTAAACGTTTCGTCAGAAGCCGCCTGTACGCGTGCCACCAAAGCATGCTCAGGATTAATCTCAAGCACAGGCAATACGTCTGGAGCCGCCTGACCGGCCGCTTTCAGCATACGTTGCAGGTGCGGGCTTAAATCATTTTGCCCCACCACCACGCACGAAGGCGAATCGACTAAGCGCAAGGTGACGCGCACTTCTTTGACGCGATCTTTTAGCGACTCTTGCAAACGCTCAACCAAGGGCTTGAACTGTTCAGCCACTTCGGTTTGATGTTTCTTTTCTTCGTCGTCGGCCAACGCTTCAAGATCAAGCCCACCTTTGGCAACCGACACCAACTGCTTACCCTCAAACTCTCTCAGGTGCGACAGCATCCACTCATCGACACGATCCCACATCACTAACACATCGATGCCTTTTTTACGGAAGATCTCGATGTGAGGGCTATTGCTACCAGCAGTGTAGCTATCGGCCGTGACGTAATAAATTTTGTCTTGGCCCTCTTTCATCCCGGCAACGTAATCGGCCAATGTCACGGTTTGGGCGTCGGTACCCTGCTTGGTTGAAGCAAAACGCAACAACTTAGAGATGCGTTCAATGTTGCCTGCGTCTTCGCCCGTACCTTCTTTCAATACCTGACCAAACTCGGTCCAGAAGGTTGCGTAATCGTCTTGACTATTTTCAGCCAAATCCTCGAGCATGCTAAGGATACGCTTGGTCGAACCCTCACGAATCGCTTTCACATCGCGGCTTTCTTGCAGTAACTCACGCGACACGTTCAAGGGCAAATCGGCCGAATCGATCACCCCACGCACAAAGCGCAAGTACGACGGCAACATTTGTTCAGCGTCGTCCATAATAAACACACGCTTGACATACAGCTTGACCCCACGACGTGCATCGCGATCCCACATATCAAACGGCGCATGCTTCGGTATAAACAACAGTTGCGTATATTCGCTACGGCCTTCAACGCGGTTGTGCGTCCAGGCCAGCGGATCATCAAAGTCATGCGACACGTGCTTGTAAAACTCGCGGTATTGCTCGTCAGTGACGTCCGCTTTGCTGCGTGTCCATAACGCATTGGCCTGATTCACTGACTCCCACTCAGCGGTTTTGACTTGCTCTGACTTATCCTTATCCCACTCTTCTTTGAGCATTTGAACGGGCAAAGAGATATGGTCTGAATAGCGGCGCAGCACTTCGCGTAATTTGTAGCCATTCAAAAACTCGTCTTCATCGGCACGTAAATGCAGTGTGACCTCAGTGCCGCGTTCAGCGCGCTCAAGGGCCGCAATCGTGAACTCACCTTGGCCGTCTGACTCCCACACCACGCCTTGATCTGCAGCAGCGCCAGCGCGGCGAGTGCGAACCGTCACTTTATCTGCCACGATAAATGACGAGTAAAAGCCGACACCAAACTGACCAATCAATTGAGCGTCTTTTTTGTTGTCGCCAGTCAATTTAGAAAAGAACTCACGCGTACCCGAGCGCGCAATCGTGCCAAGGTTGGCCACAGCCTCGTCACGCGACATACCCACGCCATTATCTGAAATCGTAATGGTGCGTGCGGCCTTGTCAAAATCAACCCGCACGTGCAGGTCGCCAAAGCCCTCGAGCAGCGCAGGTTGATCAATCGCCTCAAACCGCAGTTTGTCACAAGCGTCTGAGGCGTTAGACACCAGTTCACGCAAAAAAATCTCTTTATTGCTGTACAACGAATGGATCATCAGGTGCATCAGCTGTTTGACTTCAGCCTGAAAACCCATCGTTTGAGCGGCGTCAGCCGCTGGAGTTGCTTGATTCATTATGCTCACCGAAAAGTTATCCACAGGGTGATCCCAGGCCGCTATGACTTTAGCCAAGGATAGTGCGTGTTAATTGGGGGGTAAATCTTGGATTTCAAGGGCTAACGATTGGGCGCAGAGCAACAAACTGAGCACCACCCCCGTTTTTAGTGCCATCCAAGCGTAAGTCAGGCTAAACACCAAGACCGCCAGAAGCGTCAACAACAACAGCATCGATGGCACGATCAACAGCTTGGCCATCAGGATGGGTGTAATCACGGTCTCGCTGCCAAATGCTGCACCAAGTCGTTTACCTCAAAGCAGTTTTCTAAATTGGCAATCAGGTCTTTTAACGGTTGAGACGCACGCATTGGCTGAGCCGCCAGTTGCCAACAACGGTCAAACTTTGTGGCACGCGCCTGCTCGCTGAGCGGCCGCGCGGAGCTGGCCAGCATGGCGTCGATACGGTGCTCAAGGATTCTGCCATCGATCAAGCGCACCCGCACCACTTGAGGCCCCAAAGCATTTGGGTTGGGATTGTCGTCGACCTGCATGACGACTTTGCAGGCCAATGCATAGGTTTGCGTGTCGCTTAAGGCATCACCCCTGAAATGCATGGCATCTAAGACGTCGTGCTGCAAGACCTTGGCCAATGCAAAGGGCATACAGAGGCGTGCATAGTTTGGAGTGGGGTTCTGCAACGGTGGGCGGTTGACCAAATGGTTGATCAAGGGTGGCCCAATCACGGTAATCTCAGCAACGTCTTGCATCGAAAACTTAGCCTGCTCGCGCAAGAGCGTTACGCCCTCGATGCCACCGTGGGTCGCTCGCCCGCTGGGGTAAGGCTTATGGCTGAGTTCAGCAATTTTTGATTGTTGGCCCAAGCCAACCATGGCACGTTCAAGATCCCAGTCGGTTTCAAACATCGTGAGATAGCCAAACTTGCCCGTCAGGGGTGTTTGCAAGCTCGGAAACCCTGCCTGAGCTAGGTCACACGACTGCAGCGCAGCGCGTGCATTTAAACCAATCTGCAGCGGCAACACCACACTACCCTCGGTATGTGCCTGCATCGTACCGCTCACCTGTGCAAGTTGATGACCGAACGCTGCTAAGGTGGTGTCGGCATCAAAGCCTCGCAGGTTGGCCAAACCAGCCACTGCGCCAAAGCCACCCGAGGTTGCTGGGCGAAAAAACCGCAATCCTAAATTAGATGCCAGGCCTATGGTGCAGGCTATATCGACGCCTGCAGCTAACGCAGTAAGCAGCGCTTTGCCAGTCACACCACCCCGAACCTGCGCCTCAGCCAACAGCACTGGCAGTAGCGTTGCCATGGCATGCAATACCGCCCCCTCGTGCAGGCAGTCATACTCTTGGCAGTGGATTTGATAAGCATTGACCAACACGGCCTGCCCTCGCGGCAGTTTGAGATCTGTGCCCCACACCGCAACCTCCGCAGCATCACCCCAACTGCGTACCGCTTTGAGCAAGGGCTGGATTTCAGGTGTGCTACCACCGGCGATGCCTACGCCAAGTGTGTCCAGCAAAAAAACCTTGGCGCGCTCGATTGCCTTGGGTGTTAACGAGCCAAAAGTTAGCGCTGAGGCATGGTGTGCGAGTTGTAAATCGAGGCTTTGCATGGTGTGACCGTTGGCTGTATTGAGGGCTGTATCTGGAGAGGTGTGGAGGCTTGTTTGCAACAGATCTTACTGAAAAGACGGGGCGATCCGCGACTGGAGCAGACCCCGATGCCGCGCTTAAGAATACCTAAGTCGCGGCCCGCGCGCAAAATTTTTATTACATCGTATAATGCACGACTTCGTTCCAAAGCGCCTCGCGCGCGATCCCCCAAGGCCCGGGTGGTGAAATTGGTAGACGCAGGGGACTCAAAATCCCCCGCCGCAAGGCGTGCCGGTTCGATTCCGGCCC
>CANCMG010000158.1 GCA_947378965.1 Alcaligenaceae bacterium | reverse complement strand
ACAAGCTACGTCGCCGCCAACACCTTTGTCGATCATTTGATGCAGCAGCGCGCCTCGCTAGGCTTACCCGGACTCAGCATCAATTGGGGCCCTTGGGAAGAAGCCGGCATGGCACAGCGCTTAAACGCGGCTCAAGCCAAACGCTTACTGGATTTAGGAATATCACCACTCGCCACCGCGCAGGCCTTACAGGTCTTTAAGGGGTTGGCCCAAGAGACACCACCGCAGGTCGCGGTGGCTGCGATCAATTGGCCTCAGTTTTTGAAAAACTTTCCGAAAGCCGCGAACGACCGTCTATATACTGCGTTCAGACCCACCCAAAGCACTGTTGAACGCACACCGCTTCAAGCGTCGACCCAAGCACAGCAAGTTGTATGGCGTGAGTTGTTAAATGAAATCGACCGGTCTGCGCGCGATCGTCGCCTCGTTGAACTACTCAAGGCTGCCATCAACCAAGTCATTGGGGCCAATGAAAATGAGCCAATCGAACTGAGAAAGCCATTATTTGACCTAGGGCTCGACTCATTGACTGCCGTAGAGCTTAAAAACCGCCTTGAAACAAATTTCGTTTGTTCTTTAAACACTACACTTTTGTTTGACTATCCAACACTTGAAGCGCTGAGCGGTCATTTGAAGACAAAAATGTCTGATCTTTTCGCCGCAGAGGAACAACAAGTCGGTGACACTGCGGTTGCTGTCAGCACGCCCGTCACAGATGAGTTCGACGAGCTCTCTCAAGATGATTTAGAAATGCTTCTTGCAGCTAAACTTAAAAAATAACTGATTCAAATCTCATGGCTGAAGGCACTTCGACTCCGCAAAACTCTCGTGATCTGATCAAGGGTGCCCTCGTTCGCATCCAAGAGCTTGAGTCCGAATTAGAAACGCTTCATGCTCAAAAAAATGAACCCATCGCGATCGTTGGGATGGGGTGCCGCTTGCCGGGCGACGCCATCAATCCTAAAACCCTTTGGGATCTGCTAGCTAAAGGTCGAAGCGGAATTTGTGAAGTCCCCGCAGAGCGTTGGGATATCAACGCACTGTACGACCCAGATGTGAGCGTACCGGGAAAAATAAACACTCGGTTCGGTGGTTTTATTAAAAACGTTGCTGACTTTGACCCTGAGTTTTTTGGAATTTCTCCACGCGAAGCGGCATCGATGGATCCGCAACAGCGTTTGTTGCTAGAGGTTACCTGGGAAGCGCTTGAAAACTCAAATATCGATCCGCGCGAACTATATGGTCAGTCGGCAGGCGTGTTTATCGGTGTCATTGCCTACGATTATGGACAGCGACTGTTAGCCATCAACGGCTTACAAAACATAGACGCCTACTCAGGAACTGGTTCGTCGCTAGGCGTAGCGGCTGGAAGGCTCTCATACATTTTGGGCTTAACCGGACCGAGTCTGAGTCTAGATACTGCATGCTCTTCATCGTTGGTGACCATACATCTTGCCTGTGAAAGCTTGCGGCGTCGCGAATGCGCTCTCGCCATTACGGGCGGGGTGAATCTGATGTTAGAACCAGGACTGAGCGTCAATTTTTCTAAAGCTCACATGCTTGCGCCAGATGGCCAGTGCAAAACCTTCGATTCAGCCGCAGACGGTTATGTTCGAGGCGAAGGCTGTGGAATTATCGTACTCAAACGCTTAAGTGATGCCCTCAAAGACCACGATCCAATTCTGGCATTAATACGTGGATCCGCAGTGAATCAAGACGGTGCTAGCGGTGGTCTGACCGTTCCGAGCGGCCCCTCGCAATCGGCCGTCATGAAACAGGCCCTAGACAATGCCGGCTTAAGCCCAGGCGCTGTGAGTTATGTTGAAGCACATGGCACGGGTACCTCACTTGGTGATCCCATCGAGCTTGGCTCAATGTCCGAAGTCTTTAGTGAACAGCGGGCGTTAAATGACCCGCTTTGGATAGGATCGATTAAAACCAATATCGGTCATTTAGAAGCTGCAGCAGGCATTGCCGGCATCATGAAGTTGGTACTTGCGCTTGAGCACGAACAACTGCCCCCTCATCTCAACTGCGACACACCGACTCCGAGATTTCCGTGGAAAGACAAGCCGCTTCGTGTGGTGCAAGCGACTCAGCCTTGGCCGCGTTCAAGTCAACCCCGTATCGCTGGAGTCAGCAGCTTTGGCTTTAGCGGCACCAACGCCCATATCCTAATCGAAGAGGCACCACTTGACACACGCGGGCTGAACGTCAATCCCACAGCAACACCCGTCACGACACAGATATTGAACCTGAGCGCCCGCTCAGAGCAAGCACTTCACGACTTAGCGAATACCTACTCTGCACTACTGCTCAATCATCCAGCCCTTAACCTTTATCAACTTTGTGCCAATGCGGCGGCCAGTCGAGCAAACCTCAAGTATCGCTTGTCTATCTTAGGAAGCACCTCACTTGAGATGGCCGAGCGCCTAAATGAGTATCTACGTGCTGAGACAAATCAAGCAATCATTCGGGCGCCAGATGACTCAACTGGCAACACGGAGATCGCATTTTTATTGACGGGGCAAGGGTCTCAATATCCAGGGATGGGGCAAGCGCTGTACGCCAGGTATCCTGAGTTTCAAAAATGGATCTATGTATGTGCAGAGATTTTAAGTCGACATTGTGACAAACCTTTAACTGAGCTTTTGTTTCAAACCGAGAGCGCTATTCTGAATCAGAGTTTGTATACGCAGCCCGCCCTGTTTTGTTTAGAGTATGCGGTTGCAAAACTTTGGCAATCCTTTGGCGTGCAGCCTGCGATTCTTGTTGGCCATAGCCTGGGTGAGTATGTTGCGGCTTGTCTCGCTGGCATCTTCTCGCTCGAAGACGCTATTGGAATCGTCTCTAAGCGTGCCGCGCTCATGCAGGCGCTGCCACAAAATGGCTCAATGGCCGCCGTGTCACTGTCCGAGAAAGAGTTAGCGACCTACCTGCAAGCCTATCAAGCTGACGTGGCTGTCGCCGCCATTAATGGCAAAGAGCGTTGCGTCATCTCGGGCAACAAAGACAGCATCTCCTTAGTCCTTAAAGAACTAGACAAACAACAAGTCGCCTACAGCATGCTTGCGGTCTCGCACGCGTTTCACTCGCCTTTAATGGAGCCCATGCTTGCGTCTTTTAAAGAGTACTTAAATACTGTTACCTTCAAGCCAGCTCGCATACCGATTGTTAGCAATTTGACGGGCGAGCTGGCAAATCAAGACATTGGTACTCAAGACTACTGGCTCAGGCACATCCGCGAACCCGTGCAATTTGCAAAAGCTGTTGAGCTGTTGAAAGCAAAAAATATTGATATTTGTATCGAAATCGGTCCCAGCCCGATACTTTGCGCCCTGGCCCGAGACACCTTGTCTAGTGCTGCATTATTACCAAGTCTTAAACAGCACCAAGCAGATCACTGGCAGCTCTTGCACGCCTTGGGTAAGCTGCACACAAGGCACTATCCGATTGACTGGCAACAAACGTATCCTCGCTCGACGCTCACTCATTTAGCGCTACCCAACTATCCCTTTCAGCGCGATCGTTACTGGATCGAACGTCGACCTGAGCACCCCCAGCGCCCTCGTCCAGAGACCCCTAGCCATCCCTTGTTGGGCACTGCTCTTAGGCTTCCTGGTTTACCTGAACAGCAAGCACGCTTCAGCGGGCAGCTTGATACCAGACTCTCTTACCTAACAGAGCATTGCGTCTTCGGCCAAGCCATTTTGCCTGCGACGGGGCTCATTGAAATTGCCCTTGCTGCCTATCGGCAGCAAGGTGGCTCATTTCCCGTCATGCTATCCGGTTTTGAGATTAGTCAGGCCTTCACGATTTCAGAACAATTTGAGCATCACACTCAAATTATTTTGAATCAACAATCCGAGGGCTATCACTTTGACTTGTACGGCTGCGCTCAATCGCCTGAGTCAACACCAGACCAATGGACCTTGAATGCTCGGGGACAGTTATCGACCAAACACCAATCGGCAACAGGTGAAAAAAATCTGGCGCAACTACGTACGCAGTTGACTAGCGAAGTGTCTGTGACAGAGTTTTACCAGCATTGCGAGACACTCGGCATTCACTACGGGCCCGCATATCGTTTGCTCAAGCACCTTTGGAAACACGAGCAGCAAGCCCTAGCCGACATCACACTCGCTGACAGCCAACCGGTGGGGCAATTCGATCAGTACTCTTGTTATCCACCTCTGTTTGATGCCTGCTTTCAAATTTTATTTTCTGTGTTGCCAAGCACAACGACAAACGAGCTTTGGCTGCCCTTTGCAATTGACAGTCTGACCCTCTATCAACCACTTGAACAAAACATCGTTTGTCATGTCGAGTTAATCAGCAGCCCTGAGGTGCGGGTGCAAGTTGCTGATGTCACGGTATTTAATCAGTCGGGCCAGCTCCTCTGTCAGGTCTCGAGTTTGAAAGCGACTAAAGTTGCAGCAGCGAGCTGGCAAAAAACTGTAGCGACTAGCAACCAAATTAATCAATTACTTTACGACATCGACTGGCAATTAAGCCCGTTACCACAAGCAGCACAGCGCAGCGCCACGGCCAACCCAGCAGACCATTGGCTGATTTTTTCTGACGATGCGGGCTTGAGTACACACTTACAACGCAGCTGTGAGGCGGCTCAAATTGGCGTCATCTCTGTTTGTAAAGGTGAGCATTTCGCCGAGCTCAGCTCAACCCAATTTTCGATCAATCCTTTTGCTGCGCACGATTATTTAACATTATTCGAGCAGCTCTCGGGCCGTACGATTAGCCGTTGTGTGTTTTTGTGGGCGCTTGAGTTGCCGATTCAAATCGCACCCATAATATCTCTCACTGAGCAAATCGGGTTAGCCTGGAAAGCACCTCTGTTTCTCATTCAAGCGTTGCAACAACAAACTGTCTCAGAGACATTTTTGCTAGACTTTGTCACCCGAGGCGCCTGCGCTGTCACGTCAAATTCTCAACCGAACATTCAGGCGGCACCGCTTTTCGGTATGGTGAAGAGCCTGCTTGCTGAAGTGTCTAACTTTAGCAGTCGCGTCATTGATCTCGAACAACGTATCACCGGCCTTGATCACGAGGCAGAGGCTGCGTTGTTATTTTTAGATGCCGTTCAAGCTAGCGAGCAACCCCTTGAGGATCAGCTCGCGTATCGAAACTCTCTGCGTTACGCCCCTAAATTGAAGCGTCTTGCACCGGCTAAGCCTGTCCCGACCTCACCCAGCTATCAACTGACGATACCGGTTTCTGGCAGTTTAGGGGATTTAGCCTGGCAAGCCTGCGAACGCGCCGAGCCGCAACCCGGTGAAGTCGAAATTGAAGTGCACGCCACGGGTTTAAATTTCAAGGATGTGTTGCTGGCCTTGCACCGTGTACCCGCGATGGGTGATGGCCTGGGCGTTGAATGTGCGGGGCGCGTGGTCAAACTCGGGCCTGGCGTCACTGAATTTACGCTCGGCGAGCGCGTATTGGCGATGGTCCCTGGTAGTTTGAGTCGTTTCATCTGCGCGCCCGTCGCCACCACGGTTTCGCTTCCTGCGGCCATCGATGATCGCGCGGCGGCCACCATTCCGATTACCTTTTTGACGGCCGCTTACGCGTTAGAAAGTTTGGCGCAACTGCGACCCGGTGAACGCGTACTGATTCACGCTGCCACCGGTGGCGTGGGTCAAGCCGCTATCCAAATCGCTCGGGCTGCAGGTGCTGTGGTGTTTGCCACCGCAAGCCAGGGAAAGTGGCAGATTCTCAAAGATCTTGGGGTCGAGCACATCTTTGATTCGCGCACCACTGAGTTTGAGGGGGCCATCCAAACGCTCACTCACGGAGAAGGTCTAGACGCCGTGCTCAATAGTCTGCGCGGTGAGTTTACCGATGCCAGCTTGCGACTGTTAAGAGCAGGCGGGCGTTTTCTAGAGATCGGCATCACCGATTTGCGTAC
>CANCMG010000157.1 GCA_947378965.1 Alcaligenaceae bacterium | reverse complement strand
CCACCATGCAAGTACACGAACTCGTTGCCCGTTTCGCCAAGGCCGGCACCAGCAGCAACCCAATGAAGGCCGCACGTGAAGAACTCGAAGCGCTGCGTGGCAATATCGATGCCGTTGACGAGGCTCTGCGGTTTGTCGCAGGCACCGGCGGCAATGCGCGGCAAGTGTTTTACCGCTCGCCGTCGATCTCGCTGTTGAAGGTTTGCTTTCCTGCAGGGCGGCGCACGCCGCCGCATGATCATGGTACGTGGGCCACGATTCTTTTGTTTTCGGGCGAAGAAAAAAATACGCTGTATCGCACTGAAAATGGCACACTGCGTAAAGCTAGTGAAGTCACGCTCACGCGCGGCTCAATTTTGCCGATGCTAGCCGACACCGTGCACGTCGCCGAGTGTCTGAGTCAAGTACCGGCCATCGGCCTGCATGTTTACGGCGGGGACGTGCTCGAGTTGCCGCGTCGTATGTGGCATCCCGAAACGCTAGAAGTGCATGCTTTGGATTTGACGTTATACGAGTCGTTTGCTCAGGCGGCATCTAAGGCAGACCGGGCACCGCTCAGTTGAATGTCATTAAATCCCTGTTGCGAGTTTCCGACGGCTCGTCGATCTCGCTTGTTTTGGATCTGAGTCAAATTGATTCGAGTGAAATAACTTCGAGTTTAAATTAGGCTGGGGGTTGCTTGAGCTGCCTGGCTGTGAAACTTAAGCACCTCAGCGGGGCATTGCCTGATGAGCGGCGTAATGTCTGACTGAGTCCCTTTCAGCCAGGTCTCATAACTGTCAGGGTTCAAGATCACCACCATACGTTTTTCGTCTAGCGGCTTATGTAAGAGCTTAAACATTGCGTGATCATCTGCATTGACTGTGAGCATGGTGTAGCTTTCTACCCAGCCAGTAGGCGAGCGCCATGCAGACCATATTCCCGCAATCCCCATTGGCGCGCCATCCGAGCGTGATACCTCAGCAGCTACGGCTTTGCCCGAGCGCCAATCGGGCTCAAACACCGATATCGCCGGAATAATGCAGCGCTGACCTTTTTTCCAGGCATCACGAAACGAGGGTTTTTCAGCAATGGTTTCACTACGCGCGTTGAACGTGCCCTTGACCTTGCCATCTTTAGACCAATGAGGAATCAAGCCCCAGTGGCCCGTCAGTGCCTCACGCGCGGGTACGGCCTCGTCGCCCACATCGGCGTGCGGGTGAGAGCGAATGAATAGCCCTTCGTAGCCCGGCCACATGTCAGGTCTGCCAGTCTGCTCTAAGTGGCCAAGCCCAAAGGCTTGGCGCAAGTGATTGATCTGCGTGACGGGCTTGTAGTGGCTGCACATCGATTACCCCCCCAAAGCCCGCCTCAAAAACGGATCAATATCCTGTTGAGTCAAGAGCCACTTTTTGTAGTCTTTAGGCACATCTGCCAACAACATACCTTTGTGTTTACCAAACGGCATCGTCGTGGGTGTTCTGGCTATTTCAGACTCTGCGTATAAATCTGCGATTGTTTTAACGCCTAGCTGCTGACAAATATGATTGAGGATCGCCGAGCAAATGCCTACGTCAGTTAATGCAGAATGGGCATTGCGTAAGCGCTCACGGGCTGTTGCTCGCTCTAAGTGATACAGCAGGGCGCTTTGATTATGGCTATCCAAATCGGGCCATACCTTGCGAGCTAAGGCCAAGGTGCAGATTCGCTTGATGTCAGGCTTACCAATCACTTCCCAGTCATAGTCTACGTTGTGCCCAACGACGTAAGCCACGTCGCTGGGTAGCGAAAAGCTAGCGGCCGGTGGGCAAGCAACTAATTCTTCATCCATGATGTGATGGGTAGCAAGCGCACCTAGGGTGATGGGCTTGCCAGGGTTGTAGCGCTGCTCAAAGGGGTTGGTAACAGTGAAGGGCTTAAGGGACTCAAGCTCAACCCAAGCGGCTTCAATTAGCACTGGCTCTTTAATGCCGGTGGCTTCGGTATCGAAAATGATGGTTTTAGACATGGGTGACAAGGTTAGCGGATAGAGTTGTAATGATGAGCCGGCGTCTAAAGCCTCATCAGAAAAGGTGAGAGTCTCTTCTTGATCATTCGCGTTGAATCTTCATTTCGCTTGCGAGCTTGGCGGTTTTTTCTAATTCAGCGTGAATGAAGGTCTCAAATTTCTTGGGAGTGTTGTACTCAGCGTCGGGCGCAGTGAGGCCTTCTTGTTTGAACCACTCCAGAGTCTGCGGGTCTTTAAGTGCATCGTTAATGTGCTGGGCGAGTTTGTTGACGGTCGAGACGGGTGTATGCTTCGGTGCCATGAGGCCATACCATAAAAATGCCTCGTAGCCTTTAAGCCCGGCTTCGTCTAGCGTGGGTACTGATGGAAATGCAGAGGCGCGCGTTTTCGTTGCTGCTCCTAAAAGCTTGAGTTTGCCAGAGTTGATATGAGCTTGAACGATTGGCAGTGCCACCATCATGAGCTGCACGTGGTTGCCCAGAAGATCAGCCACTGCCGGCCCGCCGCCTTTGTACGGAACCGTCTGGAGCTGCACCTTGGCCAGTTGGTTAAAGATTAGGCAAGCTAGGTGATCAGGACCGCCATACCCCGAAGTACCAAAATTCAATTTGTTGGGGTTTGCGCGAATGAACGCTAAGAGCTCAGCGACGGTGTTGGGCTCAATCGCTGCTGAGGCAACCAATACTAACTGAGAGAAAGCCACAAAGCTAACCGGAATAAGATCAGTGTTTGTGTCGTAAGGTATGTTTCGATAGAAGCTAGGATTGATCACGAAGCCATTGCCATTCAATACCAGAGTGTGTCCATCAGGGGTAGACTTGGCAACATACTCATTACCTAGCATCGTATTGGCGCCAGGGCGATTTTCGACAAAGATCTGCTGACCAAGTGACTTGGTCAATTTTTCGGCCAACAGACGCGTAACGCGGTCATTGCCACCACCCGGAGCATAGGGCGACACAATGCGGATAGGGCGTGTTGGAAATTCTTGTGCGACACTTTGCGTAACAAACAAAGTAATGGTGGCTCCCAAAGCCAGGCGAAACAATCGGGTGAGCATCATGGGCGCGTCCTCTAATGGATACTTGCCCCGAGTGTAACTGTTCTGCCACCTCAGATATAGCGAGATAAAGGAGATCACATGAAAGGCGTTGTCGTATGTCCGCAGCCGCGTGCTGCCGAGGTAGGGGCAGAGATCCTTGAACAGGGCGGTAACGCCTTTGACGCTGCGTTGGCAACGGCATTCTCGCAAATGGTCAATGACCCCTTTATGTGCGGCTTGGGCGGCATGGGTACCTTGCACTACTTTCATGCAGCAACCGGTACAAGCGGGATGATCGATTTTTATAACCGCGCGGGCTCTAACGTGCGCCCGGATATGTGGGAAAAAGATTGCAAGGGTCGCACACCGATTTCTGGCTATAGCTTGTTTGATGATTTTCGCAGTGAGATTGGCTACACCGCCATCATGACGCCTGGTACGCCAGCAGGGCTTGGTTTGTTTCACGAAAAGCTTGGCTCGATGCCCTGGGGTGACTTGATCGCACCGGCGATTACACAGGCGAACGAAGGTATTCTGGTCACACCAAACTTAGCAAGTGTCTGGAGTGGCTACGCTCAACCCGGTATTCCGGATGGCCTTACACGTATTCGCAAAACCGCCGAATGCGCACGGGTGTATTTGCATCCCGAAGGGCGTTTGTTCAAGGTTGGTGACGTGATGCGTTTGCCTGATTATGCCCGCACGCTAGAGCGACTGGCGAAAGGTGGTTGGCGCGAGTTTCATCAAGGTGCGCTCGGTGATGAGATCGCCCGTGATCTAGAAGCCAATGGCGCCTTCGTGACCCGCCAAGACTTGGCCGACTATCAACCCGAAGAAAGTGCGTCCTTGGTGGGGTCTTATCGAGGTTATGAAGTGCGCTCTAATCCACCGCCGGGCAGTGGCGCAACCTTGATTGAAATGCTGCAGATTCTTGAGCATTTTGATTTGAGCGCACTTGATCATGGTTCGGCACGGCACATCGATTTAGTGGCGCGTGCCATGGCGGCCGCCCATGTTGATCGTAATGCTTATTTAGGCGACCCACGTTTTGCAGATGTTCCTACTGATATGCTGATTTCTAAAAAGCGTGCGGCGTATTGGGCTGAACGAATTAAATCCGGTCAGTATGCGGGTGGCCAAGAAGAGGCGCCGCCAGGATGCACTACGCATGTGTGCGTGATGGATGCACAAGGTAATGCCGTATCGATGACCCATACGCTTGGCACAGCCGCGGGTGTGGTTAGCCCGGGCTTAGGTTTTAACTACAACAATTCGATGAAGTTGTTTGATCCAGTTCCGAATAAAAAGAATTCGATGGCTCCTGGCAAAGCCCGCACAACTGGGATGGTGCCCACCATGTTACTCAAGGATGGCAAGCCCGTGTTGTTAGCCGGCGCACCAGGGGGCAGCGTCATCATCAGCGCCACCTTGCAAGCGATTTTGAATGTGGTGGATTTTGGCATGTCACCGGTAGAAGCGGTGACGGTGCCACGCGTTCACTGCGAGGGTCTGGGGATACACACTGAGGCAACCGTGCCGCGCTCGGTTATTAAAGAGTTGCGTGTGTTAGGCCATACCGTGCATCAAAGCGCGCATAGCTTTGACCCTAGCATGTCGCGCGCGCACGTGATTTCAACCATTGGTGGGCGTATGCGAGGAGGCGCCGACCCAAGAGGTGGGGCAGGGGTTGTTTACGCGCGGTAGTAGCGTTGTTCCCCAGTTGTTTTTGCGTGCCGTTTTTTTGTTGAAACTCGATCTGAGAGAAACCCCAGCGCGATGAAAAAACTCGCCGCGGAGCATCTTGAAATACAATGATCAGAGGCCATGCCAAGTTTTACATTTAGTCTTTCGAGCGAAGCACTTGAATAAGAAAATACTATGATGACGAGACTATATTTCAACGATGTTGTTACGCGCGATGGTTTTCAAATTGAGACAAACTTTATCCCAACCGACGACAAGGTTAAGTTGATCGATGCGCTAAGTCACTGTGGGTTCGCCAAAATCGAGGTGACATCGTTTACCTCACCCAAGGCGATCCCAATGCTCAGAGATGCAGAAGAGGTGATGGGCAAAATTCAACGCGTGCCGGGCGTTGAGTACACGGTCTTGGTGCCCAATCTCAGAGGCGCTGAGCGCGCCTTTGAATCCAAGGCAGATGAATTCAATTTGGTCATGTCCACCTCTGAGACGCATAACTTAGCCAACTTAAGAATGGGCAGAGAAAAGAGTTTTGCTGGCTTGTCAGCCGTCATTCAGTATGTTGACGCCAGGGTGCCAATCAACGTGTCGCTGTCGACTGCCTTCGGCTGTCCGATGGAGGGTGAGGTCTCTCAAGCGGTAGTTGAGGAGTTTGCTCAACGCTTTGCTGATCTTGGTGTTAGAGGACTGACGATTTGTGACACGACCGGGATGGCCAATCCAGAGCAAGTGAAGCAAATGTGCGAAGCACTACTCAAGCGCTTTCCTGCTTTGCAACTCACTTTACACTTTCACAATACACGAGGCATGGGGTTAGCCAATGTATTGGCTGCTGTGCAAGCCGGCATTGTTCGGTTTGACGGTTCGCTTGGTGGTCTTGGCGGCTGCCCTTATGCGCCAGGTGCAAGCGGCAATATTTCTAGCGAGGATGCGATTCATATGCTCGATGCCATGGGCTATGACACAGGGATCAATATTTCTAAGCTCATAGGATTGGCGCGCCAGTTGCCCACCATTGTTGGCCATGCAGTGCCAGGCCAGGTGGCTAAAGCAGGGTGCACTTACGATTTACATCCCGCGCCACCCTACGTCGAAGAACTTCGAGCGAGATAAGCTAGAACCCCCGTCGAGACACGAGGGTCTAACCGCTTTAAGTGCAAGGTGCGAGACGGTGTGCCTTCACACCGTCGCTATGCTTACACCGGCCGACGCCGATACAAGATCGTCGCAATCATTTCTTGCACCGTTGTGTCATGCTGATTGACGATGTTGCGCTTAAAGGTAATGGTCCCGCGGTCAGGTTTGCTTGATTCCTTTTTTTCGATGACCGTTGATTTCATCCG
>CANCMG010000156.1 GCA_947378965.1 Alcaligenaceae bacterium | reverse complement strand
CCTCTGAAAAATAAACCTTTTTGCACGTCGCCTTTTAAGGCCGATACCAATTTCAGATCAATACAAAATTGACCAATCTTCGCTAAGCCATCTCGTAGGCCGCACTGAGTCAGGCAATCCATGCGTTGAGCACAACGGCGCGGGTCGGCTTTAGCGCAGGCTTGCATACGGGGTTCGTGACGCTGGTATTGCTTAAGCCAGTGAGTTGCGACCGCGCGGGCAGGCAGGCCCGCGACACTAATAAATTCGACCATGTTTGCTGGGGTTGCGTTGATCAGCACGCGTTTGAATTCATCGTGTGCGTCACCCTCTTGCGTGACGGCAAAGGCGGTGCCAAGTTGCACGGCACTTGCTCCCGCCCCCAGCCAATGGCGAACTTTTTCGTGCGAATCAATGCCACCAGCAAGGATTAAAGGTGGCGCATCTTTACCCAGCCCAAGCTCGGTAAAGAGGGCCTGACAATCGTTGAGTACCACGTCAAATTCAAAGCGTGGTGCATGTAGGTCTTCGACCTTGTTGGCGCCCAGGTGACCACCAGCGTGGCCTGGGTGCTCAATCACAATGGCGTCTGGGCAGCGGCCCTTTTTAAGCCATTTTTTCATCACAATCGCTACGCCACGGCTCTCAGATAAGATGGGTACCAGACCCATCTTCGGAAAATCAGCCACCATCTCAGGCAGATCAAGCGGCAGGCCCGCACCCATCACTAAAACATCGGCTCCGCTTTCGCAAGCCTGTTGTACCAAGGCGGGATGTTGTCGCACCGCCTTCATCACATTGACGGCGATGGCGCCGTTGCCCTGTGCGAGCTGCTTGGCCGCTTTGATTTCACGATCAAGGGCAATCAAATTAGCTTGATCGATCTTTTCGCGATCGCGACAATGCTCGGTTTGTTCTTCAAGGTCGGGATGATGATGGCGCAAGTCGATACTTGCGATCGTACCGACACCATTTTCACGGGCAACAGCACCCGCAAGGCGGTGAGCCGAGACCCCAACCCCCATTCCACCCTGCACGATTGGTATGAGTTTCTTACCAAGAATATCTAACGTCTTAAACCACATGAGCCGGTTCCTAAGTCAATATGACCTAACTTAGTCGGGATTAAGGCGTGGAGACGAGGGCTAGTAGCGGACGGATTGATTTAAAGCAAAGGAGTGCGAAGTTTCTTGGTAAGTCGGCATTCCAAAAAAAATGAAGGCTCTCGTGAGAGAGCCTTCATTGACGTCAAATAAACTATCTAGATGACCGCTACCCCACCCGTCGACGAGGCAGACTTTGGCCGGTTGGTACCGGAAACAAGATTATTTTACAAACTTTTTTTGAGGCCTTCAACTAAGTAGATGATAATTTTGTCCTGCCGACCTTTGTCGGCTCAACCCACCCAACTACCCGACTTGCCACCATGCTTTTCAAGCAACTTGACGGCATCAATCACCATGCCACGATCAACGGCTTTCAACATGTCGTAAATGGTGAGCAGGCTGATGGTAGCGGCGGTGAGGGCTTCCATCTCAACGCCAGTACGCCCCACAGTTTCAGCCGCAGCGGTGCAGGTGACAGACGAGCTCGCTGCATCACTGACAAACTCGACGGTGACGCGCGTTAACGGGATCGGGTGGCATAGCGGGATGAGCGAACCGGTTTGTTTGGCACCCATGATGCCTGCTAAGCGAGCCACACCTAAGACGTCGCCCTTGGCTGCGTTGCCTGCGGCTAATTTTGCGAAGGTGGCAGGCAGCATGGTGATGCGACCCTGAGCTATAGCGCGACGATGCGTTTCAGCTTTGGCTGAGACATCAACCATGTGCGCTTGCCCTGCGGCATCAAAGTGAGTGAGGTCTGCTGTCATGCTTGGCCTAGAGTATCAAAGTGTGTGAGGTCTGCTGTCATACCCGGCCTTTGGGTTTTAGAGATTGAAACATCTCCATGGTGTTGAAATTACTGAAGGCTGCTGAGTCTTCAAAATGCACGGCGCACGCGCCTAACTGATCAAGCCATTTGATCGCTGCGGCATGATGATCGTCTAGATATTTGGCTAACCAGCCAGCGGCAGAAGGGCGTAGCAAGCAACACAAAGGTTGGGGGCCATCATTGGTCACTGCGTAGGCTGCAAGCGTCGAGGGGTTTTCTGCCAGGGCTTGTTCAAGGCGTTCAAATAAATCAGGCGGTAATAAAGGCGTGTCGCAGGGTATGACCAACAAGTTATTTTTTTTGCAACGCATAAGCCCAGCCTCAATGCCTGCAAGCGGCCCCGCAAAATCTGCGCGCTCGTCAGTGACGACGGCGTGCCCCGTTTGCTTGTAAGCATCGATGTTGCGATTGGCGCTAATTAAAATACGAGTAGGGATGGTTGTTTGTGCAGCAAGGCAAGCCAAGGCGTGCTCGATCAACGGCAGCCCCTGGTGCATGACCCAACCTTTGTCGCGCCCCTCAAGGCGGCTACCTTTGCCACCCGCAAGAATAAGTGCGTCGTAAGGTGCGCCAGCAGTTTTATGTTCAGTGTGACTTGGTTCGCTCATCGTGCTTCACTTAGATCTTAGTTGGGTTGTTGGCGGATCTTGCGGTTTGAAGGTTGTTGGTGGATCTTTCTGTTTGAGGCTTAAGGGTAGTCAGCTGACTGCGCCACTTAAGGTCAGTGATCAGCCGCTGTCGCTAATTAAGGATTGGGTGCGGTGTGTTGCGCGCCCCAGCGCGCTGCGGCGTGATCATCACTGTCGCGCGCTTCGATCCAGCGCGGGCCTTCGGGTGTCCATTCTTTTTTCCAGAAAGGAGCCTCGGTTTTCAAATAGTCCATGATGAAGGTGTTGGCCTCGTAGGCGTCACCGCGGTGTGCACTGGCTGTGAGCACCAGCACAATTTGATCGCCTGGATACATCTTGCCCACGCGATGCACCACGCGCGCAGCTTGCAACGACCAGCGGCTTTCGGCTTGTTGCACAATATTCATGAGCGATTTTTCGGTCATGCCGGGGTAGTGCTCAAGCTCAAGGGCCACCACGTCGTCTGCTAGATTCAGATCGCGCACCATACCAATAAAGGCCACCACGGCGCCGATGCCATGATCGCGCTCAACAAGTTGTTGATGCTCGTGGCGAAGGTCAAAATCCTCACTTTGCACGGCGACAGACAAACGGGTGCTCATTGGGCTCCTTCCTTCACGGTATTGTTTTTGAGCGTAGTCAAAGCTTCACCGCTTGAGGCTAACGGGGATGCGATTTGAGTGACCTACGACATCGTTGCCATTGGGGATACGATTTGAGTGACCTACGACATCGTTGCCATTGGGGATACGATTTGAAGGACCTACAACATCGTTGCCATTAGCGCTTAACAATAAAAGATCGTGCATTTTTAGCCTCCGGTCACAGGCCTGAAAATTGCAATCTCAGCACCCTCAATGAGGGCAGTCTGTTGCGACACCATTTCTTGGTTCATCGCCACTCTAAACGCAAACTGACCACCCAGTGTCTCTTGCCAGACGCCGCCGCGTGCGCCAAGATGCTGCATCAGATCAGCAACCGTACGCACGCTTTCGGGCGCATGGACTGCTTCTTCAGCAAGGCCGAATTTTTCGCGCAATTGGGCAAAGTACAAAACCTTTAAGTGCATGGTGGCTGATTAATGTAAGAGTTCAGACAACGAAAGATACCGCACTTTGTCGCCTTTGGTGATGACTGTGTCGGGGGCGAGGTCAACTAGGCCATCGGCCCAGGCCAAGCTGCTCATCACACCAGAACCCTGGTTAGGCCACAGTTGCAGGGCCGGCTGGCCGCTCGCGTCTTGTTCGAGCTTGACGCGTAAAAACTCACGACGCTTATCAGGGCGCGGCCAGTTAAAGTCGGCCGTCGCTGTCAGATAGCGTAACGGTGCCTCTTGTGCGCCCATGCGTTTGAGCAAAAAGGGGCGTGCCATTAACAAAAATGTCACAAATGAGCTGACAGGGTTGCCGGGTAGGCCGATAAAGTCTGCAGCGCCGACCTTACCGTACGCCAACGGTTTACCTGGTTTCATTGAAATCTGCCATAAATCAAGCGAACCTAACGCCTGCACTGCACCTTTAACGTGATCCTCTTCACCCACTGAAACACCACCACAGGTAATGATCACATCGTTCTCAGCGGCGGCACGTTGCAACGCCTCGCGCGTAGCTTGAGCAGAATCCCGCACAATGCCGTAATCGGTGATCGCGCAACCAAGTTGCTTGAGCAGGCCATTGATGGCGTAACGATTGCTGTTATAGATAGCACCGGGCGCCAAGGGTTGGCCAGGCTCGGTCAGTTCATCGCCAGTAAAAAATACACCCACTTTTAGCCAGGCAAACACCGAAACGCTTGCCACGCCAATCGAGGCGAGCATAGCCAGATGCTGGGCGCCTAAGCGCTGCCCCGCTGCAAGTACCGGCCCGCCCAGACTGATGTCTTCACCTTTGCGACGAATGTGCTGATGCAACTGAATTGGCTGAGTCAGTTTGATCGCGCCGTTTTCGTCTTGGGTGTTTTCTTGCGGCACGACAACGTTTGCGCCTTCGGGGATCGGTGCGCCGGTAAAGATGCGCGCAGCAGTGTTTGCTGCGAGTGCTGTGCCAGTTTGCCCTGCGGCAATACGCTGCACCACCGCGAAGGTGTCGGGTAGGGCGTTGAGATCGGCAATGTGCAAGGCATAGCCATCCATCGCTGAATTATCAAAGCCCGGAACATTCAAGGGCGAAGTGACTGCTTGGGCAAGCACTCGACCTTGGGCTTGTAGCAGCGGCAGGGTTTCGATGCTGGATAAAGGTGCAGCAGCAGCAAGCAGACGCTCACGCGCCTCTTCAAAATTCAGTAGATTGGCTCTGGGTTTCATGGCGGGGTAGTTGACGGCTCAAGACACACGGTGACGAATCCCGCTAGTGTACGGTGACTCGCGGGGTAGGTTTAGCCGCCCGTTTGCGACATAAAGCGAATGATCTTGGTGGGCGCTTCAAGAAACTCGTGACGCTCGGGTTTGAGCTCAATCGCTTCACGCAGGGCTTGCTCAAGATCTTCGTCGCTAATGCCAGCGCGTAACAGGGGACGAATTTCGAGCTTTTCTTCTTGGCCTAAGCACAAGTAGAGCGTGCCATCGACTGACAGACGCACGCGATTACAGGTCGCACAGAAGTGCTGGCTGATTGGAGTAATCAAACCGATCTGACCACGACCATCTTTGGTGCGCCAGTAACGTGCTGGCCCGCCACCCATTTCTTTGATCTCGGGGATCAGATCAAAACGCTCGCGCAGGCGATCGAGAATCGGCCCTAAGGGGGCGTAGCTTGATTTCAGGCCAGTGCTGCCCATCGGCATGGTTTCGATCAAACGTAAAATAAAGCCGCGATTGATACAGAACTCGGTCATGGCTTCAACTTCGTGCTCGTTGACGCCAGGCATCACAACCATATTCAGTTTGATCGGCGAAAATCCGGCGGCTTCAGCAGCAGCGAGGCCTTCCATGACATCGTCAATCGAATCGCGACCAGTGATCTGGGTGACGCACTCGCGCGTCAGACTATCCAGACTGATGTTCAAACGTGACACGCCTGCTGCGCGCAGCGCCTCGGCGTGCTTAGGTAATTGGGTGCCGTTGGTAGATAGCGATAAATCTCGAATGCCGGGAAGTGCACTGATACGCGCAGCCAGTTGGGGCAGATTGCGACGCAACAGTGGTTCACCACCTGTGAGGCGTACCCGCGAGGTACCAAGACGGGCAAAGGCCCCGACGACACGCTCGATTTCATCGAAGGTGAGCCAGTTTTTTGGCTCTTGGTAGCCTTTGAAGCTTTTTGGTAGGCAGTAGGTGCACTTCATGTCACAGCGATCAGTCACTGACAGGCGCAGGTATTCAATGCTTCGTCCGAAGCGATCGATTAAAGGTGCGGGTGTCTGAGTCATAGTGTGAAAGCGTATCAGTAGATCGTGCAGATATGTCCGTAGAATTACTGTACTCTTAATTTAGGCTTTGGTGCATGGCGACCCTGAGGGTTATCGGGTTATCTAGCAACAATGTGTATGCGAGGCGCTCAAATAAGGTTGGTTGAGTAGGGGTAGTGAGGTGGATGATGAATGTGGTTCTTAGAGAGTTAAATTGTATAAGTCATTGATTTTATTTGTATTTATATTATTTTATTCGCTGCAATCGAGCGCTAACGACGCTCGCTTGGCGGTTGCCAGCAATTTTGTCAATACCGCACAAGTACTAGTGCTTAAATTTTCAGAGCAAAGCCCTTACAAGCTCTCGATCAGTGC
>CANCMG010000155.1 GCA_947378965.1 Alcaligenaceae bacterium | reverse complement strand
GAGTCAGAGCTTATAGAGCTTGAGGAGGAAGACGATCACGTGCGCTTGCTGGTGAACTATCCACCTAAAGTGGCCGTGTCGACACTTGTGAATAGTCTCAAGAGTATTGCTAGCTTTATGATTCGCAAAAATAATGACCCAAACATCCGTAAAAAACTATAGGGGGGCGCTTTGTGGTCGCCAGGTTAATTTGTTGGAAGCTGTGGCGGCGCGCCAACTTCCGTTATTTGCAAGTATATTAAGTAACGGTAAACGCCACGCTAAATTAAAGGCCAAAGCAAGGAAGGCTGTGCCTTCCGCGCTTACATCCCCGCCCTGAACGGCGAGGTTTTACGCGCAAATCCGATAAAACACTGGTTTTGTTGGATGAGATGCGTAAAGCAGCCATACCCAACAGGGGAGCGTTTGATTGCGGCAGAAAAAGCCTTGGAAGCCGCCTTTGCCTCAGGAAAAGTAGACGAGTCATCCCTGCGACGCTTGTTAGCCGACGCCGAGAGCGCCAGGTCAGAACTGCGCTTCATTCATCTTTCACAACACTACAAGACTGTGCAGTTTCTTACACCAGAGCAGATCAAGCGCTACAACATCCTTCGCGGAAGCGTCAGTCGTAGCGTGCTCGTTGAAGAGACATTGTTAGGTTATTTTTTCCGTCGAAGCTACTCCCACAGTAAAACATTAGGCAGGCTTGGATCCAGTTTTCTAAGTATGGTGTAGCCCACCCCAGACAGGCCGCGAAACAAACCCAGATTAAAAGCTGTGCCGCCAGCATTCCAAGCGTAGTCACCTTGCTTGTGGCGGTTCGCAATAATTTGTGCCAGCCGCTGATCTGATAAATGCCCAAGAGCGGGTTGGTTCAATGCTTCACTTGCCTCGGCTAAAAACTCAATCGTACCGAGTGTGCCGCAACACAGCGTATCAACATGCTGGGGCCAGTTGGTGGTGGTGTTTTGTACTGCGTGATTGATGTCGCTCAGGATTGTTTCTACCTTAACCGTGTCAGCACGACGACTTGCAATACGTGCAAGTCCAATACCTATTGCACCATGACACCATTGGCTCGGGAAAACGCCTTCATCGGCGCTACGTAAGTCAGGCCAATTCAATACAGTCTTGTCGTAACAGCTATCTTCAAAGGCAAGGCATTCTTGTGCCGCTGCCTCAAATTCTTCACGGCCACTGGCTTTTGCCAAACTCGATAGCGCATAGGCGAACCCAGCAGCACCATGTGAGAATCCCGTTAAAGGTGATTCACTGACTCCGAGTGCCACCCAGCTACGCTTACCCACTTCGCCTTGTCGTGGTTGTCGTAATAAGTGCTCGCCGCAGGCAATAGCTTTAGCTAGTACTTCTTTTGACTGGGTTTTACGATAAAGCGCAAGTAACCCTAGGATGCCTCCCGCACTGCCCGCGATCACATCTAACGAGCGATCGGCCCCTATTAATTCGTTTGAGAACAAATTCGATACGGTCAGCGCGTCTTGCAATAAAGACGGCTCAGCAAGCAGGTCTGAGATCACCGTCAGTGCGTAGACGACCGAACCAAGCCCACTTGCGCCTCCGATTCCCAGCCCTCTGGCCCATCTTGGTGCGGAGGGTTGTGCAATTTGGAGTCTTGTCGCAGCGAGAGCTTTAAGCGTCAGCTCACGACTGACTGAATCTTTGGCATAGCGAGCGTGGGCGGCTAAAAACAAGGCAATGCCGCCAGCACCGTTATATAAATCAGCCCCAAGGGTGACGAGCTGCGCGACTTCTGAACCACCTAGCCAATCAAGGCCGACCCAGGCAGCGCTTTTATCTTTGATTGTGCCGTGCTGCTGGATGGCTGCTACGATTCTCGTTGCTTCTTTTGCCAAGGTCGTTTGGTCTAAAGGTAGTGCTGATTGTTTAAGCTTGCGTGCGAAAAGATATTGATCCTTGATGTCAATATCGGATCGTGACACAAAACTCGTGCTGACCTTAATAATTTCAACTTGACGCTCAATCTCGAGCGCCGACCACTGCGTGAGGCGCTCTGTGGCTCGCCCAAGCCCTGGTATCGCACCTGTTTGAGTTCGATGACCGGTAATGGCACACACCATATCTTCATCGCTTGGAGAAACAAAATGCGGCACATTCAAGTTCACTAACGCTATCCGTTCTGCCTTTTGCAGTGGCCAAAGCAAATCATCTTTAGCGTCCCAGTCAGCAAGCCTGGATAAAAACTCTGCCTGTGCGCTCCAGGTCACCCCATCACTCATGTTTCGATGGTCTTTGAGCCTTTGCAACAGCATGTAGTAGAACCTGGTGTTGCGAATGACCTTACGCACCGGAAGTTTCTTAAAGGGCTCGAGCAGACTTGCCACCCCGATGGCGTCCCGTTGCTTGAAGAGAAAGTAGGCGTACTGCTCGAAACCTTCAATGAAGGCAGGTAAATAATCACCTAGTTGTGCATAGTGCCCGTTGATGTGCGGGATGTTGGGCGTGTGTGCCGATTGGTTAGGCACTTGCATCCAGCGCATACCATCAGTGTTGACGTTTTTCCATGCGCCAACGGGTGCACTGCTTCTGACAGCGTTCAGCCCACCCGCATCAAAAATCTTGTTGTTGGGGCTTTTCGCGTACGACGGCAACATCCCCACCATCAGCACCGAGTTCACCACACTGCGGCCTGCCTCAATTAACGCTGCCGTTTCGGGGGTTTCTTGCTCGGCTTCAGGCGTAGACGCCTGCAAAATCATTTCTAGATCAATCGGAACTGGGTGAGAGCCATGGGCCAGGATGTTTTCATAATGCATGTCGCTGCTGGCAAACAAATGAAACACGGCCAACCATGCGCCAGAGCGGCGATAGAACAACTCAATATCCTGTGTTGATTCGCACGACGCATGTTCGATGAACTCTGTCCAGCCATATTCGTGACGTGAAAGGGTTTTGACAGGCTTGAGCTCTACGGGTGGCGAACTCGCGTTAAACCTGGCAATCAGATCGTGCCACGCAACATCTAAGCGTAAATCTTTAGGTTTGTAGACCAGCTTAGTATGATCCTCGAAGGTAACGATTTGCACCGAATGACCAAAGTTATGGGGGTCGGATAGGTCACCCTCAATCGCCTGCACCTTAACCCCGGGTGCAGAATGCGTGATGACCGCTTTGATCTCTGAGATGTCTGAGCCAAGACGTGCGACTAGCTCAACGGTGGTGTCTATCCACTGCCTGACCATCGTGGCTGTTAACCGCAGTAAGACGGGTTTTTCTGCAAAGATGAGTGCCAGTTCTGTTGCTCTCAGATCCTCAACCAATTTATCAAACAGATCCGTACCTGCCGAAGCAGTAGACGCGGGTAATTTGCCCTCTGGGGTATGCGTTTTTAAGATCGCGACAAACTTACTGTAGAGCAACGGGGCATATACGTCGGTGAGCAATTTTAATAGCCCGCTGCGTAGACCCCTCCTAGCTGAATCATTAAACAAAGCAAGCGCTTGCGGCGGCGCCTTGTCGACAACTTGTGCCTCGGCAAGCGTCACAAGCGCATAAAAAATCTTTTCGAAGGGGTGAGGTTCGGCTCCATCAACTAAAAAAAGTTGACCCTCGCCAAACTCACCCGTTAAGGCTTGATACGCCCATTGCGCATCGACAAACCATGCTGGTTGGGGTAAAGCTGGCGAATGCACCACAGCGGCGAATTTAGAGAGCACTTCATCAATCGCAAGATTGTCACGGCTCAGCCGCTTGAAGAACAGACTCCAATCACCGCTAGAGGCAGAGCGACACCAGGCAGCGAGCCTCAACGCTGCCCGATCCGTACTGTCTTTCTGTCCAAGCTGTGGTTGATAGCTAGACCCTAGCAACTCATCAATAGTTGCGGCGCTTACAAGTAACTGCTGAAAATTAAAGGTCATTTTGTCGCCAATTGGGCCGAAAATTAAGCTGCTGATAAAAGCTCCCAGGCCACAAGGGCACGTTACATCTCAGCAGTGCCGAAGCGATAGCCACTTGATTAATCGAATCGCTTAAATCAATACCTAGCTCTTGATTGGCTAGCTTACCGCACTGGCCTGTGACTAAGTTCACTTCAAATATTTTTGAGCGCGGGCATGAAACTCGGTTAGGCCGGTATCGGTAAGCGCGCCGAACGCGTGCGCCTGTCAGTTCCCGATTTTTTGTGTCTGCACTAGTAGAGTGCCTGCAGTCCTCACCAAGAATCTCGTCTGTCATTAATGTCTTTGATTTGCTTCAATTGAATCACTTGTTGCTTAAACGGCCCTGCCAAAGCTTTTTTTAATAACTTGTAAATATCCAAATCAAACTCGCCTTGCTCAGAGTCTGCCAATTCATAGAGCTCTTCTTCATTGATTGCCGTTTCCAAGTAAGACCAGTTGTTCAACACGATCATTTCGTCACCCTCTTTGATCGCGATCGCCCCCTGATAAGGCCACGCTTGAACTTTGTAAAAATTGAGTGCAGTTTGGACTTGTAAATTGTGCAACTCAATCGACGACTCACCAATACAAGCACCTGTGCACTGCTTGACCTGATAGGCAAAGCAGGATTTTCCTTCTTCTACTTTTTCTAAACCTAGTAAAGCAGCGCATAGTCGATATTTTTTGGAGACTGCGCCGAGGTAGAGATTACGATAAGAGCTTGTGATTTTCACGCAACGCTAGTGGCTAGGCTAAGTATAGAATTTTTTATTCAACGCCTAAGTAAATTGAAGTTTAGCGAGTCTGGCGTACAACCCGCCTTGCGTGAGCAAGGTTTCATGCGTACCTTGTTCAATCACTGCGCCGTCTTCAAGCACGATGATCTGATCGGCGCGCATCACTGTAGAGAGGCGATGGGCAATCGTCAGAGAGGTTCGACCTGGCAACACAGCATCTAACGCCATTTGCACTTCGCGCTCAGATTCTGCGTCTAGCGCGCTGGTTGCTTCGTCGAGCAGCAAAATCGGTGGGTTTTTCAAAATAGCACGTGCAATTGAGATCCGTTGTTTTTGACCGCCAGACAAGCGTACGCCACGCTCGCCTAAAAAACTATCGTACCCTTGGGGTAGCGCTGAGATAAACCCATGAGCGTGTGCCGTCTGTGCTGCAGAGATGACCTCTTCGTCGCTCGCGTCAAGCCTGCCGTAACGGATGTTTTCTTTTGCACTGGTTGCGAAAATCACAGGCTCTTGCGAAACGATACCGATACTGTTGCGCAAGTCGTCAAGGGGCCATTCGTTAGCATCTTGACCAAAAATTTGGATTTGCCCTGAGCTGGGCTGGTAAAAGCGCAACAACAGCGAATACAGCATAAAGAACAAACTGCGTCAGTTCGCCAATTGTCATTGCGCCCGCAGTCACTTGCCGAGCGCCCATCCACAACACAAATACAATGACAGCAAAAGCCATCGTAATCGTGAGCGCGGTCAGTAGTGACCGCGCGGTGATGCGCTTTTTTGCTTCGCTGAAAGCGGCCTCTACGGCAGTATCAAAACGCTTTTGCTCATAGGCTTCACGCACAAACGCTTGAACAGTTGTGACTGCGTTTAAGACCTCTCCGGCCATCGCACTCGTATCGGCGACCTTATCTTGGCTAGCACGCGACATTTTTCGTACGCGCCGCTCCATCGCCCACAGCGGCAGCACAATCAACAGCAAAAGCACGATCATGACGCTTGCCAGCCAGGCGCTTGTCACTAGCATCATTGCCATCCCGCCCAGCAACATCAGTGCGCTACGCAACGCAATCGAGATGCTTGAACCCACCAAGGTTTGAATCACCGTCGTATCGCTCGTGAGTCTGGACAACACTTCACCGTTCTGTAGCGTTTCGAATTGACATCCTCCCCGCCCTCAGTCGATGACTGCCGCTTGCGCGCAAAGGACGGGGATTCCTACGGTGCTCAGGCAAACGCTGCCTGAGTCACTTCGGTGGGTTCCTGCTTCATCGAGCGGCCTGACTGCACCGACTCTCCGCGGGCTAACAAGCGGTATCCCCGCTCTAAAACATTGATCGCGCCAACGACGTCAGCGTGATTTTCGTAGTCACAATCGACACACAGAAATTTCGCCTGAGTCTGTCGATTCTCTTTGGATACGTGGCCGCAGGCCGGACACGTCTGGCTTGTGTGCTGCGGCGGTACGGCCAGCAACAAGCCGCCGTTCCACTGGACCTTGTAGCCGAGTTGTCGCCTGAACTCACCCCAGCCTTGGTCAAGGATAGAGCGGTTCAAGCCGGACTTCTGCCTCACCCGCTTGCCGTGCTGCTCGCGATTGCCCTTGGCGGACTGTGACATGTTCTTGACCTGCAAATCCTCAATACATACGAGCGCGTGGTTTTGACTGATCGTGGTACTGGTCTTATGCAAGAAATCTTTTCTGGCATTCGCAATAGCGGCGTGAATCTTTTGAACTTTGCCTTTCGCCTTTTTCC
>CANCMG010000154.1 GCA_947378965.1 Alcaligenaceae bacterium | reverse complement strand
AGCGGGCGCGAGCCCTAACGAATCGAAGGACATGACTTTCCTAGAGGCCAGATAGTGGCCATATGACGCAGCCCGGAGAATTGGTAGACCGGCGGTAGTCGGTTGAATCGAGCATCGTGCCGACCGAATCAACCGAACGTCTGGGCTGGTGATCCATCTATCTGGATCACACTTGCTGCCCACGAAAGGAAAGGAGGTCAGAAATCGATGATGTGTGTGCTTGGCTAGGCAAAGCCTGCCAGCGACTGCGACATCTTTTTTGCAGTGTGCGAATACTACCCTACTTTTAGCTCGGGGTAAACCCTTTACGGCGAATAATTATGCTTTCCAGTCAATTACTTGCAAGTTTCGTTGTAAGAACCACGCATTTGCCGTTTTGAAGTGACCGCACCCGATAAAGGGATGAGCACCCCGGCGCGCCGAAAGAGGCGAGGGGTGATTGCAGGTCAAAATCAAGTGCTGAGGCTCTGTCGCCAGTAAGTCTTGCTTGGTTTGCGCATGCGCGCCCCACAGCATAAATACCTTAGGGTTTTGGTCTTTTGCGACCGTCTCGATCAAGGCGTCGGTCACCGTCTCCCAGCCTTTTGCGGCATGCGAAGCTGGCTGCCCATCTTCGACGGTTAGTGCAGTATTTAACAGCAACACGCCTTGCCTCACCCAGCGTGATAAATCATTGTTATCCGCGTTGGGTTTGAGAACCAATTGCGAAGGGTCGTCGGGATACTCAAGCTCGATCTCAGTGAGGATATTGCGCAAGCTTGGTGGGCGTGCCACGCCGTCCGGGACAGAAAATGCTAGGCCCTGCGCTTGCCCCGCGCCGTGGTAGGGATCCTGGCCCAAGATCACCACACGAACAGCGTTGGGCGTTAAAGACTCAAGCGCACGAAAAGGTTGTGTGGGGTAAATGACCGCATCGCTGCGCAACCGCTGCGCGAGCATGGCAGACAACCCATCAAGTGCGTACTTCACCTTTTGCGTACGCAACACCGCCTGCCACGCCGGTGCCAGCGAAGAGAGATGCTTCGATACATCCGCTTGCGTCAAACGATTAGAGCGTAAGTGTGTCCGAGAAGTCATGCGCCTTTAACCCAACAACAAAAACGAATCACGTTGACCCACCCAGGGTAAAACTCGTGTCATCACCCATATGTGACGAACCTTGCAAGAATGTTGAATCAAACTGAACCACCAAACAATGTTGAATCAAGCTGGGCCACCAAGCAAAGTTGAATCAAGCCGGGCCACTAAAGCTTGGTAGTAAGCGTTCAGTTGCGGTCGCACACTCGTACGTCGTGCCTCTTGCGCAGCCTGCGCTGTAGCATCGGCGTGCGGCAAGGCCGCCCAGACTGGCTGTGGAAAATGCGGATCATCTTGCCAACGCGGAATCACGTGCCAATGTAAATGCGGCACCACATTACCAAACGCTGCCAAATTGACCTTGTCGGGTTTGAGCGCAGCACGCTGCGCTTGTTCAACCAACAGCACAACCCGCAACAACTCGGCTTGCTCGGCGGTGGTAAGGTCAGTCATCTCAACTACATGGGCAGTCCAGATCACGCGCGTAAATCCTGGGTACAACGCATCGCCTGCGTCAATGACACGCAGCTGTTGGTTTTGCCATAAGACCGTACCCCCCGGTGTTTGACACAGCAGACAGTCGGAGCTATGCATCTTCAAGCGCCTTCACAATTGCTTTTAAAACTTCGACACGTGCAAAGTGCTTGTCGTCGGCCGGCAAAATATGCCATGGCGCCGCAGCGGTATTGGTGTGGGCAAACATCTCGTTTGCAGCTACCGAGTAAGCCTTTGCTTTGCGCCGATTGCGCCAATCTTCTTCGGTGATTTTAAATTGTTTGAACGGTGAGTGCGCGCGCTCTTTAAACCGCTTGAGTTGCTCGGCAGGCGTCACCGCCAGCCAAAACTTAAGCATGATCGTACCCTTCTCAACCATCTGCCGTTCAAAGTCGTTGATCTCATCATAGGCGCGCGTCCAGGCAGCACGTGTGATGAGTTTTTCAACCCGCTCAACCAGCACGCGCCCGTACCAAGATCGGTCAAAAATCGCGATACGGCCTTGCCTAGGTATGTTGCGCCAAAAACGCCACAAATAGGGCCGAGACATTTCAGGCGGCGTTGGGGCCGCCACTGGCATCACATCAAACTGACGCGCATCAATCGCACGCGTGACACGTCGAATCGCGCCACCCTTACCCGCTGCGTCTGCACCTTCAAACACCAGTGCCAGAGAACGTTTTTTAAACGTCTTGTCACGCACAAGTTGAGCCAAACGATTCTGCAAAATCAAAATCTGGGTTTCGTAATCACTCTTACTGAGCCTGGCGCTGTGATCAAGGTGCTCGAGCAACGCCAATTTAGACGCGCGGATCGGCACACTATCAGGCTCATGAAACACCGGCACCCGAATCGCACCGACCTTAAGTGACGTCAACACCGCTTGAGCGGTGCGCACCATTCTGAGCTTTGGATCAGCGCTCGGAATCACAACCCAAGGCGTGTGCGGCGCATCGGTACCGGCGAGGATCAACTGGCTGGCACGTCGGATCGAATTAAATTTTTTGTGGGCTCTTAAATCGAGTTTATCCACCTGCCATGCTGTAGAGGGGTTAGCCAACAAGTCGTCAATTCGCGCTTGCTGCGCGTCACGCGACAAGTGAAACCAAAGCTTAAGAATCTGTACTCCATTAGCCGCCAAGGTTGACTCAAACCGTTTAACAAAAAGAATATCTTGTTCAAGCTCTTCTAGGTTTGGATGCTTGCGGGCTGCCGCCTTAAATAATGAGGTGTACCGCGAACCAAACACGATCCCAATCTCACCCTTAGCGGGTAGTTTCATCCAAAACCTACGCGCATCCGGATACGCCCGATCCTCGCGGCTCGCCTCTGAAAAAGCGATCGTGTGAATGTGGCGCGGATCCATCCATTCGTTGAGTAAATTAATCGTCTCGCCTTTACCGGCGCCGTCAATCCCTGCAACCAAGATGAGTAGGGCTCGATCTTTCAGCGCGATGTGACGATACTGCTCGTTCACCAACTGAAGCCGCAGGTGCTGTTCAATTTTCTTAAACTCATCTTGCGACAACTGCGGATCGGCTTCGGCTTCTTCAAACATTTGGGCGCTACCTTTAAAAGTTTCTCAGTACAGTGGACGTGGTTAAGTCGCATCGTGTGCTTGTCTACCGCATCCGTAACTTGTCTACCGCATCCGTAACTTGTCTACCGCTGATTTGCTTGCTCGGCTGAGCGACCAGCGCTCAACTAAGTGTTCTGCAACGCCTCTAAGCGCGCTGCGCGCACCCGTTGTTTAATCTGTGCCGGCTCACTTGCCAAGCGCGCGGCCGCACCGGCGTCGACCGCTAAGACGACTTGCAACCACGACCGCCAGGCCTGTTGCGTCGCGTGTATCGTCTCATCGACAGCGCCGGCTGTTTGCAACAGTGTTTCAAAACGCTCGGGCTTACGCAAAGCGTCGCACGTTTCAAAGAGCGACAAAATAGCGTCTGCACACTCTGCTGCGTTCGATACCTCACGCAGACTGCCCCTCGCCGTCACGGCGGCGCTCGCAACGCCCTCGCCCTGAGACAGTATTGTGCTCAAGTGCAATATGGCAGCTGACACAAGCGGCAATAAACGCGCCATATCGGCGCACTCTGACGGAACCCGCAGCCGTGTTGCAAGCGCCTTAAGCTGCTCACCGGCCTGCAGGCACAACACGGCATAACGCGACGCTAACGGCAGGCCTTGTTGTGCGACTCGATCCACTAAAGTCTGCACGTGCGCGCTGAGCACGAGCTCTGGCATGATTCGACTTACCGCGCCAACATCGCCCAACAACCCTAGCATGCGCGATGGTTGTGTAGATAACAAGCCCCGCGCTAACTCTTGCCACACGCGCTCGGGTACTAACGCATCGACCTCGCCTGAGGCAACCATCTTGCGACACAACAGCAATGTCTCGGGAGCCACGACAAACTCAGTGAAGCGTGCCATAAACCGCGCCAGCCGCAAAATCCGGACCGGGTCCTCTTCAAACGCGGGCCCAACATGTCGTAAGATTTTCGTACGCAGATCTTTTTCGCCCTCAAGCGGATCAAACAACTCACCAGCCATGGATTGCGCAATCGCGTTGACCGTCAAATCACGGCGCTTAAGGTCTTCTTCTAACGTCACCTCAGCACCGGTGTAAAACGTAAATCCTTTATAGCCGCGGCCCGACTTACGTTCGGTACGGGCCAAGGCATATTCTTCTTTACTAGTCGGGTGCAAAAACACCGGAAAATCACCCCCGACAGGAATAAAACCGCGAGCCACCATCAGTTCAGGCGTTGCTCCAACCACAACCCAATCCCGATCGCCCGCTGGCAGGCCAAGCAAGGCATCGCGTACCGCGCCACCGACGATATATACCTGCAAACCTTCAGTCGCGCGATCAGTGCTCACGGCAAAGGGGTGCGTCCATAAGGCTGAGGCACGATTTCGCCCAGACGCTGTTTGAGCGACTGTGGTTGACCGCTAAATAACGCCGCGTAGTAAACAGCGTTGGACATCACGTTTTTGACATAATCACGCGTTTCATTGAACGGGATGGTTTCGGCAAAAATCGCGCCTTCCACCTTACTGTCAAGCTTCGAGCGCCATAACATTGGGCGACCAGGTCCGGCGTTATAGCCCGCACTGGCCAGTACCTGCGAGCCCCCCAAGTCTGACAACACCATACTCAAGTACGTTGTACCCAGCTTAGTGTTCGTATCAAGGTCGTTGACTTTCGCGGGCGTGAAATCTGTCATCCCAATTTTGCCAGCCACCCAACGCGCTGTAGCGGGCATCAACTGCATCAAGCCCGAGGCGCCCGCTACCGAACGCGCATCCATAATGAAGCGAGACTCTTGTCGAATCAACCCGTAGACCCACGCCGGATCAATATCAATTTGTCGCGCCTGCGCAGACACGCGTCCTTCAAAGGGCGCAATATAGCGTTGCGAAAAATCAAATTCTTTCGAAGTGCGTTCTGACGTATTCACCACGCGATCAAAGATATTCTCGTGTCGCGCCACTTCAGCAGCGGCCATCAACTGGCGATCAGTCATGCCGCGGATGGTGAAGTTCCATTCGGGCACAGCATCGCCGCGCCAGCCTCTTTTAAAGAGCGTCACAGCGCGTTGCAGGCCAGGGTTCGCACGCGCCTGCTCGATCTCTTGGGCCGTGACCGGCGCGGGCCGCACAGGCGGCACGATTGGGCGGCCCAACTCTTCAAGCGCCAATTGACCATAAAAATTAAATTGCGCGGCGATCGAAGCATAGGCCTTTTCTGCCTCTTGTTTCTTACCTGTTACCGCTAAGCCGCGGGCGCGCCAATACACCCAAGAGGCGTCGGCTTTTTGTGCAGGCCCCATGGCTTCAATGGATTGCAACACCCAAGCCCAGTCTATGCTGGCCTGACGTAACGACGCGCGTACGCGCCACGCATTGTTTGTTTCAGATAAGCCTAACGAACCGGTTTCGCGATACCAACCATAGGCGCGGCTGTCAAGATTCATCATCGCCAGCAACGCCATTTGCCCGTACACCCATTGCAAATTTTGCTTGGGTAATTGCCCAGCCCAGGTGTCACGCACTTTAGTCGCGGTCGCATTAAGATCGGCACGCGCCGCGCGCGCCAAGCCAAGCGCAACGATATCGTTACGTACGTTTGAACGTGGCCCAGTTTGAGTGTTCAACCATTGCACAGGCTCGCGAAGCATTGCGTCGTAAGCGGCCAAGTCGCTCGACTCGAAGATCCAGGCGGCATAGCGCCGCGCGTCAGGTAGCTTATTATTTTCGATTGCCTCATACAGGTAAGGCATCAGCTCAGCCGAGCCCAATACACGGTCGGCCACCAATTGATCAAACAACTTTAAACAGGTGCCGTAGGGTGCAAAGACTTTAGTGGCCTCGGCTGCGCTGGCACGCTGCCCTCCCATGTGCCGCGCCTCAAGTTGTGAGCATAAGATTTGCGGATTTGGGTTCAACACGTCACCGAGTTCGCGTACCGTCACAAAATCCCCAGAGCGCGCCGCGGCCAAGATCCATTCACCCTTGAGTCGATCTCCCAAATAGGCTGTTTTATTTTTATTGATGAAATCCGTCAGCGATTGCTGCACACCAGACATATGGGTCGAGCCTAGTTGCGTGCGTAACGACCAGTATTCTGGATAAATGCCCAACACATCCGCGCGCGCCTGCGGCACAAAGCTTGCAAGCTGCGCCCATTGCTTGGCATTCATTGCGTTGCGTGCCGCCGCCACCGCACGCGCGGCAGGCGTTGAGTCTGGGGCGGCAAGCGTGACGCCCGCCTGCACGGTTGTGTTGGGAGTGATAGCGGGCGCTTGTGTTGAAGAGACGTTGGCTGGGGATATGCTGGTTAACGGGGAGTCGGTTGTCGAGGTCGAGGTCGAGGGCG
>CANCMG010000153.1 GCA_947378965.1 Alcaligenaceae bacterium | reverse complement strand
CTGGACTGGGACTACCGTTACTGAATTGACGTACAGTACCATTTTGGGCTCAGTGACATGTGCCAGACCTTTGATTTTGAGTAAATTAATGTCTAACGCTATTTTCTTTAAAAAATGAAAAAAAATCCAACCAAAATTGCCTTGGTGACTGGAGCAGCACGTGGAATTGGTCGCGCGGTTGCGCACGAGTTTTTGGCGGCAGGTTATCGAGTCATAGGCGTTGACCTTCGTGCGTTTTCCGCGCCCACCGACGAACCAGCCTACGAACCGGCGAATTTTTGGGCACAAAAGCTCGATGTGACGGATCAAGCTGCGATTGCGAAGCTGCAGGCTGAGATTATTGCCAAATGGGGCCATGTCTCAGTGTTGGTGAACAACGCAGCCATTTCGCCAAAGCAGCTTGATGGATATTCGGCACAATTATTAAATATCACGAACCAAGAGTGGACCTCGGTGCTGGCTGTAAATCTGACGGCTGTTTTGCATATGTCTCAGGCTTTCTTGCCGGGTATGCAACAGCAGCAATGGGGCCGTGTCATTAATCTGAGTTCGTTGGCGGGTCGTACAAAGTCCATAAGTGCGGGGGCTAGCTACATGACCTCGAAGGCTGGAGTGCTGGGCTTAACCCGCGCGATTGCTGCCGAAATGGGGCCGTATGGCATTACTGCAAATTCGATCGCGCCTGGGCGGATCGTGACCGAAATGTCGATGACGGCAGGCGAAGAGGCAAATCGTAAGATTGCCGAGCAGTTGCCTGTTAGGCGGCTAGGAACAGTGAAGGAAATTGCCGAGACGGTTCTGTATTTGGCCTCAGATGGCGCTGGCTATCTGAACGGTGCCGTGATTGATGTGAATGGTGGGCATTTCATGCCTTAGGGCAGCATTTATATTGCATAAAAAAGGGATAACAAATGTTCAACGTAAAAGACAAGAGCAAACTCGGAGCGGCTTTGGCATTCGTGACTGGCGTGCTGATGACGTCATTGGCACTGGCCCAGTCAGCGACGTTTCCGGATAAGACGTTAAACATGGTGGTGAACTTTGGCTCGGGTGGGGTGACCGATCTGATGAGTCGTGAGCTTGCGCGCGGGATGGAAGCAGACCTCGGCGCATCGATCGTGGTGTTTAACCGCGCAGGCGCCCTGGGGACGCTTGGCCCCGGTTACGTCGCCAAGCAGGCTGCCGACGGCTATACCCTGGCTGTGGTATCAGCCTCAGTGATTACGCTGACGCCTCACCTGATGGATGTTCCTTTCGGCTTGGATGATTTAACCTTTGTCGCAGGTTACGGAAAAAATCGCTTCGGTCTGGTTGTCAAAGCAGACTCACCCTATCAGACCATTGACGACTTATTGAATGCGGCACGAGGGGGTAAGTCTTTATTTTTTGGCTCGCCCTCTACCAGTAATAGTGTGGTGATCTTTGATTTGGGTAGTCAATCTAAAAGTAAATTCGAACTCATCTCTTACAAGTCGGGGCCCGATACCACCATGGGTCTATTGACGGGGCAAGTGGCGGTGATTGCGCCGAACCCACCCGATGTCATGAGCCATCTCAAGGCAGGGACGTTGCGATTATTGGCCTCAGCAAGCCCTGCGCGCTGGCCAGAGTTTCCAAATGTGCCAACCTTAAAAGAGTCTGGCCATGACGTGGCGCTTGAGGCGTGGGTGGGTATCGCTGTGCCTAAGGCAACACCTGGTGCAGTGGTGGCGCGTTTAGAAAAAAGCATTCAAGCGGCGATGAGTCAGCCTGCCATCGCGGCCTCTTTTTTAAAGATTGGTGCCGATCCCGCTTTTATGGATGGCAAGACCTATACCGAGTTTTTGATCAAAGAGCGTGAAGTGATGGGACGCTTGATTAAAGAGTCTGGAATTGCGCGTATTCAGTGAGGTTTCCGTTCAGCCCAAAGCCATTTTTTTTAACTTAGAACGATTTTTACTTAGAGCAGTTTTTCTGAACCAAGAACGATTTTTACTTAAAGCGATTTTTCCTTACTTAGAACGATTTTTACTTAAAGCGATTTTTCTTAACTTAGAACGGTTTTTACTTAAAGCGACTTTTCTTAACTTAGAACGGTTTTTTTTACCTAAAGAAATTCGTTCGCCACTTCAAATCACTGTAGGTGCAGCATATGCCTTTGTCATATACACAAAATCTTGAGGATTATCATCTTGCGTTAGCCTTTGCGGGCCAAGAACGTGGGTTTTACATCGACATTGGTGCTGGCCATCCAGTCGCAGATAATGTTTCGCTTTGGTTCTACGAGCGTGGCTGGAACGGCATCGTTGCTGAGCCGATCCCTGAGTTAGCAGCTTTATATAAAAAAATTCGACCACGCGATACGCTGTATCAAGGCTTGGTCGGGCGTTCAGTGGGCGAGGTTGATTTTTTTCATGTCAATCGCCTACATGGTTTTTCAACCACTATCGAGTTACACGCGGATGTCGCCAAAGAGTTTGGCGCAGACTATCAGCGCCTGTCGTTGCCAATGCTGACGTTGGCAAAGCTCTGTGAGCAACATCACGTTCAGAACATTGATTTTTTAAAGATTGATGTTGAGGGCGCCGAAAGCGATGTCTTGGCCGGTAATGACTTTAATCGGTATCGGCCTAAAGTGATCGTGGCCGAAGCTGTGACCCCAGGTAAGGGCGAACCCGCTTGGGATGCTTATGAACCGCTGCTGTTAGCCAACGGGTATAAATTTCGCTTGTTTGATACGTTAAATCGGTTTTATGTTGCCCAAGAATGCCCAGAGATTTTTGAGCGCTTGCCCGCCGAGCGCGCACCGTGGGACGACGTGACCCACATGTACGAAATCGGTCGCGCACCCGAGCAGGTGAATCATCCTGACTATGCGTTGGCGCAACAACTGGGGCGCGGGTTTTGGGCTGCGTTGCCTCACTTGGATCAAGAGTTGCTGCGCGATATTCTTGTGCGGGGTAAGCGTGCGGGTGACGTGTCTGCGTTTGATCAGGTCAGTTCGCCCGAGATGCGGATCGCGCTGGGCCGGATCGCCTGCGGGTATGATGGCGGACAGATTGTGGGCGATTGAGAGTGCGGTTACGGCCAAAGGGCTCTGGGACGCGAATCCACCCACTAGAACTGGTAGATAAGTTGATACGATACGCAGTCGTTTATATGCACTGATTACATTTTTATAAAACCACAAAGGAGCCACACCATGATTCACGTGTTAGCAGTCATTACCGCCAAGCCAGGTATGCGGGATTCGATTTTGACGCACTTCCGTGCGAATGTACCTGCAGTCAAAGCAGAGCAGGGCTGTATCGAGTACGGTGCCGCGATTGATGCCGAAAATGCACCGGCCATCCAAACCCCTTGGGGCCCCGATACCTTTGTTGTGATTGAAAAATGGGAAAGTATGGACGCTTTGAGGGCCCATTCAGCTGCGCCTCATATGGCTGCTTACGCAGCCAAGACGAAAGAGTTTATTGCCAGTCGTGTAATTCATCTCTTGTCACCGACCTGATTGCATGGTTGCCTCTGCTGCAAACAAATGGCAAATCTTGTCGGTTAGCTTTTACCGATAAAATTGTTAGGACTCAGTCAAACGGTAGTTGCGCCGAAGCTGGCAAAAGGGTGCAAAAATTAGTGCCGTAAAAAACGCCAAGATTCGATACAAGAATCTTGGCGTTTGTTTTGAGTCTGCCGAATGTTCAGGCTCGTTGACCGCTTTTTGTTAGTTTACACAGCCTTCTTTTTGGCGCGTGTCAGCCAAAACAGCGCAAACCCTGTAATTAGAACGGGTACCAACGAACCCGCATTCAAGAACGACCAGCCATTGGTGGTGACTAGCGCACCCGAGCTAAACGAGGTGATCGCCATGGTGGTGAACACAAAGAAATTGATTGCACCTTGCGCTTTATCTTTTTCTTCAGGCCGGTAAGCGGTCAGTGCCAAGCTGGTGGCTGCCGTGAACAGAAAGTTCCAGCCGACGCCCAGAATGAACGACGCCAACAGAAAGTGATAAACATCGATACCCATCAAGGCGATAACAATGCAGGCGATGTTGAGAACGACGCCCAAACCCATTATGTTGGTTGTGCCATATTTTTTGATCAAGGACCCAGTAAAAAATCCCGGTGCAAACATGCCGATCACGTGCCACTCAAGCACTAACGCCGTATCCGAGAAAGGCATGCCGCACATTTGCATGGCCAGTGGAGTGGCAGCCATTAACAGATTCATGACGCCATAACCGAGTGCCGAGCCAATGACTGCAACAACAAAAACCGGTTGACGCAAAATTTCAGAAAGAGGGCGGCCGGGAGGCAGTACTTTTTTGACTTCGGTCTCATCCGGAAAGTGAATGAAATGCATCACAGCTAAGCCTAAGAAGCCCGCCAGAGTGAGTGTGAGATAGGCGCCCAAAAAGGGTGTGTCAAAACTGTTGCGTGTCCAGTTGGCAAGATTGGGGCCGATCACAGCGCCCAGAATGCCGCCAGCTAATACCCAAGATACCGCTTTTTCACGCAGGCTGCTGTGCGTGAGTTCAGCAGCTGCAAAGCGGTAGAGTTGTCCGTTGGCACTGTAGTAACCCGCAAAGACGGTACCAGCCACCAAGATCCAAAAATTTTTAGAGTAGGCCGCGTAGGCACAGACTAGAGATGACAGAATGGCAACGATCAAGCCAGTTTGAAAAGATTTTTTTCGGCCAAGTTTCTTTTGATATTTTGCAACGATCGATGTTGAGAGCGCGCCGCCGATCACATAACCCATGATCGGTAGGGTTGCGATCCAGGCGATATTAGTGAGGCTTAAGCCGACTAAGCCATTGATTGCGATGAAGGTGACGTTGTTGGTGAGAAAGATGCCTTGGCAAACAATCAGAAGAACCAAATTCTTATTAAACAGCTTATGTGGTGTGTTCATCTTTTTTTTTGTGTGAAGCCTCGTTGGTGAGGACAAGGCGTAAGGTGTCTAGAGCGGCACCTTTTAAGTTGTCAATTAAAACACGGTCTTAAAAGGGTTTTCATTGAAACGCGTGGAGAGTTCGAAACTTTTAATGTTGCGGTGCGGCGTGATCGGGCTGGCGCTAACTGAAATATTTACGCATGATTGAATTTGGGTTTCCGTTTAAACGCTGACGCAACACCGGTTCTGGGGTTCCGCGTTTGATGAATTGTCCGCTTCCTGGCCCGGCATGTAAGCCTTGGTAGTCGATCACGACACGTCCACGACTCACCACGAGCTCTGGCCAGCCGCGCACCTCGCGGCCCTCGTAAGGCGTGTAGCCAACGTTGTCATGCAGTATGGTGGTACTGATGACAACGCGTTTCTCTGGGTTCCAGATCGCTAGGTCTGCATCAGCTCCAATCGCAATGGCCCCCTTTTTTGGATGCATGCCGTAGGTGCGTGCATGATTGGTCGAGGTCACGGCCACGAAGCGTTCGATGGTCATACGGCCCGTCATGACAGCTTCTGAAAAAAGTAAGGGCATGCGAACCTCGATGCCCGGTACACCATTGGCCATGTCTTTAAACGTTGTGGCCTCACCTTTAGGAAGCTTGCCACTTTCATCGTAGCGATAAGGCGCGTGGTCAGAAGAATAAATTTGGAGCGTGCCTTGTATCAAAGCCTCCCAGACAGCGTCCTGCGAGGCTTTATCGCGAGGAGGTGGGCTACAACAAAATTTTGCGCCCTCTGTCCCTGGCAGATCGATATCCTCAGCCGTCAAGAAAAGGTATTGCGGACAAGTCTCTGCATGAATAGGAAGGCCCAGTGCCTGTGAAGAGTGAATCACACGAATGGCTTCAAGCCCAGAGACATGAACGATGAGTAAGGGGACATCGGCTAATTCAGCTAACGCGATCACTCTATTGGTTGCCTCGGTCTCTGCAAGAGGTGTGTGCGCGACCACATGATATTTCGGGGCGCTCAGACCTCGTTCTACCAGCCTGCGCGCGATCCAACGAATCATGTCGTTGTTTTCGGCATGCACCATGACCAGGGCACCCTCGCGGTCCGCAACTTCGAGCACATCCAGAATCTGATAGTCATCGAGTCGCATCCGATCGTAGGTCATGTAGATTTTGAATGACGTAATCCCCTGACGAATGAGTTCGGGCAAGTGCGTGTTCAGTGCCTCTTCGGTGGGGTCTGCCAAAATTAAATGTATGCCGTAATCAATGACCGCTTTAGCTGCCGCGCGTTTTGAGTAATCTGCAACGACGTCAGGGATATGATTGCCTCGGTGTTGTGCTGCAAACGGAATGATTGTGGTGGTGCCACCAAACGCGGCTGACACGGTTGCGCTATAAAAGTCATCTGCGCACATCATGCCCATACCAGAGAGCTGTTCGACGTGGCAGTGACTATCGATGCCCCCAGGCAGCACCCATCGATCTTTCGCATCAATGTCACGAGCCCCTGGAGGCAAGCCGGGTTCGAGCGCGACAATGACGCCATCTCGCACACCAATATCTGCATAAAAGGTTTCAGTGTCAGTCGAGATGCGACC
>CANCMG010000152.1 GCA_947378965.1 Alcaligenaceae bacterium | reverse complement strand
GCGTTCTTGGCGATAACCTTCGGCGCTTTGCCTTTCGCCAACATGATTAATGCCTTGTAGAGCTTGGAACTCAGGAAGCATTCCAAGGTACGTCTGGTACTTCTGACTAACGTAGTCACGATACTTTGTGACTGAGTCTGGTCAACCTAGCTCTCAAGATTTTTAGTCTTTCAAGCTCCGTCCTTTAGGGCGGGGTAGTTGACTGCGGTCTGACACCTGAAATTTTTTAGCAATCAGCCTGCGCATTTGCCCCTCGGGAAGCAAACCAGCAAAAAATGGACGAGTCGTTTCATCATCAAAAGACCCCTGCTGCAGCGGCAGTGAGTGAGACAGCGCTATTGCCTGTGGATGCGAAAGCCAAGTTGGCTCGTAAGCGAAGTGCAATCGCCCTTTTGCAATCGACAACGTACCGACGTGACGATCAAAGAGCCAGACAGCAAGATCACTGCCCATGATCGTTTCCTTGCGCTGTTGAAACTGTAATTGCCGCTGGCAGCCCGTCTATAGCGAGCTCGCCGCCTAGGGCATCAATCACACGCAGCACTTGCTGTAGCTGCACCGTTGCCTTGCCCGCTTCAAGATCCACGATAAAGCGCACGCCAACACCGGCCGCGAGCGCTAATTGTGGCTGCGTTAGGCCTAGCTGCTTACGGGCACCGCGAAGCGCGGCGCCCAACTGTAGAGCTGATCTGATCGAGGTCATATTTTCGATAATTTACCGTACAGGAAATTATCGTATAAACCCGCTCAAGAAGCAAGATTAATTTCCGAACGGGTAATTTTATTGAAATGGTGACCAGAAACTCATTTAATTTACCGATCGGGATTTATTTTGAATAACGAAAAATTACATGGCGCGACGCATTCGGTCAGCCCAAGCAAACCACGCACTCCCCTTAAAGAGCGCGCGGCAAGCTCACACCTCTTACCGATAAACCAAATCCCTCAAGCCCAGTGACAGCACGGGCACGTAGGTGATCACCATCAAGCAACAAGCGGTACACAATAGCGCACCGCGCAGTCTGAGATTACTTGTAGCCCATGATGTGTGGCAACCAGTTGCTTAACGCCGGAATGAAAGTTAACAGCATCAGAACAACGCCGTGGGCCCACAAAAACGGCTTGAGCTCTCGAGTCAGGTCTGTTAGCGGCACTTGCGACACGTTTGAGGTCACGAACAACAATCCGCCAACGGGTGGGGTAATCATCCCAAGGGTGAGGTTGTAGATCACGATCATTGCGAAGTGAATGGGCTCGACGCCCATGCTGGCCGCGACCGGTGCCAAGATAGGGACTAGCACCATCACCCCAGGCAAGGGCTCAATAAAAATACCAAAGAGCAATAAGAAGATGTTGACCACAATCAAAAAGGTCCAGACATTGAGGTGCATGCCTACAATCCAGTTCGCCATCGTTTGCGGCACACCCTCGATCGTTAAAATCCAGGCAAAGGATGCCGACATGCCAATGATTAACAACACTGAGGCGGTTAACAGTGAAGAACGGTACAAAATACTTGGCACAGCCTTCCAATCTAGGGTGCCGTAAACATATTTGCCGCACAGTAACGCGTAGAACACTGCGACGACTGAGGCCTCGGTTGGTGTAAACCAGCCTGCCCGCATCCCCCCCAAAATGATCACTGGCAACAGAAGGGCTGGTATTGCCTTCCAGGTCGTCAACCAAATTTCTTTTCGAGTCGGAAACTGATTAACAGCCTTGTAATCACGTTGTTTAGAGATGTGCCAATTGACCACACACATTGCGGCTGCGATCAAAACACCTGGAATCAGACCCGCCATAAATAAGGCACCAACCGATACACGGTCATCGGCTAAGGCGTAAATAATCATGATGATTGAGGGCGGAATAATTGGCCCCACGATTGCGGTAGAGGCCGTCAGCGCGGCCGCGTAAGAGCGCGAATAACCGGCCTTGTCCATCATGCGAATTAACATTGACCCGGGGCCCGCTGCATCGGCTAAGGCTGAACCCGAAATGCCAGAGAAAAAAGTCAAAGACAGCACATTGGTATAGCCCAAGCCACCGCGCTTGTGACCCACAAATTGACCCGCAAATTTCAAAAAAACTTCGGTTAACGACCCCCCACTCATTAACTCTGCCGCAAGAATGAAAAACGGTACGGCCATCAGTGGAAAGCTATCGATACCTGTGAAGGTTTCTTTCAGCAACACCAGTAACGGAAAGCTCAAGCCTGATATGACTAAGGCGGTGATGGTGGATAAGCCGAGTGCAAACGCGACTGGTACACCGATCGCCAAATAAATGCAGACAGAGACTAAAAGGATGACGCTCGCATTCATAATGAGGCACTCGCAGTGGCATCAAACTGGGCATCAGACGCAAATTTTCGCTCAAAGACATAGCCCTTCATGATGAAGAGCAAGTGGATCAGTGTCATCGCAGCGCCAAGCGGTAGCCCTGCATAGATAATGGCGATCGAAATCTGCGTGGCGGGGGTCTGTTGGTATTGAGTGCGATCCATATATTCAAGACCGTACCAAGTAAAGAACACAAACAGAGCAAAGATGAGTAATGCAATAAAAAGGCGTAGCGCAATTGCCGCCGTGCGTGGCAAAGCATCTTGCAGATTTTCGACGGCGATGTGCCCACCATAGCGCAACACGGGACCACAGCCGATGAAGGTCAGCCAAATCATTAAATGGCGTGCAACTTCTTCAGCCCATTCAATCGAAATACTTGTCGTGTAACGAAGCACCACATTGGCAAAGATAATGACCGACATGACAGCCAAAATGATAATCAATAGCCACTTATTCACCGCAACAAAATAGTTTTCGAAGGTTTTCATATGGGATGCAGCAAAAGAAAAAATGGTGGCAGATTTTTAATCGCCACCATTTTGTTAAGTACAGTTTTATTTAAAGTCTTGGATCTTGCGGATATTTTCTGCACCAAACTCTTTGGCGTAAGCCGCATAGGCGGGTTCAAGGGCCTTCACGAATGCGGCCATGTCTACCTGTTTTACCACTGCCATGCCCTCTGCTTCGAGTTGAGCGATGCCAGCTGCCTCGTCATCATTCACCTTTTTACGCTGCGCAACGTTTGCCACTTTTGCGGCGGCATAAAAAACTTTTTTGTCGGCCTCGCTAAGTTTGTTCATGAAACGCGGCGAGCTCAAAATCAGCGACGGTGAGTACACGTGGCCGGTAAGAGTGAGATATTTTTGAACCTGAGAGAACTTACCTGCCAGAATGACGGGAATCGGGTTCTCTTGCCCATCCACCACACCTTGCTGCAGCGCACCAAATACTTCAGGAAACGCCATAGGCGTTGGGCGAATACCGAAGGCACGATACCCATCCATGTGCACTTTGTTTTCCATAGTGCGCATTTTTAAACCAGAGGCGTCTTCAGGCTTGACGATCGGGCGCTTGTTGTTAGTCATGTGCCGAAAACCGTTTTCGGTCCAAACCAAGGCGACTAAGCCTTTTGCCGGAAATTTTGCGAGAAGAGCATCACCGTTCGCACTGTCGAGATAGCTTCGCGCATGGTCATAATCACGAAACAAAAACGGAATATCCACAATTTTGATCTCGGGAACAAAATTACCAACTGGTCCCGTTGATGTATCAACAAAATCAAGCGTGCCGAGCTGAACAGCCTCGACCATTTCGCGCTCTCCGCCTAACGCTGCATTTGGAAATTGCTGACATTTATATCGGCCTTGCGTGCCTTTCTCGATCTCATCACAAAACGCCGTGACTCCGACACCATAATGTGAAGTTGTTGTTGTCGCGTAACCAAATTTGACGATGGTTTGCGCGCTGACAATCCCTGCCGAGAGAAGTAGAGTTGCCGCAGCAACTACGTTCACATAAAACGTTTGTTTGATCTTCATTGATATCCAATCGTGAAATAGTGAAAACAGCACAATGTGCGCAATGTGTTGGTGGCAATCGCCACCATGTTGTTAAGAACCGTTTTATTTAAAGTCTTGGATCTTGCGGATATTTTCTGCACCAAACTCTTTGGCGTAAGCCGCATAGGCGGGTTCAAGTGCCTTCACGAATGCTGCCGTGTCTACCTGTTTTATCACTGACATGCCATCTGCTTCGAGTTGAGCGATGCCAGCTGCCTCGTCATCGTTGACCTTTTTACGTTGCGCGGTGTTTGCCACTTTTGCAGCGGAATAAAAAACTTTTTTGTCGGCCTCGGTAAGTTTGTTCATGAAACGCGGCGAGGTCAAAATCAGCGAAGGTGAGTACACGTGGCCGGTAAGAGACAGATATTTTTGAACCTGAGATAACTTAGCTGCCAGAATGACGGGAATCGGATTCTCTTGACCATCAACCACACCTTGCTGCAACGCGCCGAACACTTCAGGAAAAGCCATAGGCGTTGGGCGAATACCAAAGGTACGATAGCCATCCATGTGCACTTTGTTTTCCATGGTGCGCATTTTTAAACCAGATGCGTCTTCAGGCTTGACGATCGGCCGCTTGTTGTTAGTCATATGACGAAAACCATTTTCGGTCCAAACCAAGGCGACTAAGCCTTTTGCTGGAAATTTCGCGAGCAGAGCATCACCGTTCGCACTGTCGAGATATCTTCGCGCGTGGTCGTAATCCCGAAACAAAAACGGGATGTCTACGATTTTGATCTCAGGAACAAAATTACCAACTGGCCCGGTTGAGGTATCAACAAAATCAAGCGTGCCAAGCTGTACAGCCTCGACCATTTCACGCTCTCCGCCTAACGAGCCATTTGGAAATTGCTGACATTTATACCGACCTTGGGTACCTTTCTCAATTTCATCACAAAACGTCGTGGCTCCGACACCAGCGTGTGAATTCTGAGCGATCGCGTAACCAATTTTAACGATGGTTTGCGCGCCGACAGTCCCTGCTGCGAGGAGTAAAGTTGCCGCAGTCACTACGGTGGTGTACAGCGTTTGTCTAATTTTCATGTGTATCCTCTTCGTGAAATAGTGAAATCAGCAAAATGTGCGCAGTGCTTCTTTTTGGTTCTAGGACTACGCAAGCGTTTTAGAAAAGTAACGCGCCTCGACTAGCAGTATCAAAATAGTTAATGGCAAGCACTAAAGTGCCACGCTCGTACCCTTTGAAGTCAATACATCCTCGAGATTTAGGAAGCGACAGATGGTAGACATTCTAGATTAAAGATATAAAAATAATTGTCGTCAGGCAAGAGTGCTTACCCTTGAGGGGAAACCCTAAAACCAACTAGGCTGAGGGTTTGTGCGTCAATTGCGATCTTTGTGATGACGCGTATCTCGGGTGCACCTCGCTGCTTAAGTGCTGCGGCGCAACACGTTAGTGTTACGGCGGTACCCCTTGCTTTAGCTACAGAAATCACTCTAGTCAAGCGTTAGAATTTCGGCCGCCAACAGGTGGGCCGGCAAGTTGTGTGCTGGTAAGCGGTGGGCCGGTAAGCAGTGTGCTGGCAAGCGGTATGCTGCCAAGCGGTGTGCTGCCTGGTGCTTGGGCGCTACGTCAGGTGGGGGTGATGCGACGCTCACATTTGTTCAACTCAAACGTGATATCCAGCCAACTTCAAAATCTTCAACGACCAAGACGCCGGCAACACCGCCAACAACCAAGTTTCACACGACACAAAAAACGGAAAGGTAATGCGCGCTTTGTTTTTATCAATGCCCTGCTTCATCACCTTGGCCGCTTTGTCGGGTGACCACACCAAGGTTTTAGGCCCGGGCATGGCATCGCACATGTCTGATTTGACATAGCCCGGCATGACCACCGTGACGCCCACGCCCTCGGGCGCCAGCCAGCCACGTAGGCCTTCGCCGTAGGCTTTTAAGCCTGCTTTCGACGCGCTATAGGCTGGTGTTAACGGCAAACCAAAATACGCGGCCAACGAACTGATCAACACGACTTGGCCACGCCCGCGTTTGCGCATGCCGGGCAAGGCGGCGTGCACTAGGGCCATCGAAGCGCGCAGGTTCACATCCATCAGTAAATTGGTTTGCTCCCAAGACTCGCCCTTGCCTTCTGGGCCGATGTTGATGTTCATGCCTTGATTGGCGATCAACACATCAATTGGGTGCAAGGCGTCGATTTCGTGCACCCAGTTTTGCAAGGTGTTGGTATCGGTGATATCAAACACCCCCTTCACCACCAGCGCACCTTGCGCCCTGCAAGCTTGTGCGGTTTGCTCGAGTTTGCTTGCGTTGCGACCATGCAAGATCAGTGTGGTGCCGGGCGCAGCGTAGGCTTTGGCTAAGGCATTGCCGATGCTACCTGAGGCACCGGTGATCAAAATGGTTTGTGCGGTACGAGGTTTCATTAGGGGACTAGGCTCAGTCACTGTTGCAAAGGTAAAAGCTCGGTAGCCAATCGCTCGCTGCGGTGGGTGCTAATCATAGCTGCGCGCTCAAGCGGCTTAAAGACTGGGCAACGCGGCTAGCGCTTCAACACGCGCGATGCCGCCTTTAAGATTAAGGTCGAGATCACCTCGCTGCGAGGCTCTTTGAGATGCTCGGCTAAGGCATCAAGCGCGGTTGAAACCTCTCGATCCAAAATCATTTCAAGCCGCTTTGCGCCCGCCTCTAGGCGCTTGCGGCGATGCTCGGCCGTGCGCTCGACTGCTGAAATCGGCGTTTGTAAGCGCGGACGCCCTCGTCTGGATAAACCGGGCAAAAAGGCTTGCCCCGCCAACGCTGCAGCACTTGGCGCTGGTGAGCTCTTGTGCGCTTGGGTCTTGTTCGGTTGGTTTTTTTGCGTTTTAGTTTTAATCGGCTGCGGGGCTACGGTGGCTTCAGCCGCGGATGTTTCTGACGACTCAGGCTCAGGAAAATCCAGATCTAAGTCACCAAATAATGACTGAGGAGTT
>CANCMG010000151.1 GCA_947378965.1 Alcaligenaceae bacterium | reverse complement strand
ACCACGCCCACGTTGGGCTCGATCGTGCAAAACGGATAGTTTTCGGCGGCGATGCCGGCCTTGGTGAGGGCATTAAAAAGGGTTGATTTGCCGACGTTGGGCAAACCAACGATGCCACATTGCAGAGCCATGAGAATCCCGAAAATCTAGTCAATGAAGAGTGCTTATAGAATGGGAGTTTAACCGCTCCATGACTTTTGCTCGCTGACCCATGAACTTACCCGACCTTTTAGTTCAGCCGAACGGCTCTCTGCCCGACTGTCTGAGTATCGTGGCGCAACTACGCCCCGAGCACCCAGCGCTCATCCTAAACGGGGTCACGCTTAGCTATCGCGAGTTTGACCATTTAGTGTCGCGCGCGGCAGCGAGCCTGCAGCGCGACGGTGTGCAGCCTGGGGATGTCATCGCGGCCTGCGCAGGCACCTCGCTTGAATACGTTGCCTTGTATGTTGGCGTGCTGCGTGCGGGAGGCGTGATGACGCCCTTGCCGCCTTCGGCAACCGCTCAGAATCTGACCGGGATGCTGGCAAACTCTGGGGCACGGTGGTTATTTTTGGACCAGTCTGTCGCCAAGGCCTGGGATCTTGAGGGCTTTATTCCTGCTACCAAAGCGGGCCAGGCACCCGTTGCGCTTAAAAAGGTCTGGTTTGATCTGACAGCTGGCCCAAACAGTTGGTCGCAATGGTTAGGCACGCAAGCCAACCCCGCGCCTGTCGCAAACGACCCTGACCGAGCCTTCAACCTGATTTACTCGTCGGGCACGACCGGTGTACCCAAAGGCATCGTGCAGCCTTGTTCGATGCGCTGGTCGCAAACGCAGCGGGCTGCGGCCAACGGCATCGGCTTTGCGTCGGTTTTGCTGCTGTCTACCCCGCTTTACTCAAATACAACGTTGGTACCCCTTTTGCCGGGTCTGGCTCTGGGTGCCACGGCTGTCTTGATGAGCAAGTTCGACGCGCGCCAATATCTTGCCCTAGCCGCGCGCCACCGCGCCACGCACACCGTGATGGTGCCGGTGCAGTATCAGCGCTTGCTAGACGACCCAAGCTTTGCTGAGCATGATTTGTCTTCACTGCGCATCAAGGGCTCAACCAGCGCCCCCTTTGGTGCAACGCTCAAGGCCGAGGTCTTGCGCCGCTGGCCCGGTGAACTCAACGATGTGTACGGCATGACTGAAGGCGGGGTGCGCTGCGAACTCAAAGCGCACCTGCACCCAAACAAGCTGCACACGATCGGTCAGCCCTCTGCCGGCCATGAAATTCGCATGATTGACGACAACGGTATTGAACTTGAGCGTGGCCAAACCGGCGAGATCGTCGGGCACTCGGCCGTGATGATGAAGGGCTATCACGGCTTACCTGAAAAAACTCGCGAAATTGAATGGTTTGACGCAACCGGCAAACGCTTTATCCGCACCGGTGATATCGGCCGCTTTGATGAAGACGGTTTTGTGATTTTGTCAGATCGCAAAAAAGATATGGTGATTTCGGGTGGGTTTAATATTTATCCAAGCGATCTGGAAGCAGAACTAGAGCAACACCCAGAGGTTGCCGAAGCAGCTGTGGTTGGGGTGCCTTCACGCGCCTGGGGTGAAACCCCTGTTGGCTACGTTGTCTTGCGTCCAAACGCAACCGTTACCAAAGAGACGCTGCTCGCTTGGGTGAATGCCCGTTTAGGCAAAACGCAGCGCTTGGCTGACCTGCTGTTGATTGGCGATTTACCACGCAACGAAATTGGCAAGACGCTGAAGCGTCAGTTACGTGAGCAGTACGTGCAAGAGCATCAATAGCCCACGCCATCACCCAATAATTGCAAGGCCAACCAAGCCACGGTTAAAGGGCCTGCATTAAACAGACCGTGCAACAACATGGTGGCACCAATCCCGCGCTGCATACGTATCCAACTCAACACCAATCCCGTCACCCACTGTGGTGCCACCAACACCACCATCATCCACCAGGCCATCTCATCAAACACATAGTTTTTGATATGAAGCGCCGCAAACGCCAATACCGATAGATGCAATACCCACGGAAACACTGCGCGATAGTGGCGTAGCCACCGATACCCCTTGGCGCTCGGCGTGTGGGTACGCGCGCTCAGCCACCAAACCGTCAACACCGATAGCGCCAACAAACTACTGGCCCACCAAGCCAGGCCCTTGAGTAAAACAACCACCATCAAGGGCACCAGCCCAAGCGCTAGCACGGGCCGGCGCAAGCCGAACCGAAACAGCATTTCTTCAACCACAGGCGCCCATAACAAGGCCTGTAGCCAAGGCAAGTTGTGTACGCTGATTCGATGGGTGGCGCCACTGAGTTCAAACACCGCCAACACAAGCGGGCCCAGCACCAAGATGTTAAGCGCCCAAAGGGTTGCAGCCCAAGCCAACAAGCGTGGCAAGCGAATATTGGGCCACCAATCGCTTAGCCACCCCGTGACAGTCAAGCTGCGCGGTACCCGTCGAACAAGGCTTGGCCTAAGTACAAATCGCAGAAACTGCTTGAAGTCGTCGCAAAACCGCGGCGTTGTCATGCAGGATTATCGCGATGCAGCTGCCCAGTGGCTTTCGCAAATTCGCCGGCTAAAAATAGCGGGATCACCGCCCGGCAACGCGTCACGCAAGCATCGATCGCAGTTTGATCTTCGCGTCGCGGTGCATGCAAGACAAAATCTGCGACCTCTTGCGCTAAAGATAACGTGCGGGGGTGCCCGATACCAAGGCGCAGTCGCCAAAAGTTCGAGCTACCTAATACCGACTCGATATCTCGCAAACCATTGTGCCCAGCGTGCCCGCCCCCTTGCTTGACCTTCACCTGGCCAGGCATCAAGTCGAGTTCGTCGTGCAACACCAAGATATTTTCTGGGGCGAGCTTATAAAACCGTGCTAACGAGCCTACGCATTGCCCCGACTTGTTCATAAACGTTTGTGGCTTGGCCAAAAAAACCTGATCGTTGGCAACACGGGTCTTTGCCACCATGCCAAAAAACGTTTTTTCGTGGGTAAAACTTGTTTTTAAATCGCTGGCAATGTCATCGACAAGCCAAAAGCCAGCGTTATGGCGAGTTTTTGCGTATTCGTTACCTGGGTTGCCCAGGCCAACAATCAATTTGATGGGTGTAGTCATTCTTGCATTAGAAAGCAAAAGCCCCACCCGTGCAAAGCAGGAGTGAGGCTTTTGTGAAAGACCCTTGGGCGCTTAGCCCAACAGCCAGAGCTGTATCGCGCAGCTACGGCTGGGGATCAAACAACTTAGGCTGCAGGTGCTGCTTTGGCGTCATCGTCAGCTGAACCACCTTTCACGATTGCTGTCACCAACACAGGGTTGGCGTCACCGCGGTGTGGCAAGTACGAAACACCTTTGGGCATCGTAATGTCGGCCACGTGAATCGAGGCGCCGCCCACCAAGTTGGTAAGGTCAACTTCGATGAACTGAGGCAAGTCTGCTGGCAAGCAGCTGATTTCGATATCGGTGAACAGATGCGAAATAATGGCTGCGCTCAGCTTCACAGCTGGTGAGCTTTCGGCATTGGTAAAGTGCAACGGCACTTTAGTGTGCAGCTTTTGAGTTGCGTCAACGCGTTGAAAGTCAACGTGCATCACGATTTGCTTGTAAGGATGCCATTGCACTGAACGCAACAATACCGGCTGGCTTGTGCCATCAAGTTGCATATCAAGAATGGATGAATGAAATAATTCTTTGCGCAACGCATGAAAAATTTCGTTGTGATCGAGTTCGATATTAGCGGGCAGGTCTTTACCACCGTAAACGATGGCTGGAACACGGTTCGCACGGCGCAGGCGGCGGCTCGCACTCGATCCCTGTACGCTTCTTAAGTTTGCATTAAATTGCATGAAATACTCCAAGTGGGGTGAAAAACACCCAGTTAAAACACTGTTCGACATCGAACAGCGATTTTGCACACCACCGCGACCAGTGGCCTGCAAATTTTTTAATCCAACTTAAGCTGGATTGCATTTAGTCAAACACCGACGACCCTGTCAGTTTGTAGGTTTGAACTCAGTCAACAAACAACGAACCACCGGATTCGGCGTTTAAGCTTAGTCAACAAACAACGAACTGACTGATTCGGCGTTTGAAATACGTAAAATCGTCTCGCCCAACAACGCCGCGCATGACAGCTGGCGGATTTTGCCACAGGCACGCGCCTGCTCAGAAAGAGGGATCGTGTCGGTAACGACAAGCTCGGTCAACTCAGAATCTTGAATACGTTCGATGGCGCCGCCCGACAAGACAGCATGGGTACAGTAAGCATACACGCCGCCAGCCCCGCGCTCTTTAAGCGCCTGTGCAGCCTTACAAAGCGTGCCCGCCGTGTCAACCATGTCATCCATGATTAAGCAGGTGCGGCCATCGACCTCGCCGATGATGTTCATCACTTCAGAGACGTTGGCTTTAGGCCGACGCTTATCAATAATCGCCAAATCTGCTTCAAGCTGTTTAGCTAGGGCGCGCGCGCGCACCACACCGCCGATGTCAGGCGAAACCACCACCAGATTTGTCAGATTACGACGCCAGATGTCGCCCAACAAAATCGGCCCAGCGTAAATGTTATCAACTGGAATATCGAAAAAACCTTGGATCTGATCGGCGTGAAGATCCATCGTTAAAACGCGATCAACACCTGCTACTTGCAACATATTGGCCACCACCTTGGCCGAAATCGCCACGCGCGCAGAACGCGGACGACGATCTTGGCGGCCATAACCAAAGTAAGGGATTGCCGCGGTAATGCGACCGGCCGAGGCACGACGCAAAGCGTCGACCATGACCATGATTTCCATCAGGTTATCGTTGGTGGGCGCACAGGTTGGCTGCAGCACGAAAACGTCTTTACCGCGAACGTTTTCGTTAATCTCGACCATCACTTCACCGTCTGAAAAACGACCGACAGACATTTTGCCCATCGACATATCAAGGTGATTCACCACGTCGACGGCCAGCCGTGTGTTGGCTGTACCGGTGAAAATCATAAAACTATCGTTGGCCATGGTTTCGGCAGTCACAGACAGTAAGTCAAGCAAACAGAAAGCAAAAAAGCTGTTGAACGAGAGCCTGGCACTGAAACGGTGAATCCGACGGCAAACAAGTTCAACAGCTATACGTTTTGGGGCTGGGGAGGAAGGATTCGAACCTTCGCATGCCGGAATCAAAATCCGGTGCCTTAACCAGCTTGGCGACTCCCCAACTAACTTTCAATCCAATGCCGCAGTGGGTGCTCTGATAACCCCTCACAGACCGAAATCGACTGTATTGGATTCAGCACACCCGCCAAGGCGGCACTAGAAAAATCTGTACGCGTTTTAGCGAGTAATTTCTGATGGACCGCCGTTGCCTGCTGAACGCTCGGAAACCCAACAAACAGGCAGGCTCCTGATCCTGTCATTCGGGCGTTTAGACCGGCTTGGTTCAGCCAATCGAGCGCCTGAAGAACAACGGGATAGCGTTTTAAGACAACCGGCTGCAAATCATTGCGACCAAAATCTTGCAGGAAACTTGATGTTTGATCAATTTCACCGCAAAACTCAGCAAAGAGTTTGACCCCAGAAAAGTCCGTCATTTTGACCGGATCGGTGTCTCTTGTCAAATCAGAAGCCCCAAAAACAGCTGCGGTGGGCACGCTTTGGGCAGGCTGAACAACAACATAAGACCGTTCAGGTAACTGTACGGGGGTCAGTTGCTCACCGATTCCTTGCGCAAAGGCGTTTTGGCCAGCGATAAAGACCGGCACATCGGCACCCAATCCTAGCCCAAGCTGCATCAGAGTGGCACGACTTAAGCGTGTTTCCCAGAGTCGGTTCAGTGCAAGCAGCACGGTCGCCGCATCACTTGAGCCCCCACCCAAGCCACCGCCGGCAGGTATATTTTTTTTAACCTTGATTTGGGCGCCAAGCTTGGTGCCCGTATACGCTTGCAACGCTCGCGCAGCACGCACCACCAAATCTTCGTCGTGCGGCACCCCTAACATGTCGGTTTCGCGCACAATCTTGCCATCGCGGCGCAGATCCACATCGATACTGTCAGCCAGACTAATCAGCCTAAAAACAGTCTGCAAAAGATGATAGCCATCGGCACGTCGCCCCACGACATGCAAAAACAAATTCAATTTTGCGGGTGCAGGAAGGTCGTACAGCACGGTTAGTCGATGACCAGTCGAACTGACATCTTGCGACCCGTTTCAGCGCGAAGCAAACTGACTAAGCGCGGACCAAAGGCGTCGAAGTTAGAGAGCCGCGCACTCCAGCCATCTTGTTCGAAAGACACGATTCGACCTTGGGCATCTCGCTCTAACACCCGCATCCCTGGCTGAGGCATTTGCTGAACGCGCAACCAGGCCCGCAACCCCTGCACCGGAAGACTTTGGCCCAGCGCCTGATCGACCAAGCTATCCGGCGTCTTGGTTTGTAGCATTTCACCATTCGCACGTTCTAACGTCGCGCCACTGCTGTTTACCGTGACGCGCGCCAAAATACTGCCAAAGGGGTTGGTCAAATCCAACGTCAGCTGGGCCGCGGTGTCGCGCCAAACAAAGCCGCCTTGAATCGCCTCGGGGGTTTGATTGGCCTGCTCAGTCTTGACAGCAAACCGCCCGTTACGCAACAAAGAGCCCTCAGGCACCGACTCACCTGTGTGCTGGGTGGCGCAACCACTCAGTCCGATGAGTAGCACAGCGAAAATAAGGCCGGCAATCGAACGCACACTCATCAAATTTTTTGAAGCCCTCAAAGCCGCACTCCAAGACGCTTGATCGTCTCTTGCAGCGTCGCGTTATCAGCCTCTTTTGCCAGGCCTTTTTTCCAGATCTCGATGGCAGCGTCGCGCTGACCTAACATCCATAGCGCTTCACCGAGAT
>CANCMG010000150.1 GCA_947378965.1 Alcaligenaceae bacterium | reverse complement strand
CGGATAGAAATTGAAGTCAGCTCAGTCGACACCACCATCACGGTGCCGGGTGGACCCGCTCTAAAAATTCGAAAAGCATCAACAGAGTTCAATGTGCGCTCTGGGCAAACGTTGGTGTTGGGCGGCTTTATTTCACGTGAACGCGCTCGAGATCAAGACGGTTTGCCAGGCTTGGCGGGGATTCCGGTATTGGGCGGCCTGTTTGGGGTCAAGCGCGAGCAAGAGCGTCATACCGAGTTGGCAATTTTTGTGACCCCAGTGATTGTTGACCCTCGAGACCCAGGCCTTGCAGCCCGCGTGGCGAACGCACAGGGCGTTTTGCAAGACTCGTTTCCGGCTGCGCCACTGCTCAATACACCACTTAATGCACAGTTCAATACACCGCTTAATGCACAGTTCAATTCACCGCTTAATACACAGTTCAATTCACCGCTCAATTCAACACTCAATTCAACACTCAACACCTTTGACCCGCTTGAGTTGAATGCGCCGCGTAATACGGTTGAAAGTCTAGGGCAATGGGAGTCTGACTCTGACGCAACTCAGGCAATGACAAACTCCCTATCTCAATGGGAAGACGCACCAACCGCTTCTGAGCATTAATCGTTTTGTTGCACTATCAGTAAAGGATTTGAATTGATCGAACTAGATTTATTTTTTGAAGATGGCACGCGTCGGCACGGACGCTTTGAGGTGCCTTTGGTGATGGGCCGCGCACCAGATTGCGGTATTCAGGTCTCGCACTGGCGCGTGGCGCGACAACATTTGCGGATTTCACGCGCTGAAGATGGGTATCACGTAGACGACCTTGGTTCAATTTTGGGGACGCGGGTGAACGGCAACCGCATTACTCGTTATGGACCACTTAAAAGGGCTGACGAAATCGTGGTGGGCCCGTGCTTGCTGCGCCTGGCATCGCAGGCAGCGCACGCGGCAGTTATCAAGAAGGTCTGCAATGAGGGCACCCCAGCAGAGTTGAGCAGGCTTAAGCTGCATGCAGAGCCAAGGTCGCTAGACGCAGCCAAGTCGCAGCTGCACTCAGGCGAGACAACGGTTGGCTTAGGCAGGCTGCAGTTGCAGTCAGATGAAACAGCGATTGACTTAGGCAGACTGCCGTTGCAGTCAGATGCAACAGCGATTGGCCTAGGCAGGCTGCCGTTGCAGTCAGAGCCTAGCTCGCTAGAAGCTGCCAAGCTTCAGTTGCCGTCAGGGACGAAGCGGGCAGTGCCTGAAACAAGTTCTTTTTTTTCACCTGAGTCGAACGCAGCGCAGGTTGCTGAGTCAGTTGATATTGCGCAGCAAGAACTTCGTCAAGAGCTTCGGGCTGGCTTAATTCAGGCTTTTGATCTGCGACGCAACGATGTCGGTGCACTGTCTGAGGTAGCGTTAAAGGCGCATGCGTTGAAGTGCGTCACTGACTTGCTAGATAAACGACGTTTGCCACTCAGCGAGGCGCAGCGCAGCAGAATCCTTAAACTCGTTGTGGATGAGGCAGTTGGGCTGGGCGTGATTGAAGAATTACTTGAAGATGCATCGGTCACTGAAATCATGGTCAATCGTTTTGACGACATTTACGTTGAAATTGGTGGGCAACTCTCAAAACATCTGCTTCAATTTAGTAGTGAACAGGCCGTAAGAAGTGTGATTGAACGCATTGTGTTTCCGCTAGGCCGTCGAATCGATGAGGCCTCACCGATGGTTGACGCACGTTTGCCTGACGGCTCACGCTTAAACGCAGTATTGCCTCCGGTCTCGGTCAACGGCGCGAGCTTTACGCTGCGAAAGTTTCCTAAAACGCGACTGCAAATGCACGACTTGGTTGCACTGCAAGCCTTGCCCGCACCGTTAGCCGAGTTTTTGCGTCTGTGCGTTGAGCATCGTGTAAACATACTCGTCTCAGGCGGCACGGGCTCAGGTAAAACGACCTTGCTCAACGTGTTAGCTGGGTTTGTTGATCCGGCACAACGGATTGTCACAATTGAAGATTGTGCCGAACTGCTGATTGCCCATCCCCATGTCGTGACGCTTGAGGCAAGGCAAGCTAATTCCGAAGGGCTGGGCGCAGTCACCATTCGTGATTTAGTGAAAAATGCTTTACGGATGCGGCCCGACCGTATTGTGATTGGCGAAGTGCGTAGCGCCGAAGCGATTGATATGTTGGCGGCCATGAATACTGGCCACGATGGTTCGATCACGACTCTGCACGCGAATAGCCCGCGTGACGCCTTATCGCGACTTGAGACGATGGTGCTGAGTGGCAACGCGGGGTTGCCACTGCAAGCAATACGCGAGCAAATCGGTTCCGCCTTGAAATTGATTGTGCAACAGACCAGATTGGCGAATGGCCGAAGGGTCATTACAGGGGTTGCTGAAATCTCTGGGCTCGAGTCTGGCACCATCCAAATACAGCAATTGGCCAGATTTGATGCCAGGCGTCAGCGTTTAACTGGTGCGGGCTTGCGCCCCGCCGTTTTTGGTGATGCTCGCGTGCAGTCCGACTCGGCGATGATGAATTGGTTTTTACACGTATGAGTACGTTGGCGTTGGTGTGCGCATGCCTGTCGATTGCAATGGGAGTATGGCTTGGTCAGTGCCTCTTTTTTCAAGCCTCGCAGCAATACCGCACGCGCCTCACTGAGCAAGCACGGGCCGAATTGTCCGATCTGTTCGTTTTTATCGATACGACACACCTTTGGCCCGCGTTAGTTTGCGTGTCGGTAGGGGCCAGTGTGTTGCTATGGATGGTGACGCAAAGCATCTGGTTTGCCTTAGGTGTGGGCGGTGTGATCTTTACGTTGCCTCGTATTGTTCTCAAGCGTGCTGTTGGCAAACGGCAGCAACGTTTTGATTCTCAACTGCCAGGGCTTCTGTTGTCGCTATCAGGGGCATTGCGTGCAGGCGCAGGATTATCGGTCGCGCTAAAACACATCGTGCAAGACGCAAGCCCTCCGCTCTCGCAAGAGTTTGGCTTGGTCTTGCGCGAGCAAAGAATGGGGGTTGAATTGACTCGAGCACTTAAGCATCTTTACCAGCGCATGCCCTCTGAAAGCGTTGAGCTGGTCACAACCATGCTGATTGTTGGGACACGCTCTGGTGCCTCTTTAGCAGATCTGCTTGAGCGCCTATGCACCAACTTGCGGGCGCGCCAGCATATTGAAAGAAAAATCGAAGTGATGACGACGCAAGGAAAAATGCAAGCCTGGGTGATGGGTGCACTGCCGGTTGTGTTATTACTTGTGTTAAGCCAAATTGATCCGCTCTCGGTGCACTTGTTGCACAGTACGACGATGGGGCAGGCTGTGCTGGCAACCGTGTTCACTCTTGAGTGCCTTGGCGTTTATTTCTTGCGTCGCATTCTTGCCATTCGTGTTTAGTGCCATGGTTTGGCTTGCTCTGCTCTCGGGTGCGTTGGCAATTGCAGCGGTGCTCTTTGTTGGTGGTGGCGTTTTTTTTGCCAACGTGAGTCAAATCCGGCGCACTAGTCTAAGCGCGGTGCTCAAGGCTTGGCTCAAAGGTGGGGTTCTGCGTCCGCTATTGGCGACGGTTGGGCGCTGGCTATTACCTTTCATCACCTGGAACCAGCGACGTGCGTTGAATCAATTGCTGATACGTAGTGCGCTGACCGACTTGGATTATGCGCAGGTTTTTGCAGCTCGGGTGTTGCTCTCGTTGCTAGGGCTCGCCATCTATTGGGGCTCGGTTGAGATCAGTACGATGCCAGAGCGAGCGATGCGCACAGAGCTCTTGGTCAGTATTTTGCTAAGTGTTTGCCTCGCCTCAGCCTTTTGGTGGTTGCCAATCGTGTGGCTCAAGCAACGTTATCACCAAAGGTTGATCGCTATCGAACGTGCGTTACCCTTTTTTTTAGATATGGTCGGGCTTGGACTCGGCTCAGGGCAGAATTTGCAGGCATCGCTACAGTTGGCCTGCGATCATCTCAGCGATGGCGCGCTTAAGGCTGAATGGCTTCAGACGTTGGGCGATATTCGAACTGGCGTGGGGCGCAGCGATGCGCTTAGGCAAATGAGTTTGCGAATTGAACTGAGTGCCTTGCGACAACTACTCTCGGCGTTGATTCAGGCAGAGGCGCTAGGCCAGGGAATGGCGCAGATTGTAGAAGTGTACGGAGCGCAACAGCGTGCACAACGTTTGATGAACGCCGAAAAACTGGCGTTACAGGCACCGGTCAAGATGTTGTTTCCATTAGCGTTGTTTATTTTTCCGTGTACGTTTTTAGTATTAGGGTTTCCGGTGGTGGTTCAGCTTTTTGGCTTGCAACCGTAACGAGGCAGGCTGCTATGTCGCTTTGTTTTAACCCAATGCGCAGAAATCTTCCCCGTTTCGGTGGGAGGAGGAATAGCGCGGAGCCTATAGCTGCGCAAAAAATTGCTCAAAAAACTGCTCAAAAAACTGCTCAAAAAACTGCTCAAAAGCTTGGTGCAGTCGGACTTTATTGTTGTACCAGAAGAACGAAGACAGGATCAGGAGCCTAATGAGATGCTTCCACTCGAAGCGATCGAGTCGCCCACGTGCGAGCTGACTTTGCTGAGAGCTGACACGATATTTACACGCGCACTTGGTCTGCTGGGTAAACGTGCGATGGCGCCTGGGCAGGCGCTTTGGCTAAAGCCGTGCTTTGCCGTGCACACCATCGGTATGCGGTTTTCGATAGGTGTTTTTTTTATCGATGAACGGGGTGTCGTGGTTAAGACGATTGGGCGGCTGAAGCCTAATCGTTTGGCATTGTGCTGGCAGGCGGCGTCGGTGGTTGAAACTGCCGCGTTTGCAAACGAGCAAACAGACGCGCTATCGCGCGCCGTTATGCGGGCAATTGCTCGGCTTCAGTTGCCGTAAACACTGACGCATAGCTTGGATAGAAACTGCAGTACAAAACGGCGCCGCCGACGATGTTGATGGGTACTTGCACAGTGGCTGCAATCGAATTTGACAGGCCTATCCATACCAAAAGGCTTAAGGCACTATCAATTGCTAAAAATACGGCCAGCCAACTGAGTCCGTAAACTAAGAAGACCCATTTGTTGCGCCAGCAGGCGATGCCGCTAAAAAAGAGAGCTCGTGATACGCTGATGTGATGCCACGCCACAAGCACTGGTGCATACCAAAAAATGGCGGCCATCAGCATGTAGAACACCGCAAAAATAAGCATTGGCGTGCGTACGGCCTCGAGCAAGGGCATCAAATTATTGGCGTCGGTCAAAGACTTAAGCGCCGTTGTGACTTCAGCGGAAAATGGTAAGAATGCGAGCAGGCCTAACAACAAGCAGGTCACTAAGTACAGGGCACCCATTCCGATCAGTCGCTTCAGAACGCCGCTTGGTTTGAGCGGCTCAAACCACATGCTCAGCAACATTTTGTGCCCCTGTGCGGCGTGGCGCCCGGCAGATAAGGTCACGACGGTGACGGCTGGCATCAGGATCACAAATAATATCGGACCGATCGGTGGGGTGATGCTAGCTACCATTAGCAGCAAGCTAATGAACATTGCCCAAGAAAAAAAGGCAAGCGGTTGGGTGCGAAACAAGGCCCAGCCATCACTAACCCAGCGCCAGCCCGATAAGGCGTTTAGAGCAAGAGCTTGCATCAGTCTTCCTTTGGTAAATCGGGGATCAGACCGACAGTTCTTTGTTGAAGCACACGTTCAAAATGAGTCGGGTCGTGCGGCTTAAGCGTTTGTGCAGAGCGCGGCAAATAAAAATCGTACAGACGAGATATCCAGAAACGCAGGGCTGCGGCCCGCAATATTGCGGGCCAAAGGCGACGCTCAGCTGCAGTGAACGGGCGCAGACTTGCATAAGCGCTTAACCACGCTGTGGCGTACTCGGGCTTGACGATACCCGTCGTTAAATCAATACACCAATCATTGACACAGACGGCGACGTCAAAGAGCCAGGTGTCACAGCCAGCAAAATAAAAATCAATCAATCCACCCATTTGAGGCTCGGTTTGAGTGCCTGCAAACAGAACGTTGTCTCTGAAAAGATCGCAGTGCGCGGGCCCAAAGGGCAGTGTTTTGTACTCTGGCGTTAACGCCATGGCGCGCTGCTCGGCCAAGGTGTTGGTTAATAGTTCGGCCAAAGCAGGAGTGAGGTAGGGCAGCACCACCGGAGCGGTTTGCTCCCACCACGCGAGGCCACGCAGGTTAGGTTGGCTAAGCGTAAAGTCTTTGGCCGCGAGATGAGCCTGAGCCAGAGTCTGACCGGCGAGCGTGCAATGGGCTAGCGTTGGCGCTGGCTCGTGGCCACCGGGCAGGCGATTGACGATCGTAGCGGGCTTTTGCAATAAGGTCGACAGCCGTGCACCGTCGAGTCGAGTTTGCGGTTGCGGCACAGGTACACCACGCTGCGCCAGGTGGTGCATCAGCTCAATATAAAAGGGCAGTTGCTTGGCGGAGAGCACTTCAAAGACGGTTAAAACGTACTCGCCCTGCGTGGTCGTGAGAAAAAAATTGCTGTTTTCGATGCCGGCAGCAATCCCACGCAGCGCGACAAACTCACCTAAGGCATATTGCCTAAGTAGCGCACGTGCGTCAGCGTCACTGACAATCGTAAAAACAGCCATAAAGCATCACACAGAGTTAAGTCTTGCAGGGTCAGTTGCGGCCGCAAAGTGCTAGGCGCAAACCTAAAGCACGAAGTTTAACAAGAAGTGCGGCGACCCTCTCTGAGTTGAGCTAGGACGTAGGCACTGGTGACCACCCCATAAGGCGTATTGGTGACTACCCCATAAGGCGGATTGTTTGCCTAGCGCCCATGCATTAAACTCAATAATAATTCTTAGCCTTCGCTTCTGATTTTTGCATAAATTTACTTAGCAGGTAGCTTTTGCAGTCGATATGATTAAAAAACTAATAAAATTAGTTCTTGCCGTGCTGGTTGCGGCTTTAGTGGGGATGTCAGTTTTGATACTACTGACGGATAATAGCTGTACTTCACTCACGACAAACACAAGTACTCTGACTTGCTAAACAAACACAAGTACTCTGACTTGCTAAACAAACACAAGTACTCTGACTTGCTAAACAAATACAA
>CANCMG010000149.1 GCA_947378965.1 Alcaligenaceae bacterium | reverse complement strand
CTGTCATGACCCTGTCACAAGAAAGGATGAAGATAGCTTTCAATGAATAAAACTATTGACTTCATCTACTTCAATGCGGGCGGCGGTCATCGTGCGACGGCACTGGCCTTGCAACAGGCGATTGAATTTGAGCGGCGCCCATGGAACGTGCGCCTGGTGAATCTTTTTGAAGTGCTAGACCCGAAGGCAAGCTTTAACAAAGTCATGCGCTGCGCGCCAGAAGACCTGTACAACTTCAGATTGCGCCATGGGCTCACGCTTGGGCTTTCGACTGAGCTCAAGCTGTTTCAAGCGATGATTAAAATGGGTCACAACGCGATGGTTCGTAAGCTTGAACAGCATTGGCTAGACACCAAGCCCGATCACGTCGTGTCGCTAGTGCCTAATTTTAATAAAGCCCTCTACGAGAGCGTTACGAACGCCTTACCAACTGTGCCATTTGTGACGGTACTCACCGACATGGCAGATTATCCGCCGAATTTCTGGATAGAGCCAAATCAAGCTCAGCACCTCGTCTGTGGCACGGCGCGTGCAGCTGAACAAGCGCGCGCAGCCGGTTACGCAGACGCACAAATTTCACTGACCTCTGGGATGATCTTACGACCTGCCTTTTATGAACCGGTAGAGATCGATCGCGAGACAGAATGTCTTGAACTTGGACTGGACCCAGAAAAACCAACAGGAATTGTGATGTTCGGCGGCCACGGCTCGAGCGATATGCTTCGGATTGCGAAAGCACTACCGGATATTCAGCTCATTTTTCTTTGTGGGATGAATGCAACACTCAACAAAAAAATCTCTGCGCTCAAACCGAGTGCCCGGCATGTGGTGATCGGCTTTACGCAAAAAATTAGCCATTACATGCAGCTAGGTGATTTTTTTATCGGCAAGCCGGGCCCGAGTAGTTTGAGTGAAGCTGTGCATATGGGCTTGCCAGTGATCACCTTTGGTAATGCCTGGACGATGCCGCAAGAGCGTTACAACACGAATTGGGTACGAGAGCGAGGGGTCGGGCTTGTGATCCCCTCATTGCGAGCCATCCGTAAAGGCGTATTAGCGCTTCTTGAGAACTTACCCGCTTATCAGGACACCGTCTCGCGTATCGAAAATCGCGCGGTGTTTGAGGTGACTGATATTCTGGCTCAATTAATGTCTCGCGCGGACACCGAACGAGTTGCGGTCGCACTTCGCTAACGCTACAGCGCTAAACGTTGAAAATCGCATAATCGATTGACACCCAACCGACCAGACCTCACTCGAGCGCTAGACGCTCTCTCTACGCTGACATAGCAAGGTCTTCTTGCTCGTCAAGAGTCTCACTGGTTCGATAGGGCCAATGCACCACTTTGAGCACGCCCTCTGACGTTTCAACGATCGCAGAAAGACTTTCAACCCAATCGCCATCGTTACAGTACAAAATACCGTCGATCTCTCGAATTTCGGCTTTATGAATGTGGCCACACAAGACGCCATCGTAGCCACGTCGCCGTGCTTCGTCTGTCACAATATTTTCGAACTTTGTGATGAACGACACGGCATTTTTGACTTTATGCTTGAGGTACTGCGACAGCGACCAATACGACAAACCAAATTTGTGACGAAAGTGATTAAACCAGTTGTTCAACTTCAAAATCACCGTGTACATACTGTCACCCAAATAGGCTAACCACTTAGCGTGCTGAATGATGCCGTCAAACAAATCGCCATGAGTCACCCAAATGCGCCTGCCGTCTAACAATTGATGGGTCGCTTCGTCGACAATCTTGATGTCACCGAACGCCATTCCCAAAAACTGCCGGATCACTTCGTCGTGATTGCCTGCGATGTAGGTGACTTGAGTCCCTTTTCGCGCTTTGCGCAAAATCTTCTGCACCACATCGTTATGACTTTGACGCCAGTACCAGCCTTTTTTGAGCTGCCAACCATCGATGATGTCACCCACCAGATACAGCTGATCAGACTCGTTCCATTTTAAAAAATCGAGAAGATATTCTGCTTTGCAACCCGGGGTACCAAGGTGAATATCCGAAATCCATATTGCTCGATGACGCTGAGGCCGTTGCTCGGGTACATCATATTCATCTGGTTTCATGGGTAATGACTATGCTCCACTCGTTTGACAATTTGATGGCGACTGAATGACAAACTGATGACAGTCAAAACGCGCCCATAAAATCCAATAGTGTTTCAAATGCCTCCCATCAAAGGACATTGTTGAAGCAACACAAAGTCGGCACCGCGAGTCGGCTCAACAAAAATTGCCAACGCATCAAAGACACAGGGCGGCAATTGGTCGAAATGTTGATGTGCGGCCTGAGTTAAGGCTGACACCTCTTGGTGCGAGGCCTTTGCAAGCGAACCGGTGAGTGAGCAATGAAAACGAAAACGCTCAAGCACATAGGGATAGCCCCAGCGTAATAACAAGGCGTCTTCCTGAGGCGACAAACCAGCACTTCTGCGTCGGCTAAGTTCTTCAGGCCCAAGCGGTTGAGCGTAGTCGTTCAACACTTTCACGCATTGCTCTTCAAGACATGTCACTTGGGCGACGTTACGCTCTGGCACTAGCGCAAGAAATTGATCTAGTAGAGTCACCTGCAAACGGGGTAAAACGAAAGGCTTAACGTCTTGACACAACAAATTGACGCGCTCAATCAGTTCATCAGGCTGGTGCTGACTGGTCAACACGAAAGGTGCCCGCATGGTGGCGTGAAAACCATAGCGTCTTGGATGCTCTGTCAACTCTGCAAAACGCTCGGCCGAAACGCCAGCAACCAGTGGCTGTGCGTTCTTCTGTTGACTGACCGCGCAGCGCCCGAGCCATTGACTTGCCTGGGCCCACCACTGTTGTTCAACGTTGGGGGCAAAGTACACAGCGTAACGGTATGCTCGTTGTGCTGGTTGTGATGTCGTGTATCTTGCGGCTGCCAAACTAGCTGTTGTCATAAAACGGTTACATCTTCGTCATGAAAACTAAATATTGACTGCTTAAGCTAGGTCACTTGACAAACTCAAACAGCGATCGCGGTGCGATCCTGTACCAAGAAAGTAACAAGTGAATGTTGCAACCATCTGACAGTCGTCTTTCTACAACAACGCCCACACGCGCTCAGTGGCTTGCCTTGCTAGCGCGTGCGCCACTTGCGCTACTCGAGCAAGTATTGCAGCCACATCTTCAAGCAAGCCCGTATTGGTTACGCAAGCCAGAAACCGGACTCATGATGGTTGAAGCCCGTGCAGGCGGCAATGGCGAACGCTTCAACTTAGGTGAAATGACGGTGACGCGCTGTGCGCTGCGCTTATCAAATGCATCAACGCATCGCCACGTTGGGATCTCGTACATTGTCGGTCGGTCGCATCGCCATGCCTACTTAGCTGCCGTCGCAGATGCCCTATTGCTCGATGACTCAGAGCGCAGCGAAATCGAACGCTTACTACTAACCCCAGTTAGAGCGCTACTTGCTAGCAAAAAGGCCTCGCGCCAAGCACAAGCAGACACCAGCAAGGTCGACTTTTTTACGGTGGCCCGTGAAAGTGGCATTGATAGCGATGACGAGGAGCAATCGTGACTGCCTTTGAACTATCTGAGATTGGCACTGGCTTTAGCGACATGTCACTAGGTAGCCAAAGCGTCTTTAGAGCCGCCCTAGAGGCTCTGTCTTATCCGGGCCGCAAGGTGCCTCTTGCGGTCACGTTTGAGGCGCCTGAGGCTGCTCACGCCAGTTCAAGTGGCTTGCTGCTTGCTTTGCTTGAACCTGGTTCGCTGCTTTGGCTATCGCCCAGTCTGGTTAACACCAGCGCTGCGACCTGGATTGTGTTTCACACCGATTGCAAAATCACGCCCCATCAGCACGAGGCAGATTTTGCGTGGATCAAGAACTGGGATGAGCTCCCCCCATTAGAGAGCTTCGCTTTAGGCACTGACGAGTACCCAGACCACTCGACTACCTGTGTCATCGATCTCGCCGAGCCAAGCAGCCCATCGGCCTCAGCGCCATCTCTCACCTTAATGGGGCCTGGCATTGCACACACCTCAAGGCTTGATCAGTTGTCTGCAACGTCTGCTCAAGCAGCAGACTTTGTCACCCAATGGGCACAAAATCACTCCTGCTTTCCTCGTGGTGTTGATGTCTTTTTTGCGACTAGCACGAGTCTGATTGGCCTACCCAGAACAACACACATTGAAATTTCAGGATAGGGTATCTCATGTATGTAGCCGTTAAAGGTGGCGAGCAAGCCATCTTAAGTAGTTATCAACGACTTGATCAACAACGTCGTGGTGACCCAAGCGTTCCAGAGCTCTCCGTCGCACAGATTCGTCAGCAGATGAAGCTAGCGGTCGATCGGGTAATGACTGAGGGCTCAGTCTTTGATCCTGAGCTTGCCGCGCTTGCCATCAAACAGGCTTGTGGTGATTTGGTTGAAGCGATTTTCTTATTGCGTGCCTACCGGGCAACGTTACCCCGACTCGGCTCTACACAACCAATCGATACGGGCAAGATGGCGCTTGATCGTCGAATCTCTGCGACGTTTAAAGATTTACCCGGTGGGCAAGTGTTAGGGCCCACTTACGACTATACCCAGCGACTGTTAGATTTTTCACTACTTGCGTGCGGCGATCGGGCTCAAACAGAATCGTCAAGTGAAACCGTTGCCACCTCTACGAGGGTAGCGTCAAGCGCAGCAGGTTTAAGCTGCACCGCCGCCGGCCCAGTACCAGGGATAATGCGGCCCAATTCTGACGATGCGGATCAGCACCGGGGCACTCCTGTCGAACAAGAGCAGTTTGCCCCACGCGTGATTGATCTGTTGAACCGTGAAGGGTTAATCGAAACGCATCAGGCCGCTCCAAGTGATGCAACGCCTTTTGACCTCACACGCCACCCCGTGCGCTTTCCGGCGGATCGCAGTACGCGCTTGCAAAACCTGGCCCGCGGTGACGAGGGCTTTTTGTTGGCAATGGCCTATTCAACTCAACGCGGCTACGCCAATAGCCACCCCTTTGTCGGCGAGATACGTTTGGGCTCGGTTGAAGTCGAGTTGATCCCCGAAGAATTGGGCTTTGCGATCTCGATCGGGGACATTGAAATTACCGAATGTCAGATGATTAATCAGTTTGCCGGCAGCAAGACCGAGCCGCCCCAGTTTACTCGCGGCTATGGCTTGGCATTCGGTCATAGCGAACGCAAGGCGATGGCCATGAGTTTGGTCGATCGTGCGTTGCGCGCGGCCGAGCTGGGAGAGTTGGTGCAATCACCTGCGCAAATGCCAGAGTTTGTGCTCTCTCACAGTGACAGCCTTGAAGCCTCGGGCTTTGTGCAACACCTGAAGCTGCCACATTACGTTGACTTTCAATCAGAACTTGAGCTTGTTAGAAAAATGCGTACGGCTCCACCTCAAGGTCGGGGACTAACTGACGACCTGGAGGAGGAGCATGCTTAAGACAAACAATACCGCTGAAGAAACAACCGAGACAATCGTCTCTCACGAAAATCAAGCCGTTGATCAACATTTTAATTTTGCTTATCTCGACGAACGCACAAAACGCATGATTCGCCGAGCGATTTTAAAAGCAGTGGCAATCCCTGGTTATCAGGTGCCCTTTGGGTCTCGCGAAATGCCGTTGCCCTACGGTTGGGGTACCGGCGGCATTCAAGTGACCGCGTCAGTCATCGGGCCTGGCGATGTACTCAAAGTCATCGATCAAGGGTCGGATGACACGGTCAACGCCGTCAACATTCGTCGCTTTTTTCAACGCACCACAAATGTTGAGATCACGACACAAACACAGGCTGCGACGCTTATCCAGACTCGTCATCGCATTCCTGAAATGGCGCTCACTGAAGATCAAATCATCATTTATCAAGTCCCAGTGCCCGAACCCATGCAGCGCCTAGAACCGCGTGAGCGCGAAACGCGAAGCCTACACGGCTTAGCCGAATATGGCCTGATGCACGTCAAGCTCTATGAAGATATCGCTCGCTATGGGCACATCGCAACGACCTATGACTACCCAGTACTGGTCAATCACCGCTATGTCATGGCGCCCTCGCCTATTCCAAAATTTGACAATCCCAAAATGCATATGAATCCCGCGCTTCAACTGTTTGGTGCAGGACGTGAAAAACGCATTTATGCAGTCCCTCCGTACACCGCTGTTGAAAGCCTTGGTTTTGAAGATTATCCCTTTGAGATTCAACGCTGGGACGCACCTTGTGAATTATGCGGTTCAAGGGACAGTTTTCTGGATGAGGTCATCACGGACGATCAAGGTGGTCGGATTTTTGTCTGCTCTGACTCTGACTATTGTGAAACCCAGCAAAACAACAGCATGCCCCAGGCAATGTCCACCACGCAGTCAGGTTCAAAGGATGACTAGCTCCATGCCTGTCGACACACAATCGCCTATTTTGCGCGCGACCGGTCTAAACAAAAGCTATGGCGATCGAGCAGCACTCATCGATGCAAGCTTTGAACTATGGCCAGGCGAGGTGCTTGCCATTGTTGGCGAATCTGGCTCAGGAAAAACCACCTTACTCAACGCACTTGCTGCGCGTGACAAGCCAGATTCAGGGTCGGTTGAGTTTCAAATCAAAGCTGGCGACCTGACCGACATTTTCAAAATGACTGAGGCGCAACGTCGTCTGCTTGCACGCACAGACTGGGGCTTTGTTCATCAGAACTCTGCAGATGGTTTGCGCATGGAGGTCTCGGCAGGTGCGAATGTGGGCGAGCGCCTGATGGCACTGGGTCAGCGTCATTACGGGAAAATTCGTGCCACGGCCTGCGACTGGCTTACGCGTGTAGAGATTGACCCTACCAGAATCGATGATTTGCCGCGACACTTTTCAGGCGGTATGCGACAACGCCTACAGATTGCGCGCAACTTGGTCACTCAGCCTAGACTGGTCTTCATGGACGAACCCACCTCTGGGCTAGACGTATCGGTTCAGGCCAAGTTACTCGATCTCTTGCGTCAACTGACTCAACATCTAGGACTCGCTTCGATCATTGTCACGCATGATCTTGCCGTTGCCCGCCTGTTAGCGCATCGAATGATTGTGATGCGCCGCGGCCGAATCGTTGAAACAGGCTTAACGGATCAGGTGCTTGACGACCCACAACACCCTTACAC
>CANCMG010000148.1 GCA_947378965.1 Alcaligenaceae bacterium | reverse complement strand
AAACACAGTGATTCCTTATTGATCTTGAGAGGGTTTTAGCTATATTACCTGCCCAACATCAGCGCGGCAAAAGCACGCTGCACATCGGGATGAGCCGTATAGAAAACGGTCATGATCGGCCCAGTGCGTACAACCAAGCGCGGGGCGATCAGCCAACTCAATGCGGGCAAATAGATGAACTTTGCCTGCCGGATGTCGGCCATGTTCACTTGTTTTTTCCAAACCCACGTCTGTACGATCACTCCGTTCTTGATCGACGTGCGGCTTTTTAGGATCCAGTAATACACCACCAGAACAATCGCCAACGCGGCGCCCCACACCAACCCTGCCGATAGCGAAAAGGCCTGCCAGTCCATCAGGCGTGAGGCGCGGGCGCCCCAAACGATCAAGGCACCGACCAACACAGACGCCAGCAACTTGATTAATGCGGTGAAAGCGGGACCTTCCGCCTCAAGCGGTACCTGTTGCCCCATGGCGTCAGGGGTGCTAGGTACTACCGAGGAGCTGGCTTGGTTTGTCGAGCCCGCTTCGGGGTTGGCGACAGGCTGCGTCGTCGCATCAGTCATTTTTCTATTTATTGCCTTTCATGAGGCCACGCATCAAATCATTGACCGTATCTTGCTCGCTTTGCGCATCGTTCTGTTGCAAATCATTCTCGGGGATTTCGATACGGATTGTGCTGAGGTCGACCTGCACCGGCTTATCCAAAAATACCGTCACAGTCTGAGGAAAGACGATCACAATCGCGACCAGCATAAGTTGCAGAATGACCCAGGGAATTGAGCCCAAATAAATATCGCGCGAGAGCACCTTGCCTGGCAACGACCCTGCCTTGAACAAGCTATCGGCAGTGCTACGCAAATAAAACAGGGCGAAGCCAAAAGGCGGGTGCATAAAGCTTGTTTGCATATTGACGCATAGCAGCACACCAAACCAAATCATATCGATGCCAAGCTTGCTAGCGACTGGTGCAAGCATGGGAAGAATAATAAAAGCGATTTCAAAGAAATCTAAGAAGAAGGCTAAAAAGAAAACGAATACGTTCACAACGACCAAGAAACCTATTTGCCCGCCTGGCAACCCAGACAGAAGGTGCTCGATCCATAAGGCGCCATCGACCCCCTGAAATACCAACGAAAACACGCGCGAACCAATCAAGATAAACACAACCATCGCGGTGATGCGCATCGTGCCTGTCATGCCATCCCGGATGATTGCCCAATTCAAACGACCATGAACCGCTGCCAAGAGGATGGCTCCCATCGCACCCATCGCACCGGCCTCAGTGGGGGTTGCGATAGCGTAACTCATGCCGGGTAAACCACCCATGCTGCCCAGCACAGCAAAAATCAAAATCGCTGAAGGGATGATGCCACGCAGACATTTCTTCCAGAGAGTCCAACCATGCAACGTACGAGCCGTCTCTGGCAAGCCTGGCACATGCGTAGGCGCTACCTTAGAGAGCACAAAGGTGTAAACGAGAAAAATTAACACCTGCAAAATTGACGGGCCCCAAGCACCTTTATACATGTCACCCACCGAGCGACCCAATTGATCGGCCATCACCACCAGCACGAGTGACGGTGGGACAAGCTGTGTAATCGTGCCTGAGGCCGCAAGCACCCCCGTGGCATAGCGCATGTTGTAGCCATAACGCATCATGACCGGCAGCGAAATCATCGCCATCGCGATCACTTGGCCGGCGACCGTGCCGGTAATCGCGCCCAGAATGAATCCAACAAGAATGACCGAATAGCCCAAACCACCGCGAATCGGCCCGAACAACTGGCCCATTGAATCGAGCATGTCTTCAGCCAAACCGCATTTTTCTAGCACCGCGCCCATCAACGTAAAGAATGGGATCGCTAACAATAAATCATTGGACAAGATGCCAAAGATATTCAGCGGCAAGTTGTACATAAAGGCGGCGGGGAACCAACCCATCTGTATGGCAATGAACCCGCTGAGCAAGCCTAGTGCTGATAAGGAAAAAGCAACTGGAAACCCGATCAACATAATCAGGATCAACCCTGCAAACATCAGGGGTGCAAAATCTTGCATCGTCATTGCAGTGGCCTCTCGTAGTGCATATCCATCTGGTAGACATTGTTCAACCAGGCCACGCGTTTGATAATTTCGGCTAACCCTTGAAATACCATTAAGGCAAACCCAAGTGGCAACGTCATCATCGCTGGCCAACGGATCAGGCCACCCGCATTAGGCGAGCCTTCGCCAGACAACAACATCTGCACAAACAGGGGCCACGACAGGTAACAGAACAGCGTCATGGCAGGCATCAAAAAGAAAATCAAACCAAATAAATCGATATAGGCCCGGCTACGGGCTTTAAGGGTGCCGTAGATCACATCGACCCGCACATGCTCGTTGACGCGTAAGACTTGAGCGGCACCGAGCATCACACAGGCGGCGAACAGATACCATTGGATCTCGAGCCAACCGTTCGAGCTGTAGGAGAATGCATACCGCATAAACGCGTTGCCCGCACTAATGACAGCGCAAAGCAGTACGGCCCATTTTGCAATGACTGCAAAAAAGTCTGTTACCCGGTCAACCAGGCCGGCGGCGACAAGCAACTGTTTCATTTCGACTCCGAAGGGTGCGCGGCAAAAGGACTAAACGCCCAGACCACCTCCACGCTAGCCCGTCATCATAACGAAATGTTAGGCTTTAAGTCGAAAATTCAAATTCTGCCTTATGGGCAAATACCCTTAGTACATGGTTGCGCAAAAGTTTCGCCCGACCACTTGGGCCGGGCGAAACAGTCAGCTAACTAGAGCCGCCGACCATTAATTCAAGTCTTGCACCAAAGACGCCAGCACTGCATCGGGCAGCGCTTCGACGTGCATCGGGTATTCAAGGTGATCACAGCCAACCATCATCTGCGCACCCGTTTGCAGTGATTTTTTAGCCGCTGCGGGCAACTCAAAGCGCAAAAAATGTACCGCTGAGGTTTTGGTATCGGTTGAGCGCTCGAGGTCTTCGTTCGCAATCGCATACACCCGTGGCTGCCCCTCGACTTGCACAAACATCTTGTGTTCGACACCGATGAGCTTGCCCAAGGCAATTTTGCGATCGGCCTCGTTGGGATACTCAAGCATCATGGTGGCTTTAAAGTTCGAGCCATCCGGCACTAAGGGGTTATAGGCATTCAGTTCATCTTGAATCCCCTCTTCTTCAAACACCTTTTCAACGCGCAACATTTCTTGAATCTGATAGCGCATCAAAAATTCATTTTCAAAAATGATATTTAAATGTTCACCTAAGGCGACCGTACGCAAACGGCGCTGTTCAATCGCCTGCTTACGCATTTCAGGGCGAGCCTTATGGTAAGCCTCAAGGGTCATCAAGCTTTCGCGTGTGATTTTGGTCATGCTGATCTCGTCATTATTATGCAACTGGGTGATTAAAGGCCGTACGCCTTGGCAATTAAGGTCAACGGATGCGCCATCTCGGCGCTGGCCAAACCGTTTTCTTTCATGCCTTGTTCAATGTGATGACCGGCCAGTTGGCAATCTGAACTGATGTAATCAGGCTCGTTGTTTGCCATGGCTTTGAATACGGGCTTGCCGATCTTCATCGCGGTATCGTGAAACTCTTTTTTCACGCCCCAGGTACCCGAGTGTCCCGAGCAACGCTCAACCACATTGACTTCGGTACCCGGTACCAACTTCAACATCTCAGCCGTTTTCTTGCCCACGTTTTGCACACGTGAATGGCACGGCACGTGATAGCTCACATGACCAAGAGTCTCTGTGAAGTCGGTGCTCAGTAAACCGTCTCTATTTCGCGCAATAAAGTACTCAAAGGGATCCCACATGGCGTCTTTCACGAGTTGCACATCTGCCTCGTCTGGAAACATCAGGGGCAGCTCTTGCTTAAACATCAACGTACAGGACGGAATGGGCGTCAAAATCGCATAGCCCTCGCGCGCAAGCTTGGCGAGCTTCGGAATATTCTTGTCTTTGTTCGCAGCGACAGCATCAAGGTCACCAAGCTCAAGCTTGGGCATCCCACAACAGGCTTCTTTATTGACCAACTCGTATGGAATCTTGTTGTGAGTCAAAATTTTAATCAGATCCTGACCAATGCCCGGCTCGTTGTAGTTGATATAACAAGTCGCATAAATCGCGACTTTTCCTGGCGTTTTGGTACCATTCACTACCGGCAAGTCAGCCGAAGGCTTGACCACTTGCGCAAAGGTCTTGGGTGCGTATTCTGGAATCCAGGCTTTTTTATCAACGCCCAGCGTGCTCTCCATGAGCGAACGCATCACGCCGGTTTTATTCACAGCGTTAACCGCTTCGGTCACGATCGGAATGCCCGCGAACATACCCAGTTTGTCGGTTGACGACAACACGGCATCACGCATCGTGGTCTCGCCCTTTTTAAAACTCACCGCTTTCGCACGCAACATCAGATGCGGAAAGTCTAGGTTCCAGGGATGCGGCGGCACATAAGGGCACTTTGTCACATAACAGACGTCGCATAAAAAACATTGATCGACAACTGACTTGTAATCTTTTTTATCAACACCATGCACTTCGCCATCTTCGGTTGCATCAATCAGGTCAAACATTGTGGGAAACGAACCGCACAAGTTGACACAGCGGCGGCAGCCATGGCACAGGTCAAACACGCGTTCCATTTCGGTGTGCAGCTTATCCTCGTCGTAAAAGTCTGGATTGGTCCAGTCTAGAGGATGACGGGTAGGCGCGTCGAGGTTACCTTCGCGATTTGACATAAAAAATCCTTAGCGATTGCAAGAAACGGGTATTGAAGAACCGGGTGTTTAAAAAGAGTAGGTGCGACACGAGTGCTTCAAAGAACGATTACGCAGAAAACGCGCGCTGCAAAGAACCTGTACTCAGAAAACGCGTACTGCAAAGAACAAGTACTCAGAAAACGTATGCTTAAAAAAACTGTGACCAGCAAAGCCGGCCACAGATCTAGCATCGGTGCGCGGCGAAAAGGGCAAACCCTTAGCGCCAACCCCGAACGCGTGGGTTGACTTAGTCGACCAAGGCGTCTAACGCTTTCTGGTAGCGATTGGCGTGTGAACGCTCGGCCTTCGCGAGTGTTTCAAACCAGTCAGCGATTTCGTCAAAGCCTTCAGCGCGAGCTGTTTTGGCCATGCCTGGGTACATATCGGTGTACTCATGGGTTTCGCCATGAACAGCCGACGCCAAGTTGTGGCGGCTTGAACCCATTGGCAAACCTGTCGCTGGATCACCCGAGGCTTCTAGAAACTCGAGGTGACCGTGTGCGTGACCAGTCTCGCCTTCAGCGGTTGAGCGAAACAATGCGGCAACGTCGGGTTGACCTTCAACGTCAGCCTTGTTTGCGAAATACAAATAACGGCGATTTGCCTGTGATTCGCCTGCGAATGCGTCTTTCAGGCACTGTTCTGTTTTTGAACCTTTGAGCTGGGCCATATAGCCTCCTGACTATTTAAACTAAGGAAATTGGAGCATCAGCTGCGCAGATCGCTTTCAAACCGCGTCTGCGCTTGATCTCTGTAACAAGTGTAAGCGGGCTTTATGACGAAGTGAAGTAAATTTTGCAACATTCAGAATCAAGAATCCTGAGCGACTGTAAGGTCTTTACCAGATTCCGCGGAAAGCCTTGGCCTTTAGGCCGGCGAGGATGTCAAGATTCAGCGGCCTTTTTATGCGCCGCCAAGGCCATCAACCTACGGTCTCGCCATAATCGACGCGCCAGAAGCTGGTCTTTTGGCAAAATCGCGCGCCGCGCGGCTTCGAGTTTGGCAATAATCTCTTCAGACCAATGGTCTGTTGAAGTTTGCTCGGTGGACATCGCCTGGTACATTTCGTCAAACCGGTGTGCGTAGTCTGCCAAGCCATCGGGGGCGTTTAAATCGATGGTCTCAAAGGGCCCCATAAACGACCAACGCAAGCCTAAGCCTTCACGGATGGTTACATCTAAACCGTCGGCATCTACATAGCCCTGCTCAACTAACTTGAACGCCTCGCGCAGCAAAGCACCTTGCAGGCGATTCAGGATAAAGCCGCGAAGTTCGCGATGAATTTTGACGGGTTTTTGACCGACGCTTTCCATGACATCCCAGGTTTTTTGCACGATGGCCGCATCCGTCCAGGGTGCCCCGCAGATTTCAACCACTGGGATTAAGTACGGGGGGTTCACCGGGTGTGCAATCAAACAGCGCGAGCGACCTGGTAAGTTTTCAGTAAAGGCCGAGGCTGGGATACTTGAAGTCGAACTCGCCAACACGGTTGTCGGCGCAGCGAGCTTATCCATTTTGGCAAAGATTTCAAGCTTCATCTCAACGCGCTCGGGCAAGTTCTCTTGCACATAGTCAACGTCTTGTAAAACCTCTGCAAGCGTGGCGCTTGCGCTAATACGGGCTATCAAGCCTTTTGGATCGGTAATCAAGCCAGCGGCCTGAAGGTCAGCCACCTGCTCTTCAATCAACCTGAACGCCAAGGTGATCGCCTTAGGATCGCCATCCCACATTTTGACCTCATGCCCGCCACGCGCAAACACGATGGCCCATGCTTGACCAATCAACCCTGAACCCACGACTGCGATTTTCATTGTTTTCTCCTGAGAATCCTTGCGGCTGAAGGGGGGATACTAAATGACCCCCGACAACTAGCGCGATTGTTTTTAGTCGGACTAGTGTAGTGCCGAATTGGTCGTCAGACGCAGTACCGAACGTAGCACCGAGCGTTGTACCGAACGTAGCACCGAACGTTGTACCGAAAGTTGTACCGGATGTTGTACCGTACGTAGCACCGGACGTGGCACCGAACGTGGCACCGAACGTTGTACCGAAAGTTGTACCGGACGTTGTACCGTACGTAGCACCGGACGTGGCACCGAACGTGGCGCCCAATGAGTCGTCAGACCACCCTGCGCTGCGCGGCGGCCAGACGAACCGTTTGCAAGTGAATATCGACGATCTGGTTCACGTCGGTGCTGTAACCGCCTGCCATCATGATCGCCATGGGACAGCGTTGACTCTGCGCATACCGCATCACCATCAGATCGCGAGTGGCCATGCCCGCCTTCGTGACCTTTAGGCGTCCTAACCGATCTGATTCGTGGGGATCAGCGCCTGCGAGATAGAGCACAAACTGGGGCTCAAACCGTGCTTTGACCTGTTCGAGCGCCACGGTCAGT
>CANCMG010000147.1 GCA_947378965.1 Alcaligenaceae bacterium | reverse complement strand
TTCTTTTGATTCATATATTTATGAATCGCTGAGTTTGTAGGCGTACCAAGTGTGGCAAACAAAAACAATACCTTGTCTTGTTCGACTAGCTTGCGCGCTTGCTCAAGCGTTTTAGGTGGTGCGTAGTTGTCGTCAAGCGTAATGAAGTTGATCTTACGACCATTGATGCCGCCTTGGTCATTGATCATCTTAAAGTAACCGGCTTGCGCTTTGCCGTACGAACTGTACGACGAGGCCGGGCCCGAATACGGATTGATGTTGCCGATCTTGATTTCTTTATCGGTCGCGCCGGTATCGTAGGGCTGTGCCGAGACTAGAGCGCCGCCTAAAGTCATCGCAGAAGCGAGTACCAAGGCCCCCCAGCTATTAAATTGACGTTTCATTTTCTTCTTCCTCTTTACTAGTTAATAAAAATACTGCCTTGACGCTCTACTGTAAAAATCTTCGTATTTGCATTAAAAACAACATTAATTGCCGTACGTCTTGCCAAACAATACCCATGCTTTTCCATCAAAGCGAGTCAGCTGCATGCGCTCGATTGGATAGAAATCATTTGGGCCTGTCTGCACATTCACGCCAGGCAAGAGTAAGGGTAGTCTTAAATCATTGATACTTGCGGCTTGCTTCATGATGTTCTCACGCGTCAAGTTGTTACCCGCTTGCTTGATCACATGTGCGACAGTCTGTGCATTCATATAGCCTTGAATATAAAAACTGTCTGTTGGATCGGCTCCAGGAAGATACTTTTTGAACCAAGCTTCGTATTCTAAAATCGCTGGATCACTTTTCCATTGCGGATCAGTAGGATCCTTAGAAAAAGCTGAGGTGATCAAGCCGAGCGTATTATCAATGCCTGCAGGGCTTAACACGGCACCAATGGAGCTAGACACTTGCCACACATACTGCACTGGCTTCCAGCCCAGTTCGGCAATTTTTTTCATTGATTGTGCGGCAAATTTTGGCCCACTACCATGAATGAAGACATCCGCGCCTGAGGCTTTAAGCTTAACGATCTGGCTATCGACTGTGGGATCCGTGGTCTCGTAGGTTTCACGTGCAACCAGCATGCCTTTTTTATCGCCTAAACCCATCTCAAGACCAGCCAGCAAGTCTTTACCCGAGTCATCGTTTTGATAAAGAAGGGCAATCTTCGCATTAGGCTGATTATCTAAAATCGCTTGGGCAAATACTTTACCCTCACTGATATAGTTTGGCTGCCAACCCATTGTCCATGGGTAGTTTTTAGGATCACCCCACTTCGAAGCACCTGTTTGCACAAATAGTTGTGGCACCTTTTTCTGATTCATGTACTTATGGATTGCAGAGTTTGGTGCGGTGCCTAAGGTTGCAAAAAAGAATAGTACTTTTTCTTGTTCAACTAATTTACGTGCGTTCTCAAGCGTCTTGGGTGGTGAAAAACCATCGTCTAGCGAGATGAAATTAATCTTGCGTCCGTTGATACCACCATCATCATTAATTTTTTTAAAGTATGCCGCTTGCGCTTTACCGTAAGAACCATACGCAGAAAAAGCGCCCGAATAGGGATTCGTGTTTCCAATTTTGATTTCTTTATCAGTCGCGCCTGGATCGTAGGGCTGTGCATTGACACAAAGACTCGTCGCGGCAAGGCCGGCGGTGACAACTAACGTCTTGAATAGTTTGATTGCTATTTTCATGTTTGTCCCCTTTTTGTAATTTTTTTCAAGATACCCATCACTCCGTTTGGTGCTGCGTATGCAAGCGCCAACAACATCGCACCATATACCGCCCATGGCGCCGACTTTGAGATCTCGTCGGCGACGTTTGGAACAAACTGTATAAACAATGCCCCAAAAATCGCACCCGAGATCGAGCCTAAGCCCCCTACCACCACCCCGACCAACAGGCTGATCGACAAGAACGCAGGAAAGCTATCAGGCGCAATGTAGGCAACCGCTAAGGCACTGAGAGCACCTGCCACACCCGTGTAAGCAGCTGACAAGCCAAACGTTGCTGTTTTTACGAAGGTTAAATTAATGCCCAACGCTCCGGCAGCGGTAGGTTGATCGCGTATGGCCATGATCGCGCGCCCTACCCGCCCATTTAGCAGGTTGTGCGCCATCCAAAATAAGCCAACTGAAATCGCCAAAATCACAAAATATAGCCAGCGATCTTCACTCAGATCGTTGCCGAAGAGCACGAGCTGAAACGGTGGAGTAGGTTTTTCAAGCACGATACCCTGCACACCACCTGTCCAGTGTTCAATGGCTTTGTATTTCAGTAGCTGTGGTGTTGCGATCGCCAAGGCAAACGTTGCCAAGGCCAGATAATGACCTGCCAGCCGCAGGGCTGGAAATCCCATCAGCACACCCATCACTAAACACACGACACCTGCGATCGGAATCGTCAGATACGACGACATCCCCAACTGAGAAATCAAAATGGCCGAGGTGTAGGCCCCAACGGCATAGAACGCGCCGTGCCCCAAAGAGATTTGACCGCCGTAGCCTGTCAAAATATTCAGGCCCAAGATCGCGATCGCATAGATCAGGACAAGATTGACTTGAAAGACTCGAAAATCCTCAAGCAAAAAGGGTAATAGCAACAACGCGATGGTCGACAATATGAAAATGATTTTTTTTGAAGTGGCAGACATGTTGGCTCTCTTAGACGCGCGAGAAAATCGGTTTGCCAAAAAGGCCGTAAGGTCGGAAGATCAAAATCGTCACGATCAAAATCAACGCCATGGTGAGCTTTAAGTCGCTACCAATCACGTAAGCACCCAAGATATTTTCAAGCACGCCCAGGATGACGCCGCCGACGACAGCACCCCAGGGGTTATCGATACCGCCAAGCAACGCCGCCGCAAAGCCATACAGCAAAATGCCGGCCATCATATTTGGATCAAGAAACACCACCGGCGCAATCATCATGCCAGCCACCGCGCCAATCAACGCAGCCATACCCCAGCCAAGCGCCAACATCCATGACACTCGAATCCCAACCAACCGGGCAGACTCTGGGTTAAACGCGGCAGCACGCATCGCCAAACCGAGCGGTGTGAAACGAAAGAAACAAAAGACCGAGAGCAGTACAACCAACGTTACGGTAATCGAGCCGATTTGATGACCTGAAAAGTATTGCGGCAAGAACATACCCTCAACCGGAAACGGACTCGGAAACGACTTGATGGTGTGTTCAAAAATCCAACCCGCGAAGGCATTGAAAATCACCAGCAAGCCGACAAACACAATCACGTTGGTCAGGATCGGGGCTTTTTCAACTGGTTTAAGAAAGATACGTTGAATCAACAGACCCGCAACAAACGAAATAACCATCGTCGCCACAAACGCCACCCAATACGGAACGCCCGCCTGAATCATTGCCCAGGCTATGAACGTTGAAAACGTCGCCATCTCACCTTGCGCAAAGTTGATATGGTGAGTCGCCTGATGAATCATCACCAACGCCAAACCAACGGCCGCATAAATCCCACCGTTCGCAAGACCTGCAGTCACTTGTAATAAAAACGAATCCATTAAAACTCCACGACCTGATAGTTGATTCAATAGCCCAAATACACGCGTCGAATCGACTCGTCTGCTTTGATGTCGGCCGAGGGGCCAGACAGCACAATTTTGCCAGTCTCGAGTAGATACGCGTGATCAGCCAAATTCAGCGCGAGCGTTGCATTTTGCTCAACCAACAACATACTGACCTGATCTTCTTGATTAATTTGGCGCATGATCTCGAAAATTTCTTTCACGATCAACGGCGCCAAACCAAAGGATGGCTCATCTAACAGCAAGAGTCGAGGACGCAACATTAAGGCGCGACTGATCGCAAGCATTTGTTGCTCGCCACCAGATAACGTACCCGCTTGTTGTCGATAGCGTTCTTTTAAACGCGGAAACCTTGAATACATACGCTCAAGATCTGCCTCCACCTCGTGACGATCTTTTCGAGTGTATGCGCCAAGCTTTAGATTTTCTTCAACAGTCAGTGCTGTGAAGGTACCTCGGCCATCGGGTACGTGAGCGATACCCACTCTGACAATATCCTCAGTCGCCTTACCGTCGATGCGCTTATCTAAAAACGTCATCGACCCCGTCGTGTGAACCGCTTGGCACACTGAACGTAGGGTCGTCGTTTTACCCGCCCCGTTTGCACCCAAAATGGTTGTAATGCCACCAACATGCAATTCAAAATTTAAATCAAACAACACCTGATTGGGGCCATACCAGGCGTTGAGGTTGGTAACGTCAAGCAGCTTCATTAGTTACCATCTCCTAGATATGCACGGATAACTTCTGGGTTACGCTGAATCTCTTCGGGCGTACCTTCCGCAATTTTTTTACCAAAGTTCAACACCACGATCCAGTCTGACACTTCCATCACCAAATTCATGTGGTGCTCTACAAGTAAAACCGTAATCCCCATGTCATCGCGAACCGTGCGAATAAAATTCGCAAGATCGCTCAACTCGCTGTGGTTCAACCCTGCGGCGGGTTCATCTAGCAACAGCATCTTTGGTTTTGAAGCCAAGGCACGCGCAAACTCAACGCGCTTTTGAATACCAAAAGGCAAATCACCGACCGCGCGATCGGCGTACTCGGCGAGCTTCAGATATGTCAACAAGCTATCGGCATCAGCCGTCATTTGTGTTTCTTCGACGCGCGAGGCCGGGGTCTTTAACATGTTGCTAATAAAGCCGCCGTGAGAGCGTGCATGCGCGCCTACCATCACATTCTGACGCACCGTCATGGTGCGAAACATGGCCAAGTTTTGAAAGGTGCGACCAATGCCGATTTTTGACATGGCATGCACAGGCGTCTGTGTGATGGATTCACCATCAAATAACAAGTCACCTGATTGATATTGATAGAGGCGGCTCAAACAATTAAAGAGTGTCGTTTTACCGGCACCGTTCGGGCCGATCAACCCACAGACCTTATTGCGAGGCACATCAAAACTGACAGAATCTAAAGCAACGATGCCACCGAAACGCACCGTGATATCTTTGACACTCAGCAATGCTGACGCTGACTGGTTCGACAAATCTGTTCTCCAAGACTAACTCGAAATGTATGTTTGACAGTTCTAGATCGCTGCAAGCTGATGGTTATGCCAACAACCTTCATGAGCAACTTCAAACCGCTTTTTTATTAACGTTGAAGATGTGAAAGTACGTTGGAATTTGATATTGGTCAAACGAATTTACGTTTACGGGTTTTCTCTTAATCGTTTTCCCTGATATGCCTACTCTGCTATCGTAAGTCAATTGCTCTTCTTTTTTTTCTTCGGTCTTGTTCTAGTTCTTGTTCTTGTTCTAGTTCTAGTTCTTGTTCTAGTTCTTGTTCTAGTTCTTGTTCTAGTTCTTGTTCTAGTTCTTGTTCTAGTTCTTGTTCTAGTTCTAGTTCTAGTTCTTGTTCGTTGTTCTTGTTCGTTGTTCTTGTTCGTTGTTCTTGTTCTTGTTCTTGTTCTTTGTGCTTTGTTCCTTGTGCTTTGTTCCTTGTGCTTTGTTCCTTGTTCTAGCTCTAGTTCTAGTTCTAGTTCTAGTTCTAGTTCTAGTTCTAGTTCTAGTTCTTCGCTCTTGTTAAGGTGTCTGCCATGCGCGACTTGAAAATATCTTCAGCCAAACTGCTCGCCCTTAATCTTGCTGTTTTGACAGCCGGCTGTTGTTTTTTTAGCACGAGTTACAGCCAGCCCGCGCCCTACCCCTCGCGTCCGATCCGCGTGGTGGTGCCATACCCGCCGGCAGGCACAACCGACATCGTGGCACGCTTACTGGCTGCCAAACTGACAATCGCGTTCAAACAAACCGTATCGGTTGAGAACAAAGCTGGTGCCGGTGGCGCCATTGGGTCTGACTTTGTCGCCAAGGCTGCGCCAGACGGTTACACCCTATTGCTCGGCGCCACAGGACCAATCACGGTCAGTCAGTCACTCTCACCTAAACCCAACTACGACTCAATTCGAGACTTCACACCGATTTCGATTGTGGCAACCGTACCCACGATGCTCGTTGTCAATCCTAAACTCGCAGCAACAAGCGTCGCTGAGTTGATTGCACTGGCAAAAGCCAACCCAGGCAAACTGAACTTTGCCTCAACCGGCTCTGGTGCAACACCCCATTTATCGGGCGAACTATTCAAATTGATGGCAGGCGTTGACATCAAGCACGTTCCTTACAAAGGCAGCGCGCCAGCAGTCACCGATTTAATCGGCGGGCAAGTCGACTTAATGTTTGAACAAATTCCCGGAGCAATGCCCTTTGTGCAATCGGGGCAGCTAAGGGCACTGGCGATGGGCAGCGCCAAACGCGTGGGCGCCTATCCAGATATTCCAACGGTTGCTGAGTCTGGCCTACCCGGCTTTGATATGGTGGCTTGGTTTGGTTTGCTGGCCCCTGCCAATACCCCAAGCGAAGTGATCAAGCGCCTGAACACGGAAGTCACGCAAATCATGAACACTCAAGAGGTCAAAGATAAACTCGTGAGTATTGGTGCCGAGCCACAAGCGAGCACGACAGCCGAGTTTTCAAACACCATTGCAACTGAGATCCCAAAGTGGCGATCGCTGATTGAAAAACTCGGACCGTTGTAACTGTAGTCAGTGGCCGCCTGCTCCAAAGATCAGGCAGCCTTTTTTGCACTTGCGTTCGAGACTAACGCGGCCGCCGCGAGTGACTTAAGCAACACACTCAGAGGTTGCTGATCAAGCGTAAAACAGGTTTGCGCCAACTCAGCTGCCGAAACATTCAATCCGCCAAAACTACAGCAATCTGCGCCTTTAACCATCAGCTCGGCATCTGTCAGTGGATGCTCTTTGCTGCCGCGCAGTTTTTCGACTCGCCGCTTGTGCACTGTACCGTCTTTTAAGTGGACCGTTAATTCTGCCCAGCGAGGGTAAAGAGGCGGCGCTCCTTCGGTGACGGTGACCTTAGGTAAAAAAGCCTGAATCGCCGGGCGCTGAACCGCCGCATCTTCGAAAGTTTTGAGTACGACCGCGCCATCATGCAATGCCGCAGTGACGGCATACTGCATACTGAACTTGCCTTCTAAACCTGTTTGCGGCCGACTATGAATCAAAGGCACTGTGGCACGATAGTTTGTTTGAATGTCAACGTGATCAAGTTGCTCAAACTTAAACGGTGTGTCTTTCAACATATCGAGCAAACCATCAATCGTGCGATGTGTGGCATA
>CANCMG010000146.1 GCA_947378965.1 Alcaligenaceae bacterium | reverse complement strand
GCCTTGGTACGCGCCCTAGGGGGCGGTTACCAGTCGTCGAACACGAACCCTTTAAATTCACCTCGATCATGACAGAACAGACCTCGGGTGCCGAGCAGCAAAACGGTGCGGCAGCGCGAATCGACCAACGAAAAAAATGGCTGTTGAAGCTATTGCTGGTCGTCTTGGCCTTGGGTGGGGCCTGGCTTGCCTATTGGTTCTTTTACGGCTCGCATATCATCTCAACCGACAATGCCTATACCGCTGTCGAAATTTCGCAGGTGACCCCGTCTGTTGAGGGGACGGTGAAGGCGGTCAATGTGAGCGATACCCAGCAGGTGCAAGAGGGTCAGGTGCTGGCGCTCATCGATGATGCCGACACTCGCTTGGCCTTATTGGCCGCACAAGCTGAGCTTGGTCGTGCCACACGTCGTGTCGAAGGCTATTTTGCAAATGACCGGTCGTTAGCGGCACAAGTGCTAGCGCGCGAGGCCGAAGAGCAGCGTGCCCAAGCGCAATTGATGTCTGCGCAGGCGGATGACAGCCGGGCGAGTATTGATTTACGCCGACGTCAGGCACTTGAAAAATCGGGCTCGGTCTCTGGCGAAGAGCTCACGCGTGCTGAAAATGCTGCGAGCGCCGCCAGTGCGAACTTGGCCGTTGCACGCGCAAATCTGGCGCTGGCGCGGGCCAACCTTGAGATGACGCGTGGTTTGAAGTTGATCAATCAAACCTTGATTGCTGGTACCTCGGTGCAGGACAATCCAGAGGTGGTCTTTGCGCGTGCCAAGGCAGAGCAGGCCCAACTGAATCAAGAGCGTACCACCGTGCGCGCGCCGGTATCTGGTGTGGTCGCCAAGCGGCAAGTCCAGGTGGGGCAACGAGTGCAGGCTGGCACCTCCATGCTGTCTGTGGTGCCGGTGCAATTGATGCATGTGAACGCCAACTTTAAAGAGGTGCAATTGCCGAAAGTGAAGGTTGGCCAAAGAGTCGAGCTAACCTCTGATTTATATGGCGATGAAGTGGTCTTCAACGGTGTCGTCGAAGGGTTTGCAGGTGGAACAGGTTCGGCCTTCGCGGTGATCCCCGCTCAAAATGCGACCGGTAATTGGATCAAAGTGGTGCAGCGCGTGCCGGTGCGTATCAAGCTTGATCCAGACCAGTTGAAAAAAAATCCTTTAACCGTTGGCCTCTCAATGACCGTTCGTATCGACGTCTCGGCTCGCTAAATGTTCAAATCCCTGAAGGCCACCCGCGATCAACCGCTCGCTCCGCTTGAGGGGCGCATGCTTTGGATGGCGGCGGTCGTTATTGCCGGGGCAAATTTCATGGCTGTGCTGGACATGACGATTGCCAATGTCTCGGTTCCGAATATTGCGGGTGGGCTAGGGGCAAGCACAAGCCAGGGGACTTGGGTGATTACGTCTTATGCAGTCGCTGAGGCAATCGTGCTGCCTCTGACAGGCTGGCTGGCTGCGCGCGTCGGCTTAGTGCGTACGTTTCTTTGGGCGATGAGTTTGTTCGCTGTGTTTTCGATTTTCTGTGGGTTGTCGACCTCACTCGAAATGCTGGTGGTGGCGCGCGTGTTGCAGGGTTTCGCAGGCGGTCCACTCATGCCTTTGTCGCAAACCTTGTTGTTGCGTATCTTTCCAAAAGAGAAGGCGGCCACGGCGATTACGCTTTGGTCGATGACAACCTTACTTGCCCCGATTAGTGGCCCGGTGCTGGGCGGCTGGATTTGTGAAAACTGGTCTTGGTCGTGGATCTTTTTTATCAATTTGCCATTGGGTTGCATTGTTGTTTTTTTTGCGACTAAGTTGTTGCTGCGCTATGAGCTGCCCCGCAAGTTGGTGCCCATCGATGCGATAGGCTTAGTGCTGTTGGTCGTTTGGGTAGGGGCGTTACAGATCATGCTAGATATTGGCAAAGAGCACGATTGGTTTGCCTCGACGCAAATTGTGATTCTCGCGATTACCTCGGCGATTGGTTTTGTAGCGTTTCTGATTTGGGAGTTGACGGCCGAACATCCGATCGTAGACCTCCGTGTGTTCAGGCACCGCGGCTATATGGTTGCGGTGGTCGTAATGAGTATTGGTTTCTCTTCGTTTATGGTTTTGAATGTACTGACCCCCCTATGGTTGCAGCTCAATATGGATTACACCACTGGCCAGGCGGGCAGAACGATTGGCTGGACGGGAGTTTTTTCTCTGTGTATGGCACCCCTGGTGGGCAGACTAGCGGGAAAACTCGACCGTAGAAAGATGGTGTGTGGCGGTTTACTTTGGTTGTCGGGAGTGACCGCCTTGCGCTTTTCTGGGAGCACGGATCTAACCTATTGGCAGATCGCATTTCCGTTGATGGTAATGGGTTTGGGTATGCCTTTTTTCTTTATTTCGTCCTCCGGCATGGCGCTGGCGAGTGTCAGCCCTGAGGAAACGGCCTCTGCGGCCGGGTTGATGAATTTTTCAAGAACCCTGTTGGGCGCGTTTGCCGTGTCTTTGATGACCACGGTTTGGGACAATCATGCAACGCTGAATCGAGCTGAATTTGTTGGTTTGGTTGACGCTGATGATTCTTTAATTAACGGACTTGTACAAAGCGGCTTGCCGCTAGATGTGAGCCAGTCCTTGCTAGAGCGTTTGATTACGACGCAGAGTGTCATGATTGCCACCAATGAAATTATGATGGTGGTCTCAGGTACCTTTTTTATCGGGGCCTGCGTGATTTGGCTGGCCCCGCTCCCGCGCTCTTGGCATGGTCCTTCTGGTGGGCAGGTCCGAGCGTCAAAAGGCTAATTTTTTTGCTTTCGTGACTGTTTTAGTTGAACCTCTACCCCTATACTCGGTCAGATTGAAACCAGTAACTGTTTTGACGAGGTTTGCACATGAATACTCAAGAACGTGACATGTTAAATGCGTTTCTCACGCAACTGACGCAAGCTCAGGTGGGCGCTAAAGAACCAGAAGCCGATACCTTGATTGCTCAGGCTCTGGCAAAACAGCCCAACGCGGGTTATTTGCTGGTTCAGCGGGCGATGCAGTTGGATTTTGTCTTGCAGCAATCGCAAGCAAAAGTCGCTGAATTACAAGCTCAGCTCGAACGCCAAAAGCCGGCAGCACAGGCGAGCTTCTTAAACGACGTGCACGCGTGGGGCCGTGGCCCCTCGGCGACATCCGCAGGCCAGAACCCGGTCTCGGCTGTGGCCGCAGGGCCAAGTGGTGCATCTGCTATGGCCAAGCCTGCGGCGGCTGGTGCCCCGGTTGCCACTGCGGCACCTGCGCCTGCTGCAGCCCCTGCTGCTGCCCCTGCGCCTTGGGGCTCGAGCATGATGGGCACCGTTGCCACGACCGCAGCCGGAGTCGTCGCAGGTTCGTTTTTATATTCAGGCATCCAAAGCCTGATGGGTAATCACAACTCTGGTGGTGGCTTTGGTTCGGGTAACGGGCACAATAACCAACAACCGGCCAGCCATACTGAAAATAACACCGTTGTGAATAATTATTATTCAAACGAGCCAGCGCCCACCTCGGCATATGATCCGCCTGAGTTATCAGGTGGTTACGACGTTGCTGATTCGAGCGATGATTTTGGTGGCTCAGACGATACAGCCTAGCCAGCACGGCACATCTTGACTGAGGTGCCGCCAGCTCTGTACAACGTTAGAATCGAACGACAGAGATCAGTATGACAACCATAAAAAAAACCCAACGCTTTGGCCTGTTGCTGCCATCTTCAAACACCACCCAAGAGCCAGAGTTCATACAAGTCTTGCCGGCCTCGGTGTCTTTGCACTGTGCGCGCTTGACGCTGAGTCAGATCGATCCAGAGTCGACCATCAAAATTGTGGCCGAGCTTGAAACTGAGACGCGCAAACTGAATGACGCTCGGGTAGATGCCGTCGTGTTGTCGGCGACTGCGCCGTCAACGCGAATGGGAAAAGGCTATGACCAAGAGATTTGTCAGCGTATCGAAAAGGCCTGTGGCAAACCTGCCACGACTGCAGCGACTGCAATGTTGCAGGCGTTTAAGGTGCTAAACATCAAAAAAATTGTTTTGGCTGCCCCTTGGAGCGCGGCCACCAACCAAACCGTTGCGAACTTTATTGAGGCGAGCGGCGTGAAAGTGTTGCACCAAGCGGCAATGGGAATCGTCAGTAATATTGAAGTGGGTGATCTCGACGCGCAAACAGCCTATGACTTAGGGCGGCAGGCCGACCGACCCGAAGCCGATGCGATTTTCTTGGCGTGCGGTAACTGGATGACGATGGACATCATCGAGGCGCTTGAGCGCGACACGGGCAAGCCAGTGCTAAGCACCAATAGCTGCGCGTTGTGGGCAATGTTAAATATTTTAGGTGGCCATGCGACCGTGCCGGGTTATGGCACCTTGCTCAACGATCACCTGACCGCCTGAACGTGATCCTATTTCAGTACCGCGCTTTGGTCGCCTGATTCAGGTTGGCAGAATCATGAACTCCCAACGAAGCAACTTTTTATTCGGACACGAAAGCTCATGAACTCTCAACGAAATCACTTGTTTGTGCGCTTTGGATTTTCGATTTGCGTCGCGCTGCTGATGGCTTTGCCCGCCCAAGCGGCGAATACGATTCGCTTTTACGCCATCGTGGCCGCCGGCGGCAGCGTCGACGCCATGGCGCGAATCGTAGGTGAAAAATTTGGTCCCTTGGTGGATGCGACAGTCATTGTTGAAAACAAGCCAGGCGGAGGGGGTAACCTTGCCACGCAGACGGTTGCGCGTGCGGCGCCAGATGGTTTGTCTATTTTGGTCAGTGGCAACAATCACACGTCAAATCTGTCTTTGTACAAAGAGACTGGTTACCAACTCGATGATTTGATTCCGGTCGCTGAGTTGATGCGAGGGCCTGCTGTCATTGTTGTGCCTAATGCTTCTTCGTATCAGTCGTTTGATCAACTGTTGTCAGATGCCAAGCAACGTCCCGGACAAGTCTCTTTTGGTACGGCGGGGATCGGCACTGCAAGTCATTTCGCAGCCGAATACACCTTTTTTACGGCTCAGGTGAAAATGGTTTCGGTGCCGTACAGAGGGTCTGGGCCATCGTTGACAGATCTACTAGGCGGTCAGATTCCGGTAGCGGTGTCGTCGCTCGTTGCGGCAATGCCTCTGATCAAAGCTGGCAAGCTTAGAGCCTTGGCGGTGACTTCGCTCAAACGTTGGCCTGGTGCTGAAAGTATTCCAACAGTCGCTGAGTTCGGGATGCCAGGTTTTGAGCAGTTGTCTTGGATTGGCCTGTTTGCGCCCAAGGGGACTCCTGCGGAAATCATTGAGAAATACAGCCAGGCCGCCAAAGCCGTGTTGGCGGATCAAGACGTGCAGCGCCGAGTCGCGGGGCTAGGGGGCGTGGTGGGTGAGTACGGTGCGGCCGACTTTAAAAAGTTCATTGACCAAGACTACGACACCGTACAGAAGATCGTGAAGAGCTCTGGCATGAAACCGGATTGAGGCGTCAGGCAGGGCGCTTTAACTTCACCCCGGGGTGTACGCCGTAGGAATCCCCGTTTTTTAGGGCGGGGAGGAAGTCAACGCGAGTCTCAGGTCACAGGTGCAGGATTAAACAGCACCAGCGCGTTAGCGATCTTCCAGTGCTCAGCCCAAGTCTTGCGACCGCTGGCGACCTCAAGCATTAAACGAAAAATCTCCCAACCAAGCTCTTCGATTGAAAGCTCGCCATCGGCGATGCGCCCTGCGTTGACATCCATGATGTCATGCCAGCGACGAGCTAAATCAGTGCGGGTAGCCACCTTGATCACAGGGCACTCGGCTAAGCCATAAGGGGTGCCCCGGCCTGTCGTGAAGATGTGAAGATTCATGCCAGCCGCGAGTTGCAAGGTGCCGCAAATGAAATCGCTTGCTGGGGTGGCGGCATACACCAGACCGCGTTGCTCACGGGTCAGTTTTTCGCCCGGCGGCAAACAGCTTGAAATGGCCGAGCTGCCGCTCTTGATAATCGAGCCCATGGCTTTTTCAACAATATTAGATAGGCCACCAGCCTTGTTACCTGGTGTGGTGTTGGCGCTGCGATCCACGTTAGCGCGCGCCAGATAGCTGTCGTACCAAGCAAGCTGGGTCACAATATCTTGCGCAACACTCGCGTTGATAGCACGTGAAGTGAGTTGATCGACACCGTCGCGCACTTCGGTGTTTTCGCTGAACATCACGGTGGCGCCGGCGCGTACTAATAAATCTGCCGCAACGCCTAATGCGGGGTTGGCGGTGACACCACTCAACGCATCGCTGCCGCCGCACTGCATGCCAACAATCAGTTCACTTGCCGGTACAGTTTGGCGGGTGCGTTGATTTAGGCGGATCAAATGTACGGTGGCTTCGGTCATGATGGCTTGAATCATTGACATAAAGCCGACATGTTCAGCGTCTTGCAGGCAGACAGTATCGACGCCGGTTGAGCGCTCGTCTTTGATCGGAAAACTGCCAGGCGGCATCAGCCGATCAGGCTGTAATTTTTCGCAGCCCAGGCTCACCACCATTACTTCGCCGCCAAAATTCGGGTTCAAACTGATGTTGCGAATCGTCCGAATAGGAATGATCGCTTCAGCTGCATCGATGGCTACGCCACAACCGTAGGTGTGCTCAAGGCCTACCACGTCGTCAATATTTGGATATTTTGGCAGCAACTCGGCTTTAATTCGTTGAACCGCGTATTCGACTACGCCGGCAACGCATTGCACGGTGGTGGTGATTGCCAGAATGTTACGCGTGCCGACCGAGCCATCGGCGTTACGGTAGCCTTCAAAGGTATAGCCTTCAAGAGGGTCGGTCGACGCTGGTTTAACCGTGGCGATGGGTAAATTCTCGAAGTTGCGCGCCTCGGGCATGCGCAAAAGTCGCTCATGCACCCAACTGCCCGCTGGAATCGGCTTCAAAGCGTACCCAATCGTAAGCCCATAACGAATCACCGGCGCCTCTGGTGCGAAATCGATGAGCGCGACCTTATGCGCTTGCGGTACCTTATTGACTAGCACCAGCCCAGAGGGCAAGACAGTACCAGCGGGTAGCCCGCCATCATTGCCAACGATCGCGACGTTATCCTGATCGTGCATTTTGATCAGATGGGGCTTGGGGTGTTGTTGATTGCTTGTCATCAGTATTCTTTTTTATCGAATTTGCGCGTAAAACCTCGCCGTTTAGGGCGGGGATGTAAGCGCGGAAGGCGCAGCCTTCCTTTCTTTAGCCTTTGATTTAGTTTGGCGTTTGCTGTTGTTCAATATACTTGAGATTAAGGGAAATTGGCGCAGCGCCA
>CANCMG010000145.1 GCA_947378965.1 Alcaligenaceae bacterium | reverse complement strand
CAGGTGAGCGGGATATCTGCCATCGTCATGTTGGCACCTGCGATAAATACATTTTTGCTGAGATGCTGCTCAAGGCGATCAAGCAGGATTTCGGTTGAGGCAATTGAGGCCTCGACCTTTTTCATGTCGCGCTCGGCCTCTGGTACACGGATCAGCTGCCAGAACGCATCGCGCCCTGCGGGGCCAAAGGTGGTTTGTTGCCAGTCCATCCAGCGTTCGGCGTTAAAACGCTCTTGCAGGTCGGTGGGGTAGAGTTTGCCCTGCGAGTGCTTGGCGCATAAATAACGCACGATCACATTTGACTCCCACAGCACAAAGTCGCCTTCAACTAAGGTAGGGACGACTGAGTTTGGATTCAAAGCAATGTACTCGGGCGTTTTCACAACGCCAAAGACGCCGCCTGCATCGATGCGTTCAAACTCAAGACCGAGTTCTTGTGCTGCATAGACGGCCTTGCGGACGTTGATCGAAGTAATACGACCCCAAATTTTGAACATGAAAAGCATCCTGATAAAAGAGAAATTGTTAGGCTAAAAACTCAAGCAAGGTATTAAATCCTGGAATCTGCACGGCGATGCGCCCGGGTTGTTCGCGCCAGGTAATGGTGTGTAAACCGTTTTTTTGCATACGCTTAAGCGCTTGACGTAGCGGCGTTAGCGATGGTGTTTGAATCGCAATCGCACCAAAAAAACTTGGGCGCTTACCGCCCACGCAGGTCAAGCCACCAAAGCATTCTGTGTACTGGACGGCCGTCACAAATACCAGGGCGTATTGCGCACCGCGCACACGATACTCGCCGTTTGCGCCTGCGACAGCAACGCCACCGGCAGCGGCTACATAGTGCGTTGCTTCTTGTTGAGGTGAGTCGCAAACAATTACTAAACCGGCCAGCTTCTTCACGCGATTTGAGTGTGCTTGCCACTCTTTGCGCCAAACCAATTCAGGGGTGAAATGTTTGCAGTAGTAGATGCGCCCCGCGTTAAACTGGCCCGGTTCAAAGCGCACAGTTTCAAAGCGCGCCTCAGACACGACACCATCAAGCTCAACTGGGCGTGAAAACGCTTGCACGGGTTGCACCGCCAGGCCGTTCACTTGCAATAACTGATGCGTGCGTGCCGCGTCAGCGGTTTGAAAGACCAGCCCGTCGATGCCCACAGGGCTTTCAAGAACATCTTTGCGCAACGGGCCACCGTCGCTTGGCAGACCGATCAGCTCTAAGTAGTCGTTCTCAAACACCATCAGGTGATTGATTGAGCCCAGACTGTGGCGTCCGCGGGGCGTTAAGGTAAAACCAAGTTGCTCAAAGATGACTTGCGCCGCATTCATTTCAAAATGTGTGTTGATCACGAGGTGATCGATTGGCAGTGCCAGAGCGTTAGCCATGTGCGCCTACCTGAGAGTAAGAGTCGCGATCACGGGCGTGTGATCTGACGGTTGCTCAAGAGCACGTGGCCCTTTATCAATGACACAGGCGGTACAGCTAGGCACCAGTGACTCTGATAACAACACATGATCAATGCGCATGCCCGCATTACGCTTAAAACCGTTCATGCGGTAATCCCACCAGCTAAAGGATTTTGGTGCTTGCTCGAACAAGCGAAACGCATCGGTAAACCCAAGCGCTAATAATGATTGAAACGCCGCACGTTCAGGCTCTGAGACCAAGATCTGCCCAATCCATTTGTCGGGATTGTGAACATCGGCATCAACGGGGGCAATGTTGTAATCGCCTAGCACCGCGATGTTGGGATGTTGTTGTTTTTCAGTGATCAGCCAGGCCTCAAAGGCCTTGAACCAGGCAAGTTTGTACAGATACTTTTCGCTGCCAACCTCTTGCCCGTTTGGGCAATAGGCACTGATCACGCGAATCGTGCTGTCGCCATAGGGCAGGGTGGTGGCCAACACACGTTGCTGGTGGTCTTCAAAGTCCGGGATATTACGCGTGATATCCACGCCAGGTTGGCGCGACAGTACCGCGACACCGTTATAGGTTTTTTGCCCAGCCCAGCCTGCGTGATAGCCAATGGCAGTGAAGGCCTCAAGCGGAAACTTGTCGTGATCAAGCTTGAGTTCTTGAAGGCATAAGGCGTCAACGGGGTTGGATTCAAGCCACGCCAAAACCTGGGGCAGCCGTACTTTTAGCGAATTGACGTTCCAGGTGGCAAGTTGCAGGGTTGGCATAAATAATTAAGTCAGGTGGATTTGGCGAATTATCACATTATCAGATCTTAATGGTGTGTGAATTTCCGCGTAAGGCTTCATCTTAGAGCGTTTTGGCAGGATAATTCCTTGGTCGTGCGAGCGATCGATCAGTGATCGGCCCTCGGCAAGTCGGCAGCACGAACAGCTCGCAAGACTTCGCGAAAAACATCATCGAAGGCTGGCAGGTGGCTCATCTGATGCGCGAGGCGAGTCGCCCAAAGCCGCCGCAAACGATCCTCTTTGGCGGCGATTGCCTGCTCTATGCCTTTGACAACGCGCTGCCGTAGTGCCAACTTAGTTTCGAGTTCAGCACGAATTTCTGCAATGCGCACATCAGCAGCGCCGAACAGATACCAAAGGTCGTATAAGTCTCGCGGTTCATTTCGTGCGCGGTCGCTTAAAGCCAATAGCTTTTCGACGACGATTTCTTTGAGGTCATAGACCTTTACCGTTGGCTGCTCAGGCAAATCGTCAAAGTTGTCGTAAGTGCGATGAATCGGTCGCTCTTGCAAAGAAAAGCAAAGCACCTCTTTGATTGTGATATCAACCTTCACGTCGTTCGTAGTGGGCAGAGGCCCTTGGTAGCGCAGATAAAACGTGTGGCTGTTTTGATGGCTGTGGCGGTCTTCGCGGTCGAAGGCGATCTTTAGGCCGCAGGCTATCTCAACCGTAGCAAAGATTTCTGCTAAGCCCGACAAAATTTCTTCGAGGGTAATCGTTTGGGTTAGTGTGAAATCTAAGTCCTCCGAAAATCGGTAGTCTTTGAACCAGCAGCGGCGCAGAGCCGTACCTCCTTTGAAGGCCAACACCTCGCGCAGCGGATGCCCTGCCAGGCCGTTCAAGAACCAGGCCAGTACGTAATCGCGTTCGATGACGGCCTCAGGAATGCGGCGCCCGCCGGCACTCATTAGTGTGTTCGATATCAGTGAAATATTACGTTGTGGGATCATTAACCAAGTCTGACCGCATCTAGTTCTTCGGGGGTCACGTTTAGCTGGAGCCGCCATTTTGAGAAAAATACCCCCTCGGCAGGGAGCAAGGGGTCAAGGCGCTGGTATGTGGCTGTTAGCATATTTCGCAATGGTTCTAGCGCAGCTGCATCAGCCAAGCCATAGTGTTCCAGTAGGTAACCGAGGCGGCGCACGACGGCGCCGACACCTAAGCGTTGTGCGTAGTCCAAAAGTCGTTTGACGTTCAATACGTCTCGCTTCATCCACAAGCCTTTGGCGACTTCTGTGATGCCGCCGACAAATGCAGGGTGTCGAAGTCCGTCAATGATTGTGCGCTCTTGGTCGCTGATTAGCACAAAGCGCTCTTTGTCGATCCAGTGCTTCATCACTCCAAATTCTTGCTCCGAAGTGATCTGGATAAACCGAAAGTCATAGCCGCCAACGGTTTGCGGACGTACACGTCGTGTACAAGATACGTACACAGTGAGGTTTGGTTGGGTCACCATACGGTGCAGCTCAAGTGCAGTGCCGTGCGAGAGGAAGTAGGCCGCGGCACCAGCCAACTCTCGCGCGATTAAGTACGGGTTGTCGACGTGCTCAGTGGCGCGGCCTAGCTCGAAGGGCACGAGGTTGTACAAGCCGGGTTTCAGTCGTGTCACCAAGCCACGCTGCTGCGCCTTGTGAACGAGATTACGCGCCGACGCAGACGATAGGTGGGTGATTGCGCCGACATCCGTCAACGTGAACGTAGATCGGCGCAATTGATTTAACTCAACAAATAGTTGCGCTGCGCGTGGGCCAAGCGTTTTGGTTTGTAATTTATATTTTGCGAGCAATTTGTTGCCTACGAAGAGACATTTTAAACGTTTATTATAAAATAAATTATATTTTACGGTTGTATTGTATCCTTAGTAGAAACATATTGCTTGTAAAATATAACTATCAGATTTTGGAGAATTGATTGACTGTTTGAAGCAGACACTGCCTCAGCCCCGAGCCCGTGAAATGCTCGTTGGCAGGGCTATGACGATAGAAGGGGGTCAGCCCGTGTACACCCGAGGCACCCGCTTAACGTTGCACAGCAGTTCGTAGGCAATCGTGCCGGCTTGTTGGGCCACTTGGTTGACGTCGATTTGCTTGCCCCAGCATTCGACAGGGCTGCCGATGCTCGCCTGGGGCAGTTCTGTGAGGTCGACGGTTAGCATGTCCATTGAGACGCGGCCGATGGTGCGGGTGAGTACGCCTCCTACTGCAATCGGGGTGCCGGTCGGGGCGACTCTGGGGTAGCCATCGGCGTAGCCAATCGCGACTAAGCCCACGCGCACGGGGGTCGTGGCGACAAAGGTGCCACCATAGCCCAAAGCTTCGCCGGGTTCGAGTGTGCGAATTGCAAAGACTTCGCTCATTAAAGACATGACCGGGATGAGTGTGTATGGCTGGCTGTGTAACGGGGCGGAAGACATGACCGGGGTGAGTGTGTGTGGCTGGGTGTGTAACGCGGCGGCGCTTTGAGTGAGCGGGGCAGGGCTTGATGGTATCGAACCGCTGCTTTGTGCCAAGGGGGCAGCATCGAGTTGTGACTTGGGCGCTGCTGTAAGAGGCAAGGGATCCGCGCCGTAAAGCAAAATCCCGGGCCGAGCCCAAGTGCTGCGCGCTTTCGGCCAGGCAAGAATACCGCCTGAATTGCTCAAGCTGTGGTCGCCAGGCAACCCCGCGGTCGCCTCGTGAAAGGCCGTGATCTGCCTGGCCGTGGCGTCGCTGTCGGGTTCGTCAGCACGCGCAAAGTGCGTCATCAGCGTAATCGAGGCTACCGAGGGGCAGGCTTCAAGGCGTGCGTAGGCGGCTTGAACGGCCTCTAGCGCAAAGCCAGCGCGATGCATGCCCGAATCTACCTTGAGCCACACACGTATGCTGTGGGCATCAATGGGCGCAGTTTCAAGCGCACGTAATTGCGACTCTTGATGGATGACGACCCAGAGGTTGGCCTTGTGCGCTGCGAGCAGTTCGTCAGGATCAAAGCAGCCCTCAAGCACCAGAATAGGCTTGGTGATGCCAGCTTCGCGAAGTTCAAAGGCTTCGGCAGCAAAGGCAACGGCAAAGCCGTCGGCGATATCCGCTAAGGCTTGCGCGCAGGGCACGGCACCGTGCCCATAGGCGTTTGCTTTGACGACTGCTAGCGCACGCCCGCCGTGCAGGGTGCGGGCGGTTAGGTAGTTTGAACGCAGGGCGGCGAGGTCAATTAAGGCTTTTGAGGGACGTGTCATGAAAATTACAAAAAATAAATGTCTATCACACTGAATGGCTGTCTATCAGGCTGAATGATTTCTTCACAACACCGATTGAGTTTGCTATCCAGCACCATAAGTTCAGCACTATAAGTGCAGCACCATAAATTCAGCACTATAAGTTCAGCACCATAAGTTCTCTTCGTCTGACATGGGCGAATCAACACGAGGCAATACAGCAATATATTCTGAAAACTAAGCCGGCACTGAAGTCGGTCGCTGCAAAGGCAGCCGAGCCGTGGTTTGATAGCGACTGATCGCTAGGCCATCGGTACTGATTTCAGGGCGCTGGCCCGTGACCAAGTCTGCAATCAGCTTGCCAGAGCCGCAGGCCATCGTCCAGCCAAGCGTGCCATGGCCCGTATTTAAAAACAGATTGTTCAACGGTGTCGCACCAATAATCGGCGTGCTGTCTGGCGTCATGGGTCGCAGACCTGTCCAGAATGATGCGTTCTTGACGTCGCCACCAGGAAATAATTCGGTAACGACTTTTTCGAGCGTCGCACGGCGCTGTGGCTTTAAGCTTAAATCAAAGCCACTGAGTTCGGCCATGCCGCCCACGCGAATCCTATTTTCAAAGCGCGTAACTGCGACTTTATAGGTTTCGTCTAGCACTGTAGATTGCGGTGCAAGCGATTCATCGGTTAAGGGCACGGTTAGCGAATAGCCCTTGACTGGGTACACCGGAAGTTCGATATTCAGAGGCGCGAGCAACTCACGCGTGTAGCTGCCAAACGCCAAGACATAACGATCGGCCTTCAGCACCTTGTGCTTGGTGCGCACACCGGTGATTTGCCCACCTTCAGTCAGCAATTGCTCAACGGCGGTGTTGTAACGAAATTGCACGCCCAGCTCTTGCGCCAGTGTGGCTAAACGAGTGGTAAAAAGTTGGCAGTCGCCGGTTTCGTCATTGGGTAAACGCAGCCCACCTGCGAGCAGGCCTTGGGCGCGTCGCAGACCTGGTTCAACTGAGGTGAGTTGCGCCGCACCGAGTAGCTGGTAGGGCACGCCACATTCTTCTAACACCTTGATGTCGCGTTGCACAGCATCCATCTGGGCTTGAGTGCGAAATAACTGCAAGGTACCCCCGCAGCGCTGTTCGTATTGGATACCTGTGTCGGCGCGCAACGTGTCGAGACAATGGCGACTGTACTCAGCCACGCGCATCATGCGCTCTTTGTTGAGTTCATAGCGGCTGGCCGTGCAGTTGCGCAACATATTCGCCATCCAGCGTAGCTGCCACAGGCTGCCGTCTAGCTTGATCGCGAGCGGCGCGTGCTTGGTGAACATCCATTTAAAGGCCTTAAAGGGGATGCCGGGTGCGGCCCAAGGTGTTGAGTAGCCAGGTGAGATTTGCCCTGCGTTGGCAAAGCTGGTTTCGTTGGCGACACAGCCTTGGCGATCAATCACCGTGACCTCGGCACCCGCCCGTGCGAGGTAATACGCACTGGTTGTACCGATGACTCCGGCACCTAAAACGATAACTTTCATTGCGGTATCCCTGTTGTTCAGCCAATACTGAAAGTGTAGGGATAGTTACCTAGTGTTTTTTTTTGAAATTGGGAGAATTGCTTAGAGAAATCACTTATTTTGTTGGTTTCATACCCAAAATGCAGAGAAAACCACAATTTCAGCGATTTAAGGGCAAAAAATCGTTGTAAGTGTTTGACTCTAGTGGACTTCGCCTCTACACTTTGCCTGCAAGATTCTCAAGCGACGCGGTTTTTGTCCCTAGTCGGTCGCCCTTAGTGGTAATCAGTGGTGTCTATCCCTTCCTTGACCATCTAGCACGTTGGGCGTTTTTGCCCGTTTTTTATCTATCAAGGAAGTTGAAATGGCAACTGGTGT
>CANCMG010000144.1 GCA_947378965.1 Alcaligenaceae bacterium | reverse complement strand
TCGTGCCAGACCCACTGCCAACTTTCGTGCCCCCGCCCGAACCCGTGGCGGTGCCCACGCCCACCCCGCCAGCCGCCGCAGCTCCAACACAACTCGAGCTTGGCGCAGTGGCATCAACCACGGCACACGCGCCAAAACAGACCTCGGTCGCCTCTTCAACTCCAGGATCTGCATCTTGAGCTCTGACCGTACTGACAACACCGCAACCGAGGGCAATAGCTTGCCTGGCCAAGACGCTGAGCAAGCCCCGGCAGTCAACGAAAGTTTTATGTCACACCTGGTCGAACTGCGCACACGCTTGCTGCGTGCAGTCGGCACCGTTGTTGCAGTGTTTGTGGTGCTGTTTATCTATCCCGGCGCCTCGGTGATCTATGATATTTTGGCGGCGCCGATGCTCGCCTCGCTGCCTCAAGGTACCCGTATGATCGCCACTGGGGTCATTACCCCCTTCATGGTGCCCATGAAAGTCACCATGATGGCCGCTTTCGTGGTGTCGCTGCCCGTGGTGCTCTATCAAGTGTGGGCCTTTGTGGCACCTGGCTTATATCGGCACGAGCAGCGCCTAGCACTGCCACTGATTGTTTCAAGTTCGTTGCTGTTTATTGCCGGGATGGCGTTTTGCTATTTCGTTGTGTTTAAGTCAGTTTTCACTTTTATTGCGTCCTTTGCGCCGCAGTCCATCACGCCGGCGCCTGACATCGAAGCCTATCTGAGCTTTGTGATGACGATGTTTCTGGCCTTTGGGGTCACTTTTGAGGTTCCCGTTGCCGTTGTCTTATTGGTGCGCATGGGAATTGTGACTGTTGCGAAGCTTAGAGAAGCACGAGGTTACGTTGTGGTCGGTGCGTTTGTGATCGCCGCCGTGGTGACCCCTCCGGATGTCGTCAGCCAATTTTTACTGGCGGTACCCTTGTGTGTGCTTTACGAGATTGGCATTTTGGTCGCAAGTGGTGTGAAGCCTCGCAGCCAAGACAATACTGATGCTGCGTCCTGAGATTTGCATAGACTAGGCGTAGTTTGCGCATTAAATATATCTGTAACCATTTATCCTATTTGTGTAAATGGTTTCAAGACAAATATCTCTTGTGACTTAAGGTTTTAAGGTATATCTTTTTATCATTGGTCAATTCGCCTAGCATCGGCCAAGTTGATCAGTGCTCAGTCAGATCGAACCTATCGTGGTTCGATCACGGTACTTAAAGGGACCATCGTGCTCGCTCATCGTCTTAAACAGGCCCGCCTACGCGCGGGGTTGTCACAAGAAAAGCTCGGCAAACTCGCCGGTATTGATCCAATGTCAGCAAGCGCTCGTATGAACCAATACGAACGCGGTAAGCATTCACCCGACTATCAACTGATGTGCCGAGTGGCTGCAATACTGAATATGCCAGTCAGCTGGTTTTACACCGAAGACGAAGAGCTTGCGCGTCTGCAAGAAATCGCGTTTCACCTCGACGCGAATGTGCGCAGGCCATTATTTGTACAGGCCGAGTCTTTGTTCGCAGCGCATCCACCTGTTGCCAAGACCATAGCGGCAGAGCCCCCCAAGTAGACTGATGTGCAGGGTCACTTCGGCTTGACCGGACGCTGACCTAGCGTCATCGTCAAGGCTTGGGTGCGCCCGTTACGATAGATTCCCAACTCAACCGTTTCACCCGGCACACTCGCAGCAATTCGCGCCATGAGTCGCTGTGTATCGTTGACCGGTTGACCCGCGATCGTTTGAACAATATCACCGACCTTTAGGCCGCCCTTAGCCCCTGGTCCGTCTCGCATGATGCCAGCGATAATCACGCCACGAACCCGCTCTAAGCCAAAGGCACGGGCCAAATCGGCCGTCAGGTCTTGCGGCTCAATGCCAAGCCAACCTCGTTTCACGAAGCCAAACGTCACGATTTCGCTCAAAACCTTTTGCGCTGCTACGGCTGGAATCGCAAAGCCAATTCCCAGCGAACCCCCGGATCTTGAATAAATTGCCGTATTGATGCCCACCAACCGACCCAGGGTGTCCACCAAGGCCCCCCCTGAGTTTCCTGGATTGATCGCGGCGTCGGTCTGAATGAAGTTTTCATAGGTGTTGATGCCTAACCCTTCACGGCCCAGGGCAGACACGATACCCATTGTGATTGTTTGGCCAACACCAAACGGGTTCCCAATGGCAAGCACCACATCCCCTATTCTTGGAGAGTCAAGTGACGCAAAGCCCAACACGGGTAGCTGACTCATTTCAACTTGCAACACCGCAAGATCTGAGTCTGCATCGACGCCCAACACCTTGGCGATCGCTTGACGGCCATCTGTGAGCGCCACCACAATCTCGTCCGCTCCCTCAATGACGTGAAGGTTCGTGAGCACATGCCCCTTGGCAGACACCACCACACCCGAGCCTAGGCTGGTAGTTTGTTGTGTTTGGTTAAATCCGGGCATTTGTTCAAAAAATTTGCGCATCACCGGATCAGGGGGCAAGGGAATGCGCGTCACGGGTACCCGTTTAGTGGTGTGGATATTGACCACCGCCGGCGCGGCCACAGACACGGCTCCGGCGTACGAGCCCGGCGCTTGCGGGGCGTTGCCATCAAGACTGGGCAATAATCCAACACTGCCCTTCGGACTGCGAACTTGCGGTTTAACCACCAGCCAATCTGGGCGCAAAGTTGTCACCACAAATAAAACTGCTATACAGACCGTTACCGCTTGGGCAAACAGCAACCAAAGACGACGCATGAGGTGTTCCAGAAAATGATGAAAACTGTGTCAACCCAAACTTTAGAGCAGTGGCTCAACAGTACTCTCTGCACTGCTGCCTTCAATGACTACTGCCCAAACGGCCTTCAAGTTCAAGGCAAACCGACTATCTCGCATATTATCTCGGGCGTGACAGCAAGTCAGGCCTTAATTGACGTCGCAGCCCAACGCCGGGCCGACGCCTTACTTGTGCATCATGGCTGGTTCTGGAAAGGCGAAGACCCAAGAGTGCTCGGGATACGCAAACAGCGCCTCGCTGCGGTGCTTGCACACGACATCAATTTGCTAGCCTTTCATTTGCCCTTAGACGCTCACCCAGTGCTTGGCAATAACGCACAGCTCGCACGGGTGCTTGGCCTGCTAGCAGAGCCGGCAACCACTTCAAACGGCCTGCTTTGGTTTGGTTCGATGCCTGGCGCCCACACCCTTGCGCAGATTGCCAGCCGCGTCGAGCAACGCCTACACCGCCCGCCATTGGTGATCGGCGCAGACGCATTAGAAGTCAAACGGATTGCCTGGTGTACTGGAGCAGCCCAGAACATGCTTGATCAAGCCATTAGCGGTGGTGCCCAAGTGTTCATCACCGGCGAGGTGTCTGAACCTACGGTGCATTTAGCGCGTGAGGCAGGGGTGGGGTTTATCAGTGCAGGCCACCACGCGACTGAGCGCTATGGTGTCCAAGCGCTGGGTCAGGCTATTGCCCAAGAGTTCGGCATCCAGGTGGATTTTGTCGATCTCGACAACCCTGTGTAACCCCTCTTTCACTGCGCATGACCCGTCAGGCTTGTCAACCTCACTCCCGATCCAAGTCTGACGAAGGCGTCTTGTCGAGTGCTGTCAAGCTTTAATAGGGTCTCTTGCGCAGTGCAAGTGCCTACTTTTTAAGCGAGTCTCTGATTTCGCGCAGGAGTTCGATATCCTCAGGTGTCGCAGGGGGCGGGGCCGCAAGATCCATTTTGGCACGTGCGGTATTGATCGCCTTGACCATAAAAAAGATCACAATTGCCAACAAAATAAAGTTAATCACAATTGTTACAAAGTTACCCCAGGCAAACAAATTGGCTCCGGCCTTTGTTAAGTCAGCGTAAGTTTCGGGCCCCGCATACTGCGCAGGGCGAGACAACACAATGTATTTGTTACTAAAGTCAACCGAACCACCCACCAAAAAATTGACTAACGGCATGACAATATCTTTCACCAGAGAGTCAACGATTTTGCCAAAAGCCGCTCCCACGATCACGCCCACTGCTAAATCAACTACATTGCCACGTAATGCAAATTGCTCAAATTCTTTGAAAATTCCTTTTCCTTGCGCCATTTCTGATTTCTCCCATAGAAAGTGTCGGCTCGGTCGGGCTATAATAAGGGGTTAAATCGTTTGCAACAAGACGAAATGTGTTTGTTGAGTAATGACTGCTAGGCGGCGTTAATTAGAGGTAGGGTCGCCCGCGCAACAACAAGGATAGGAAGATGAGTCAGGATTCAGTTATGCATGACGACGAAGGCGCGGTCCCGGCCACGCTCCCGTCTGACCCAGCGCGCCGTCTCTGGATCGGCACAACCTGTGCAATGGGTGGGGCGGCAGGTCTGGCCGCGGCGGTTCCGTTTGTTAGCACCTTTGCCCCGTCTGAGCGTGCCCGTGCTGCCGGCGCACCAGTTGAAGTCGACATCAGCACCTTGGCACCTGGCGAAATGCGCACCGTTGAATGGCGTGGCAAGCCTGTTTGGCTCATTCGCCGCACTAAAGAACAACTCGATTCGCTTAAGCAAAATGCTGGTGAGCTCGCTGATCCCAACTCAACGCGCGCCGGTTACACACCCGCTTACGCTAAAAATGAGTGGCGCTCACGCAAACAAGAGCTCTTCGTCGCGGTCGGTATTTGTACCCATCTGGGTTGCTCACCTACACCTAAGTTTGCCACCGGCGCCCAGCCGAGTTTGCCCTCTAATTGGGATGGCGGCTTTTTGTGTCCTTGCCATGGCTCAACCTTTGATATGGCCGGTCGCGTGTTTAAAAACAAACCTGCGCCCGACAATCTCGAGGTTCCGCCGTATCAGTATTTAAGCGACACCCGAATCGTTGTCGGGGTTGACGAGAACAATAAGGCCTAACCCGCCCCGTTGCTCAATCCTAACAACGTGACACTGAACAAGTAAAGGAGCCGTTTCATGGCTGGCGAAAAATCCGTCGAAACGACCGGACTACTAGGTTGGATAGACCAGCGTTTCCCTCTGACATCAAGCTATAAAGCGCACCTGTCAGAGTACTACGCACCCAAAAATTTCAATTTCTGGTATTTTTTTGGGTCACTTGCACTGTTTGTGTTGGTGCTTCAAATCGTGACTGGTATTTTTCTAGTCATGCATTACAAGCCTGATGCGCAGTTTGCGTTTCAATCCGTCGAATACATCATGCGCGAAGTCCCGGGCGGCTGGTTCATTCGCTACATGCACTCAACCGGCGCCTCGATGTTTTTTGTCGTGGTGTATCTGCACATGGTGCGAGCGCTGATTTATGGCTCCTACCGCAAACCTCGCGAACTCGTCTGGATCTTCGGCGTTGGTATTTTCTTGTGCCTAATGGCTGAAGCGTTTTTTGGGTATTTGCTGCCTTGGGGTCAGATGTCTTTCTGGGGCGCACAAGTGATCGTCAACCTGTTTTCGGCCATTCCGTTTATCGGCCCAGAGCTCTCGATCTGGATTCGTGGCGACTATGTTGTCTCTGATGCCACCTTGAACCGCTTCTTTGCCTTTCATGTCATCGCGATTCCTCTGGTACTGCTAGGCCTGGTTGCGGCTCACGTGATTGCCTTGCATGAGGTGGGCTCGAACAACCCTGACGGCGTCGACATCAAGGCCAAAAAAGACAAGTTGGGTCGACCACTTGATGGCATCCCTTTTCACCCGTTCTACACCGTGCACGACATCATGGGTGTTGTTGGGTTTCTGATCATCTTTATGGCAATTATTTTCTTTGCCCCTGAGATGGGCGGTTATTTTCTTGAGTTCAACAATTTTGTTCCTGCTGATCCGCTCAAGACCCCGCTCCACATCGCACCGGTCTGGTATTTCACCCCGTTCTACTCGATGTTGCGCGCCACAAACGACGAATTCACCTGGGTGTTAGCAGGCGCCGCTGTGTTAGGCGCCATTGTGATGTTCTTGCGAAACAAAGGCCTCCTGAAGTTATTGGCACCCATCGTGTTGATCGGGGTTGCCGTGCTACTGCGCCTGATCGATGCCAAGTTCTGGGGTGTCGTGGCAATGGGTGGCGCAGTCGTGCTGCTCTTCTTCCTGCCTTGGTTAGATTACAGCCCGGTTAAATCCTTGCGGTACCGTCCAAGCTGGCACAAAACGCTTTACGGTATCTTCTTTGCCAACTTTGTTGTCTTGGGTTATCTCGGCACGCAAGCACCAACAGACCTCTTTAACCTGATCTCGCAAATTGGTACGCTCATCTATCTGGGCTTCTTTTTCCTGATGCCAGTGTGGAGTCGTCTCGGAACCTTCAAAGCGGTTCCTGACCGTGTCACGTTCCACGCCCATTGAGCCTAACCTTATATACGGAATGACCATGATCAAGAAGCTGCTTTGTGCTCTTGCCCTGTTGATCACTTGCACTGGGGCTAACGCCTCAGGCGGCGAGTTTCCTTTAGATCGCGCACCAAATCGCATCAATGAACTCACGTCGCTGCAAAACGGCGCCAAGCTGTTTGTCAACTATTGTTTAAACTGCCATAGCGCTGCCTCGATGCGCTATAACAAACTGAACGACATCGGCCTGACTGATGACCAAATCCGCACTAGCCTGTTATTCACAGGCGAAAAAGTGGGTGATCTGATGATGGGCTCGGTCTCTGTTAAAGACGGTAAGCGTTGGTTTGGTGTGATGCCACCTGATTTGTCAGTCATTGCGCGCGCCAAGTCGATCAATGCTGGCCCAACGGGCTCAGACTATATCTACACCTACCTGCGTGCTTTTTATCGCGACACCAGCAAACCGACTGGCTGGGATAACTTAGCTTATCCTGCCGCAGCGATGCCTCACGTACTTTACGAACGCCAGGGCCCGCGCGAACTCACCACGATCGTGACGCATCAACATGAAGCACCCGGTGGCAAAGGGCCTGCCGCCTGGGAGCGTGTCACAACCACGTATGACTCACTGGGTTACGCAACGAGCAAAACCGAGAAGCTCTCAAATTATCGTGGGCACGCAAGCACCGAGCATAAGTTCAAGGCTCTTGATGCCTCGCGTACGTCTGCTTACGATAACGACATTGCCGACCTCACGGCTTTCATGACTTGGATGTCAGAGCCTATACAACAAAAGCGCAAGCAAATTGGCGTTTGGGTATTGCTGTTCTTGGGTCTGTTTTTTGTCGTCGCGTGGCGCCTGAACGCCTCGTTCTGGAAGCACGTTAAGTAGTTTTACTTCAGGGCCAGCGTCTGCTGAATGTAGACGCTGGCCTTTCGTTTTTATCTGTAGTCATTTTTAGGACGGAAATCCAACATGATGGTCCTCTACTCCGGTACCACCTGCCCCTTCTCACATCGCTGCCGCTTTGTGTTGTTTGAAAAAGG
>CANCMG010000143.1 GCA_947378965.1 Alcaligenaceae bacterium | reverse complement strand
GTCACGATCCAAGGTTTGGTTTTTTTGGTTTGGTCGACGATCACACCTGAAACCAGTTTAAACAGGCTAGAAGTCGCTTCGGCGATGCCTTCAATGATGCCCAAAGCTCTCGGGCCCGCCATCAACACCGACGTTAAGTACAGTGGCATCAGCGGGTAGATCATCTCGCTGGCTGAGTCGTTTACCAGGCTGATGAGGCCAATCAGCCAGACCGTTCTGGGAAGCGCCTTCAGCGTAGAGAACATTCAGCCAACCTCCTAAGGAGTGATCATTGCTCCGACTATACTGCTTGCTGCGATGATCGATTTTGCTTTTTCTCAAGTGCCCGTGAGTGCCTCTTAGTCCTTTAGATGATTGTTAGCTTCGTTTATTTTTAGCCGTTTAGGTGCTATGACCGCTCTTCCAATCCGTGTGTTGTCCCTCATTCCACCGATGACGCAGCTCAATACGCCATATCCTTCGACAGCGTATTTGACGGGTTTTTTGCGTTCGCGTGGTTTTGAGGCGGTGCAAGAGGATTTGGCACTTGCTCTGGTGCTTCGTTTGCTGTCGCGCGAAGGCCTAGTTGAGGTGGCGGCGGCCGTTGACCGTTTGCCTTCAGCTCAGCATACCCAAACCATCGAAGCCTTCGTTGAGCAACGTGCGCGTTATTTTGCAACGATCGAGCCGGTGATCGCCTTCTTGCAGGGACGAGATTCAACCCTGGCTCATCGTATTGCCAGTCGGCAGTACTTGCCTGAGGGCCCACGCTTTGCAAGCCTAGATGTCTACGTAGATGATGAAGGCGGTGACCCACTAGCTTGGGCCTTTGGTGCGCTTGGCTTGAATGACAAGGCCAAGCACTTGGCTACCCTTTATCTGAATGATCTGGCAGATGTACTGCGCGATGCGATTGATCCGCGCTTTGAGTTTGTGCGCTATGGCGAGTCGCTTGCAGCCAGTCAGGCAAGTTTTGAACCTCTAGCGCAAGCCTTAGCTGCGCCAAGCAATCTGATCGACGATACGCTTGTGCGTTTAACGTTAGACGCACTTAACGCACACCAACCGACAGTAGTGCTAATTTCTGTGCCGTTTCCGGGCTCAGTCTACGCAGCGTTTCGCATCGCCCAGTCAGTGAAAGCCTACAACCCAACCATCGTCACCTTATTAGGCGGCGGTTTTGTTAATACCGAGTTGCGTGAACTCACTGAGCCACGAGTCTTTGATTATTTTGATTACGTCACGCTTGATTCGGGCGAGCGTCCCTTGTTGTCGTTACTGGCGTATCTGCAAGGGCAACGTTCAAGGCAGCGACTGGTGCGCACCTTCGTGCGCGATGCTGAGTCGCAGCGGGTGCAATACATCAATTTGGTCGAGCCCGACGTACCGTTTGAAGAAGTGGGTACGCCCACTTGGGATGGTTTGCCGCTTGAGCGTTATCTATCGCTGCTTGATATGCTGAACCCCATGCATCGCCTCTGGAGCGATGGCCGCTGGAACAAACTCACTGTGGCGCATGGCTGCTACTGGAAGAAATGCAGTTTTTGCGATGTCAGCCTGGATTACATTGGTCGCTACGAAAGCGCTTCGGCCACTGTCTTAGTGGATCGGATCGAAACGATTATTCAAGAAACCCGGCAAACGGGCTTTCATTTTGTTGACGAAGCTGCGCCGCCAAAATCACTCAAAGCGCTCGCGACTGAACTGTTAAAGCGCGATACCGGGATTTCATGGTGGGGCAATATCCGCTTTGAAAAAACCTTTACGCCAGAGTTATGTGACTTGCTTGCGCAAAGCGGTTGCATTGCGGTGTCGGGTGGTCTTGAGGTAGCGTCTGATCGGCTGCTTAACCTCATGAAAAAAGGCGTTTCAGTTGATCAAGTGGCGCGGGTGACGCGTGGGTTTAGTGATGCAGGCGTTTTGGTACACGCGTATTTGATGTATGGGTTTCCGACTCAAACGGTGCAAGATACGGTCGACGCACTTGAACTGGTGCGGCAACTGTTTGCCAATGGCTGTATTCAAAGTGGTTTTTTTCACCGATTTACTTGCACGGTGCATTCGCCTGTGGGCCTGAATCCCGAAGAGTACGGCGTGATCCTCAAGCCCTTGCCGCCAGTCAGCTTTGCAAAAAATGATGTCTTGTTCACAGACCCGACCGGGGTGGATCACGCTGCGTTAGGGGTAGGGCTCAGAAAAGCCATTTACAACTTCATGCACGGCATTGGGCTGGATGAAGATGTGCGTAATTGGTTTGACTTTAAAGTGCCCCGAACCACTGTCGCCAAACACCGGATTGAACGAGCTTTATAGAAGTGAGACGTCGTACACAAGCACAAGTCACAGTAGTGAGCGGATCTTAGGTTCGCTGGAGGCGGCACGCTGAGTTTAAGGCCGTGCCTTGCCTGAACATCACTCTCATCCTTTACTAATCAACCTAGAAGTTGATTCATGAGTGCTATTCAGCGTCTTGTTCTTTCAACCAACGCTTAAGTCCGGCATCGTCACGCACCGTAAGCAAATCGCTTTTGATGGCGGTAATTTCGGAGTGAAAACGGCGTTGCAAAGTGGCTAAGTGACGGCTCAACGAGGCCTCGGTCACAGTCGCTGCCGGTGACATACCAAACTCGCTGATGGCATCAAGTTCAACATCGCGTAGCTCGCGTTGAATGCCCTGAGTGCGATGGGTAATGACGCTGGTGAGCGCCAAAATTTTGTCGTGCGCCAGGTTGCTGGCGATTTGGGTTTCAGTCAGATTGGCTTCTAGTTGCAGATGCAATAAGGTCAGCAGGTCTCCGCGACCGTACGCCGTATTGGCATCGCTCATGAGTTGCGTCTTGCGAGCGCGTTCAATGGGGTCGCTTTCGCGATCGGGGTGCACAGCACTTGCCAGTTGTCGATAAATCGTACGCAACGCACCTTGGGCATCGGCGAGTAGCTGTTCGGCTTGTAGTTGGCTCGCGGATTTAGTACGCTTATTTTTACGCTTTTCTTTTTGACTTTCGCGCTGTTCAGCCTGTTTGCGTAGTTGCTCAAATTTGGCATGTAATACATCGTCGACGGTTTCAAAGGGCTCGTCTTCTTCGAGCTCGCGACCCATGGTTTGTTCAAAATACGCTTGAGCCTCGCGCGCCTGCGCCTGCTGAATGTCTGCCAGAGACTCGTCGCTATGCGCATCGTGCAGCGCACGCATGTTGTGATCGCCTGCGAGGGCAAAATCGAGCGCAAGTTTACAAATCAACCGGTGCATCAACTTTTGGTGCCGAGTCGGCAGGCCGCCTTTCTCTAGGCGTTGATCCAGCCAGATGACCATGCTTTTGCGCAGAGTTTCTTGGCGGCGTTGCAGAGGCTTGAGCGTGGTCTGATGCACCGTACGGTGCTGGTCGACTAGGCTGCGCAGCCCTCTAATTTTAAGAGTCAGGCGCTCGGCCTGTTTAACAAGCTCGCTGAAATGCTCTTGTTCGGGAGTCAGATCTGGGGAAATCTGCGTGAGCGTGGGTAAGGTTTCGATGAGGTGCGACAGTTTGAGTACGTCCGGATAGTGATGGTTTCAAGACTAGCCGAGTATTTTAACTCGCCGCCGCCCCAATCGTCAGCCCGCCACAGGTATAAAGCACTTGGCCGGTCATAAAGCCGGTTTCGGGCGAAAGCAAAAACGTCACCGCATTAGCGACATCTTCGGGCTTACCGAGCCGCCGGACCGGGATCCGCGCTAAAAAATCAGTCATTTGCTGCGGTGAGAGGGGATTATTCTTTCTGTACATTTCAGTCTCGATCGGCCCTGGAGCCACCGCATTGACGGTGATGCCACGACTGCCGAGTTCAAGCGCCCAAGTCTTTGTCATGCCAACGATGCCGCTTTTGGCACCCGCATAGGCAGTGCGTCTAAGCATCCCCAAACTCGCTCGACTACTGATGTTGACCACGCGACCAAAGCCTTTCTTAGTCATTGAGGGCAGGCAGGCCTGCAAGCATTGCATCGGCGCGCGCATGTTGATCTGAATCGGCGTTAAGTCTTTGCTTAAATCAACGCCGAGTAACTCAGCGCCAATGTGACCGGTCAATTTACGGATTTGCATGAGTGGCCCTTTAAGATGAGTGGCACTTTTTAAATTATTTTTTTTGGTCCATAAATACAATCAGCTCACGAAAGACTCTGGTGTATTCATTCATTTCTTCGTCCATCTGTTTCGGTCCTTTGACATCAAGGATCAGGCCATGTTTTTCAGCGAATTGTGCAAACTCTGGGCTGTTTCCAATCGCGAGTGCTGTGGCAATGATTTTGTCTTTGATCTCGTTTGGCATCCCCTTGGGTGCAACGATGCCATACGAGGCGGGTAAGGTGACGTTGTAACCAGCCTGCACAACAGATGTGGCCTGTGGAAACGCAAAATATTTGTCTTTCGTAAACGCAGCAATGATTCGGATTTTGCCGGCTTGCACATGGGGCAACATGGTTGGGGCATAGCCAGTACTCGCTTCAACTCGGCCGCCAAGCAGTGCGACAAGCGCTTCGCCGCCACCACCAGTGAATGGGATGGTGGCAATCTTCACTTGGGCGATTTTGTTCAACTCTTGAATCGCCAAATCTGGGGTCGTTCGATAGCCCGATACCGCTGCACGAACTTTTCCGGGATTTTTACGAACAGCATCCATAAAATCTTCAAAGGTTTGCCAAGGCGAATCAGCACGCACCGCAATAATGGTGGGCAGGTCAACGAGCTTGACGATCGACTGATAGTCTTCTGGGCCTTTCCAGGCTAGCCCTTTGTTCACCAGCGGTTGATATGACAGCACGCTGTTTGAGGTGAGCCCCAACGTATAGCCATCAGGTTTGGCTCGAATGACAGCTGCTGTGCCGATGGTGGCTGAACCACCTGGTTTGTTCTCGACGCTAACGTTGACCTTGAGGGCTTGCTCGAGTTGGTTCGCAAACTGGCGCGAAATCGGATCGGTTGAGCCACCTGGGCCATAAGGCACAATAAAAGTGATGTCGCGGTTGGGATAGGGTTGCGCCTGAACTTGGCCCAGAAGCAAGGCGCCGACCACACCCAAGAGCGTCACAATCTTGCGGTTTCGGATCAGTGAAAACATGTCGGTTACCTTTAGGCTGTGTCACGAGCCTGTCAAATTTGGCTTGGTTCGCGGTCTTGCGTTTGATATGCGAAAGAGCGGGTGAACCATGGAGTGATAAGTATGCCTAAGAATCTCGTGGGTGACTAGATATCTTAGTGATTGACTGTTGGCGCCGTACTGTTTGGGCCCGTTTGTCTGGCTTCGTCTGTTTTCTGACTGCGCTAAACTGTCAAAAAATATATTAAAAAATCGTGCTTAGTCGCTCAAGGCTATGCCGCAAGGGGATGCGACAACATGCTTTTACACAATAGTGTTCGGGTGCTTACTCGGCTGGGCGCAAGCGTTAGCATTGCGCTGTTGCTCGGTGGTCTGTGTCAGGCAGCCGAGTGGGTGCCCGAGCGGCAGCTGCGCATTATTTCAGCATATTCTGCCGGTGGCACAAATGATCTGCTGTCGCGTTTAATGGCACAAAAGCTGACTGACCGACTCGGCAAGCCCGTGGTGGTTGAAAATCGGGCGGGAGCTAATGGGATTATTGCCTCAGACTATGTGGCGAAGTCGCCCCCTGATGGCTACACAATGGTGATGGGAAGCTCTGCCACACATGGCATTAATCCCAATATCTACGCCAAGCTTTCATACGATGCCGAGCGCGATTTCACACCCATTGGGTTAATCGCAACAGTGCCGCTCTTGTTAGTCGTTGCACCCAATCTGGGCGTCAACACGTTGAGCGAGTTAGTTGCGCTCGCGAAGTCTAAGCCAGGCACTTTAAGCTTTGCCTCCTCAGGCACTGGATCCTCACCCCATCTTGCAGGCGAACTGTTTAAAAGCGTGACGAATATTGACGTGACGCATGTGCCGTACAAAGGCGATGGCCCTGCGGTGATTGATGTGCAGGGAGGTCAAGTCAGCATGTTTTTTGCGAACATCCCCTCGGCGTTGCCCGCAGCGCAGGCGGGCCGACTCAAGGCGTTGGCCATGACAGGCGCGGCGCGCACGCCCGCAGCGCCTGATGTGCCTACCATGCAGCAGGCCGGTGTTGCTGGCGTCGAGATCAGCGCTTGGTTTGGTTTGTTTGCGCCAGCCAAATTACCCAACGAGGTGTTGACTCGTTTAAATCAAGAGCTCAATGCGGTGCTTGGCCTTCCAGAGGTGCAAGCACGGATTCGTGAGTTGGGGGCCGAGCCCGTTGCGCCTGCAACCCCTGAAAAATTTCAGTCGTTCGTCAAAAGCGAATTGGCAAAATTTGCAGCGGTGACAAAAAAAGCGGGGATAACAGCCCAGTAAATGAAGGCGAATTTTCTGATCAAAAATTAGTAGCAATGAACAGACAAATCCACATGACAGCGCTTCACACAGGCAGCATACATTTTTGAGAGGCTCGAGGTTGTAAGGTTTCGCGCCCGTTTATTGACACCGCATTTCTTTAAGTTTTTACAGAGACTCAGCCATGACTCAAACCGCCAGTGAAAAAATTGCTTCGTTTGTTGTGAATTTTGATCCAACAACAATTACACCCGCAAGTCGACACGTTGCCGCGCGCGCGTTGTTTGACACTATCGTCTGTGCAGTCGCAGGCGTGCAAGAGCCCGCCTCGCAACTCAGTCTTCAGTACGCTCAAGGTCAAACGGGCCCGCAGATGGCAACGGTTTGGGCAACTGGCCAGAAGCTATCGCTAGAAATGGCGGCCTTGGTGAACGGCACAATGGGCCATGCTTTGGATTTTGATGATGTGTCCTCACCATTGCGTGGCCATCCAACCGTAGCGATTTTGCCGGCCGTGATTGCGCTGGGCGAAACGCTGCAGTCGCAAGGGCGCGACATCCTCAACGCGTACATTGTCGGTTTTGAAGTGACCTTGCGCTTGGCACGTGCCATTGTGGATGAACAGTACGCCAAGGGCTGGCATTCGACGGCTTCGATTGCGACGTTCGGTGCAACGGTGGCGTGTGCACATTTGTTAAAACTCAATCACGCTCAGATTGTGAACGCCTTGGGTATCACGGTGTCGCAGATTGCAGGTACGCGTCAGAACTTTGGCACGATGTCTAAGCCTTTTCAGGCAGGGCAAGCCAATGCGGTGGCACTGCGTGCTGTCATGCTGGCTAAGGTTGGATTTGATGCCTCAGCCAAGGCGTTGGATGGTGATCAGGGCTATACCACTCTCTATGCCGATAAGATGGATCTGCATGGTGAGCTTGACCAATTAGGTAGCTTGCCGCTTGAAATTGAACGTAGCGGTATTGAAGTTAAAAAATACCCTCTGTGCTATGCCACACATCGCACGATTGATGGTTTGCTCGATATGTTGAAAGACACACCGTTTAAGTTTGAGCAACTTGATCACGTTGACATTCAAACAAACTATCGTGCCACAGTGCCTTTGATTCATAGTCGGCCGCAAACAGGTTTAGAAGG
>CANCMG010000142.1 GCA_947378965.1 Alcaligenaceae bacterium | reverse complement strand
CGAGCGCGTTCACGTGAAATAAAGCCGCCCAACACCAACGTTTGCCCAGAGCGCACATTGAACTCTGTTGATGCTTTTCGAATTTTTAGAGCGGGTCCACCCGGCACCGTGATGGTGGTGTCGACTGAGCTGACTTCAATTTCTATCCGGGAACGAATCGCCGCATTACGATCGGCATGCGGGGTAATGTTTAACGAGACACCATATTTTTTAAAGGTCGTGGTGGATTTTCCATCTTTATCCACCGAGGCATAGGGCACTTCACCACCGGCCAAAAAGCTAGCAGTCGAACCGCTACGCGCAAGCAACTGAGGTTGCGCCAACACAACGGCTTCGCCAGACTTTGACAAGGCCGCCAATCGAGCCGACAGCAAGGCATTAAGCCCCAAGTATCCTGCCGCTTGCGGTAATGGAAAAGGTAGAGCCAGCCCCGCCTCACCGGGGCGTTGCATCAGGGCGGTTGAGCCCCCCTCCCAGGCTAAACCTGTTTGAACACCGCCTTGCGATGTCGGATCCCAGCGAACCCCCAATTCGTGCATGCGTGAGCTTGGCAGCTCTAACACTTGCACATCTAATAAAATCATCTTGTCCCAGCCAAGCTGGCTCGTAAAGTCAATCACCTCGGGATAACGCTTGGCAAGCGTTGCGATACGCAACTGATCGGCATCGTTCAGGTCTTCACCCTCAATCACCAACTTATCACCAGCGATTCGGCTATGCGCCTGCGGGATATTTTTAAGTAGGCGCGAGATCTCTTCCTGGATTCTGCTTAATCCTTCGGGCGTAACAAAAACACGATACGTGTACCGTTTTTTATCAGATACCCAAATATCAACCGTGGTAGAGCCGCGCGTTTTGCCAAACATCAACACCTCGCGAGGGTTCACCGTTGTCACCTGAACGATTTGACTGTTACCTACCGCAATGCGCGTGACCCCTTTGAGCTTAAGAACCGTTGAGGCGCCCGTTTCGAGGTCAAGGCGTATCGGATTGTCAGCACCAACTGCCACAGGCGACAAGCCCATGGTGAGCACCACTATCCACACAAATAGGGCTCTAGTCGATCGATAAACCGCCCGGTGAGCGCTCATGGTGTCCCTTTGGTCGACGGCGTACCAATCAAGTCAGACCAATCCGCTGAATTGACCGAGAGTGGCTCTTTCGCCAGACGATCGCCATAGATGATTTCAACCACCGCGGTGGGCTTAGCTGACTCAAGGCCTAACAATTCAGGCAATTGGGTAGCAGTCATTTGATGCCCCAGAGTTAGAGGATCTGCAGATTCATGGCTGAGTACCGCAGTAATCGTGCCGCCTTGTCGTGCCGCCACCAGTTTTTTTGCCTCATCATGCGAAGCCGCTAACGTCACCGTTGAATACCGCACTTCGGTGGCCGAGCTGTGATCGCCTGTCATCTTCGTCTGCTGACCCGTGGCAAGCACTTCAACCCCTTGCATCAACGACGCGGTCGTACGTTGTCCTTTATATTCAAAAGACACAAACAAATCGACACGATCACCCGGTTGCAATAAACCCGACATTGAACTCATCAGATCAACTGGAATCGTCACCGCTCGCTTATCGGCGCTCAATCTCGAAGCAAGCGCTGGTTGAGTTGGTTCGATTAAATGAACGTGCATCAGCAACTGCCCTGCCTTTAAGTCGCTATTGAGTTGTTTCCCTTGAACAAGCTGAACCTCGCTCAGTGCGACTGCATCGGCAGAAATCCAAGTCGCTGGAAACTCGTCTTTGGCAATGTCTTTTAAGGTCACGAGCGTACCCCTTGGCAAATCTCTGGCCGCCACGATCCGAACCACCTTCTCGATACGACTTTGCCGTTCAAGCTCTTGCTCTTTTGCTGACAGATGCTGTTCAATTGCCCAGGCAGACAAGCACCCAAGGCCAATTGAAATCACGATCAACAGCCCATTACGCTGTGCCGGAGTGATTGTCATGGGGCGTCTCGCGAGGTTTCGTACACCAACACCGTGGTCTGACCTTTATCGGTCATGACCTGAAACGACAAACGCGTTTGGCTGCGAAAGAACGTCAGCTCATCCGCTAAGCGTACCCACCCATTGCGTTGACCGTGTGCTGTAAGGTGGTTAACGAGTTGCGAAGACGGTATTGAAACAATGAAGCTTGAGAGTGCAATGGGTTGAGGGCCTGCTTTGTCAATCCAACGAAACAATTGCTGGGTTTGCTTAGGAAGCCACTCAGTAGCCGCAGACTGCTCAGGCAATTTGCTGTGAATTGCCGTCAGCGCAAGCGCTGACAACAACCCTTCGGTAGTGTGTGTTTGAGTCTCCCAAAGTAATAACGCGTACGAGGCCTCGGGGCTGGTCCAGTGGGCTTGCATCACGCCTTGTTCAGACCACACGGGTGTCAACTCAGGCAGCAGCAGCGCCAGTTGCTCTAACGTGGCCTCAAGTGTTGCAGGGCTATGCAAACGTTCAAGCCCAACGTCTACCCCCTGCAATTGGCTCTTATCAATAATGACCGAACGCGTAACCGCGTAAGGAAGCACGACGGCCTTCAAAGCGACAGTGGCCTGAGCAGCTGAGAGCCAAGCAGGCAACAGGCTAACCGCACTAATCAGCAACACGGTGCGCAACCAAGTGCGTACGGGTCGCTCAAGACTCGTAATAAGCACACGACTAGTCATTTCAAAACACCGCCCGGCGTTTCATAAACAGCCTGTTTCCGCTGCGACGACAACGCTAGCCCCCGTGACCCTGGCACCAAACTCTCGTTGGCCCAGGGGACTAACCACGACGAAGTTAACGTGGTGCGACCCCAAGCCTGATCGATGCTTTGCAGCGTTGCTGCACTGTTGTTCACTAGCTGCCTAGATTGCGAAAAGCTCTTTTGCCATAGCGTGGCAGAATCTGCAATTTTCGTTTGTGCTGCCTGCGTTGAGTCTGCCTGACCATACCCCGAGAGCAAAAAACTATGGCGTAACAGCGGCGCCTGCCGACTCAGGCCGAGTGTTGGAAGCGTGCTTCGTTGCATCGGGGCAGACTGGGCGCTTGCCCGCAACATCGTTGCTGAATCAAAGCCGAGTTGATTTTCAAGCTCGCGTTGCATCGAACTGTATGTTGAATCGCCCAAGCGCACGTTAGCGTCCAAACCATCGTTTACCCACTGGGGTATAAACGATAAAAAGTGACTTTCACCAAGCAAGTCAAGTGTGCTTGAACGAAGCTGACCGAGGTGATGTATGCCCAACACTAGCAAGAATCCAAACACAATCATCAGCAACGCTTCAACGGTAGCTTGACCATGACTCTGAGACGACGTCAAGCGTGCCTTCATGGTGTACCCCGTTGCTTTGTGTCAGCGATATCGATCAAACGTGCGCGCCAAAACGGTTGAAAAAGATTAGGCCTAGCAGTTGCCTGACCGCTCGTATTTGGTGGAGCAAAGTAAGTTTGAGCCGCAGCCCTAGCGTGCAACGCGTGAACACGCTCAGGCGAGCTCAATGCGAATCGACCACCGAAGCGTTTCTCTTCAAGCGCATCACCTGTATGAATCAGCTTGCTCTGTTGTTTGACAGATATCGCCAAGCGAATCGACTCTTTATGCTTGGGTGTCAGCGCAGCGTAGCTAGGTAGGCCTTGCGTCGTCCAGCGAATTTCGCTTGCAGACGCCCAACGACGTGCAAGGCGATTATCGCCACCTGAAAAAATATTCCAGCCTCCGTTAGGCTGTTGGTTCACCCAACGCCAAAACGATTCTTTAGCAAAAGTTTGGGGCTCGATGTCAGTTGCATGTTGCACTTTAGCAAAAGTTTGGGGCTCAATATTAGTTGCGTGTTGCACATCTGGCTGCGTACGAGAACGTGGCGTACTGTTGACCAACGCCCAACCCATTGGGTATTCGCGCTGATAACAACCAATCACCCGGTTGTAACGCAAGGCATGAAACGATTGATGATCTTGCACCGACCAAACGCCGTTTGCCCCAAGCCGTGTCGAGCCTTTGCGACGCAACTCATGGCGTTTGTGTGGGCACCGCAGGTTTACCGCCCAAAAATTGCGAGTCGTGTGCTGGCGGTCATTTAAAAAACCATATTGTTTTGATACACGCTTGAGCAGCGCCTGCCAATTGGCATCTGCGCTTGAAAAACGCGAGACAAAGCCTGGCAAATCATCGACTGTGGCAGTTGCTTCAAGCCCAAGGCCAGCCAAGGTTGTGCCCGTCATAGTCGAGCCACTAGCACCGACGTTTTGCACTAACACCTGATTCATGACTTGTTGTCTGTAGCTGGGTAGACGTTTGATCTGCTCGCTTCGAGCTTGCTCAATCACTCGATGAATCACGTCATCATGACGATGAAAAGCCTCAGACAACTGCGCCAAGGCCACTTGATCGCCAAGGCCGCCCGCTTTCGCCGCCAAATAGGCTGCAGCGTATTGCGGGCCAAACAGCGCTCCGATCAGGCTTGCTGGAGGATTAAAGCGACTAGCTTGCTGTGCAAGGGTCGCTCGGTAGCGTTGAGCCGACGCCATGGTGATTAAGTGCGCCATCGCAACTTGCTGCGCGAGTTGCGCGCGATTTAAGTACGCATGAAGGTTCAAGGCCCGCGCTTGCGCAACGGCAGCCGAATACACTGCGGCGTCGGTCGCTCGTAAGAGCGACGCTTTGTTATGCACCAACCGACCTAGGTTCAGGGACAGCACCCACGCCATTAGCACCACAGCGCTCAGTAGCAAGCCCAGAGGCAGAACTTGACCACACTGGCTGATCGCCTGCAGTGGTAAAACAGATCGCTGTTGAAGCAATGCAGAGGTGCTCGGCAAATCTTTGAGCCAGCGTCTCATCGAGCCGAGCCCTCTGCATTACCAGTGAAATCCTTTAAAGACTTTGCGGCGGCTTGAGTGGCTGCCGACTCTGCAGCAGATTGTGCGGCGCGCGACTGCTGGGTGCCATCTTCTCCGGCAAGCTCTTTTGCGACCGCGGCAGTTTGAGCACGCAGCACTTGCCCCAGATACTGATACACCGCAATCGCAGCAACCGCGACTAAAGCAACGATGATGATGTATTCGGTCATGCCTTGCCCGGCTTGCCGCCTTAGGCTCTGACCAACGCGTCGTGGCGCCAACCCGTGGGTAGTTTGCCGCGCCACGCCTTGCAAAGATAACTTGACTGATGGCTTTGAAGACTGAACAGACACACTGCACCTCTTGCTAATGTAAACAAGAGCGCAGTGTGCACTGCACCGAAACAGACTTCAATTCGTAATAATCGCGATGGCTAAATCCTACCAGCCGTAAAACCGGCTCCAGGTTTGAACAGTGCCTTGCGCGTCAAGCGCTTGATACTCTGGAAACTGAGCACCCGTGGCGCAAGCGTGGTTAGGCAAAATTCTAAATTGCGTACCAAGCGGAAAACGCTTGGCGATCTCTAAATCGGGTTGCCCAGCACGCGAAACGATGCCGTGCTCTTGGTTAGCACCGCTAATGGTGTAACCCTCAAGCACCTGCCCGTTGAGCTCGCAGACCTGGCCATAACCAAAATCAGTCGTTTGCTTTTGTGTGCCACGGTCGCGACTCATGGCCATCCAGCCCGCGTCAACAATGGCCCAGCCTTTTTCTTCTTGATGACCAATCACGCTGGTCAACACGCTGAGTGCAATTTCGTTTTTAGTACACACGCCAATGTTATGCATCACCAAATCGAAAAAGACGTACACACCAGCGCGCACCTCAGTTACACCTTCGAGGTTTTTGGCAGACAAGGCCGTGGGGGTTGAACCGATACTCACAATCGGGCAAGCAAACCCAGCTTCGCGCAGACGCTCGGCCGCGCGCACGCAGCCGGCGCGCTCTTGTTCTGCCATGGCAATCAGCGCCTCGGGCGTATTTAAGTCGTAACTTGACCCTGCGTGCGTCATCACGCCAACAATCTCGCAGCTTGGTGACTCAAGAGCCTGCGCAACCGCTAAGAGCGCTGCCGACTCAGGCTTAATCCCCGAACGATGATCATCGGTGTCGATTTCAATCAGTACCTTGAAACTGAGCCCCTGCTCTTTGGCAAAGGCGGTCATTGCTTGGGCCGATTGCACGCTATCGGTCAGCACCTTAAGATCACAGCCTTTGCGCATCAGTGCGGCTGCCGCGGCGAGTTTATTAGGCGCCAAGCCTACTGCGTACAAAATATCTCGAATCCCTGCAGCAAAAAACTGCTCAGCTTCTTTGATTGTAGAGACCGTGATGCCTTGCGCGCCCGCCTGGATCTGTGCCTCAGTGGCCTGCACACATTTTGAGGTTTTCACGTGGGGCCTGAAAGTCGCGCCCAAACTCGCGACTTGCGCTTGCATTCGCTCAATATTGTGTTGCATGCGGGGTAAATCAATGAGGGCGACGGGGGTGACGAGATCGGTCAGTTTCATAAAAAATAGTGCTGAAAGAGTGAGATTTGTTAGGAAAAGGTTACGTTGACAGAGTGAGACTCACGTTTTTGTGTTGAGGTGTCGCGAAATAGATGTGAGCTGTACAGAGTGTTTAAAAGAGTCTCGGATTAGTCGATTCAGCCGTTGTTTTGGTATTCTATTTGCGTTGTTTTGGTATTCTATTCGTTATGCTCAATAAATTTTTGCCTGTACTCGCCACCCTCCTGTTCAAGCTGGTCGGGTCCCTACCACTCGTTGTGGTCCAGGCCCTTGGCTGGTGCGCCGGTTGGTTAACTTGGCGTCTGCCTGGGCGTTATAAGCGTCTGGCAGCCGCAAACCTCAAGCAGGCGTTCCCCGAGTCTACCGCGCAAACGCTGCGTGCAGCGATGCTCAGCTCGGGGCAACTGATTTACGAAATGCCTTTTTGGTGGACTCGACGTGATGATGCGTTTTTAAATACCAAACTGACATGCGATAACTGGCAACAGTTTGACGAGGCACTAGCGCTAGGCAAGGGCGTCATCTTGCTATCGCCTCATGCTGGTTGTTTTGAACTGCTAGGCCCGGTGTATAGCAGTCGTTACCGTTCAACCGTCTTGTTTAGACCACCGCGTATCGAATGGCTGCAAGACTGGATCATCCAAATGCGGTCACGCCCCCAGCTCACCATGGCGCCGGCAAACCAAACGGGTGTACGCACGTTGGTCAAAACGTTATTGCGCGGCAACACTGTGGGCATTCTGCCTGATCAAGTCCCACCAGAAGGTGAAGGCGTGTGGGCGCCTTTCTTTGGCAAGCCCGCCTACACCATGACCCTGGTGCAGCGGTTACAAAAGCTGTCGGGCGCCACCATTTTTATTTTGGGGGCCAAGCGAAACGGCTTGGGCCAAGGTTATACCCTGAAGTATAAAAAACTTGAACACCCGCTTCCGGATGACGGCCTTGCTGCGGCAACCATCATCAACCAAGAAATGGAAGCCATGATTGCGCAGATGCCTGAGCAGTATCTGTGGGGCTATAACCGTTATAAGCCACCCAAAAATAAAAAAACACAAGAGCGCGCTGAGAGCGCTTAGGGTCGACGTGCGTGCGTCGTAATCACTTCGAGCGCTTTGCGTCCGGTGCTGTTGATCACTTGTGTGCTTACCACCGCAGTCATGCGACCACGGTGCACAATCGTTGACGTCGCTGAAATCGATTCGCCTTCTCCGGGGCTAATGTAGGTTGCGGTCACGCC
>CANCMG010000141.1 GCA_947378965.1 Alcaligenaceae bacterium | reverse complement strand
GTTGGTATTGACCGCCGCACGAGTTGAGGCTCAACTAAACGTCTTCGCGACAGTGCCCGAGTGGGGGGCGTTGGCAGAGGAGTTAGGTGGGGATAAAGTGAAGGTGTATGTGGCCACCAATGCTTTGCAAGATCCGCACCGCGTGCAAGCGCGCCCCTCGCTGCTGGCACGGGCGCGCAGTGCGCAACTCGTGCTCGCTACCGGAGCAGATCTTGAAATTGGTTGGCTGCCACTCTTGCAGCGTGACGCAGGCAACCCAAAGATCTTGCCGGGTGCACCTGGTATGTTCGAAGCCAGTCAATACGTTCAGCTGCTAGGTGTCCCTGCGACAGTGGATCGCAGCATGGGGGATGTGCACGCTGCAGGTAATCCACACATTCAAACCGATCCAAGAAATTTTTTGCCAATCGCACGAGCGTTAACTGAGCGTCTGATCTTGATTGATTCGGTGAACAGCAGTTTTTATCAAGACCGGTTGCGAAGCTTTATTTTTAAATGGCAAGCGAGCATTGATCGCTGGACAGCAAGCGCTCAGCCCTTGCGTGGAGAAAAAATCTGGGTGCAACACGATGGATTTTTGTACCTGAGTGATTGGCTGGGCTTGCTTCAAGTCGGTACGCTTGAACCATCGCCGGGTGTCGATCCGTCGGTCGCCCATCTTGGTAGCGTTTTGCAACGGCAAAGCCAGCTGAAAGGTCGTATGATTATTACGTCGGCCTATGCGGGTGATGCCGCCTCTAAATGGTTTAGCGATAAAGCGAATGTGCCGCTGGTTGTTTTGCCCTTTACTGTGGGCGGCAATAAAGAGGCCACAACGCTAGAAACATTTTTTGAAAACACGGTTGCACGGCTGCTGCGAGCGCTTTAGTCAAGCTTAGTTCTTCACTTATCCGTTAGCGCGCTATTAACAATTTTTGCAGCGACCGTATAAGGTCAAGTCGTGATCTTCGACGGTAAAACCCTTTGGTGCCAGGGCTGCTAAATCGGTTGGGCACGAGTGAATGTCAAAGACTTTTTGGCATTGCTTGCATTGAAAGTGGTGATGATGCCCGTGACCAGAGAGTTCAAAACGTGGGTTTTCTCCGGGCAACACAACTTGCCTAAGCAGACCCTCGTCAACCATCGTTTTTAAGTTTCGGTAGATCGTCGCGATACCGATGCGCGGCACAGTTTCGCAGGCCAGTTCGAGCACTTCAAGCGCTAGCAGGGGCCGCCCCGCACGCTTTAAAGCATCGTGGATAGCAGAGCGTTGAATCGTTGATCTTTCCATGAGCCTGTCTTGAAAAACAAGTGCGACGCGAGGTCAGCGCCGGCGACTGTCGACCGGACAGCACGACGCTAATACGACGAAAAATAACACAGACGACGCTAAGTGCGTGCAATGATAATGATATTGTATTATCATTATTAAACATTGCGCAAATTCATATCTTGCGTCAGCCACAACAACCACATTACCTAGATCACCTTGCTTCATGCCGTTGGCCCCAGCACAGTCCTCTCAAGCAAACGAGCCCTCAAGCCACGACGGTCACATACATCATGTGGCCTCAGCGCGCGCACCTCAGGCGATTGGGCAGCAGGCGACGGGTACGAGCCCCGCTCGGTCAGGGGCCCACGTCCATGGCGGCACGCACGACCATTCTGTTACGCACGCTCACACTCACGGCCCACGCCCCAGTGGCGTGCGGGTTGAAGTCAGCCCCGTTTTAGTGGGCGTTGGGGTGAGGGTGTTGACGGTGTTCGCCTTGTTGGGTCTGTTGTGGTTGGCTATTTTTTGGGCGTTCGCTGGCAATGCCTAATCATTATTCGACCCGTCTCGCGCCTGATGCGATCGAGATTCAGAATCTGACACTGGCCTATCAAGGGCACCCTGCTGTGCATCACGTGACGGGGCGCTTTCTACCCGGTTCGCTCACTGCGATCGTGGGCCCGAACGGTGCCGGCAAAAGCACACTGCTTGGTGCGCTGTCTGGTCAACTTCAGGCCGCCGAGGGGTCAATTCAATTTGGGCGCGCCCAGAAAGGTGAATTGGCCTACCTTCCACAGCAATCCTCAATTGACCGAGAGTTTCCGGTTCGTGTCTTAGATGTTGTGTTGCTCGGAGCTTGGCGCGAGCTAAAAAGCTTTAATCGCGTCACCGCACTGATGCGTACGCACGCCACCGAAGCGTTGGCCGCGGTTGGATTGGTAGGGTTTGAACGTCGCTTGATCGGTGAACTGTCGGTTGGCCAACTGCAGCGCGTGTTATTTGCACGCCTGCTGATGCAAGATGCACCAATCATTTTGCTCGACGAGCCGTTCAATGCACTGGATACGCGTACCGCCGATGATCTATTGCAAGTGGTGCTGAATTGGCACCGACAGGCACGTACGGTCATCGCCGTGTTGCACGACATGAATATGGTTCTTGCGCATTTTCCACAAACACTGTTGTTGGCGCGTGAAGTCATTGCGTGGGGCGATAGCGCACAAGTGCTCGCACCCGAAAACCTCGCGCAAGCCAGACAAACGTCTGAGTATTGGGATGAGCGGGCACCTTGGTGCGCGAGGCCCAGTGGCGCCGGGATGGATCGCTGATGGTGTCTGATTTGTTTGTATTGATCTATGCATGGCTCTTTCAGCCCTTCATTGAGTATGGATTTATGCGTCGTGCGCTGGTGGCATGCCTTGCGATTGGCTTGGCGTGTGGACCAATCGGCACCATTCTCGTGTTGCGCCGTATGAGTTTGGCGGGCGATGCCATCGCGCATGCCGTGTTGCCAGGTGCCGCAGTCGGTTTTATCTTTTTTGGCCTGTCGTTACCGGCGATGACCATCGGCAGTTTTATCGCAGCCGCGCTGATGGCCTTGCTTGCTGCTGCGGTCACTCGCTGGACCGCACAGAAAGAGGACGCTAGTTTCGCCTCGTTTTATCTGATTACGCTGGCACTGGGCGTGATGCTGATCGCAACCTCTGGCAGTAAGGTCGATTTGCTGCATTTTCTGTTTGGCAGCGTGCTGGCAATAGACAGCGAGTCACTGTTGCTGATCGGTGGGGCATCAAGCCTGACTCTGCTTGGGCTCGCGGTGATTTGGCGCCCCTTGATTGTTGAGTGTTTTGATCCGGTTTTTTTACGCTCGGTCGGTGGGCGAGGTGGTTTAGTGCACCAACTCTTTATGTTGATGGTGGTGCTGACCTTGGTATCTGCCTTTCAAGCGCTAGGCACTCTCATGGCTGTCGGACTGCTGATGTTGCCCGCGACGGCAGCGCGGTTTTGGTGCTCTGGTGTTGTGGCAAGAGCGCTGTTAGCTGCTGGATTTGGTTCGCTAAGCGGTGCTGCTGGGTTACTAATTTCATATCACGCCAACGTGCCGTCAGGGCCGGCGATTGTTTTGTTTGCTGGAGGCCTGTATGTGGTCTCGCTCTGTGTGGGTACACGTGCGAGTCTTCGACTTGTTTGGTTTCCGGCTCATCAACATAAAGAGGCTTGAGGTGCCAGGCATGATCCATACATTCATGCAAAAAATTGTTCTGGCGATTGTGTTCTGCTTGGTTGCGCCAACACTTGCAGCGCAACCTTTGCCGGTGGTTGCGAGTTTTTCTATTTTGGCCGATATGGTGCGCGAAGTCGGAGGCCCGCACGTTGAGGTGACGTCCCTCGTTGGCCCCAACACCGACGCACACGTTTTTGATCCAACACCGGTTGATGCCAAACGTATTGCTTCGGCGCGGTTGGTATTTGTGAATGGTCTGGGCTTTGAAGGCTGGCTAGATCGTTTAGTGAAAGCCTCTGGTTACCGCGGCCCCATTGTGATTGCTAGCAAAGGTGTGAAGACATCGCTTCAGCTAAAAGACGCCCATCAGCACGCGAGTGCGACGAAAGGGTCTGGAGCGCAACATGCACACGGCGCCGCTGACCCCCATGCGTGGCAAAACTTGGCGAATGCCGAGCGTTACATTGAGACGATCCGAATCGCCTTAGCGGCAGCATTGCCAGCGCATTCTGCCGTGTTTGAACAACGCGCTGCCGACTATATCAAACGTATTCGAGCGCTCGACCAGTCCACCATATCTCAAATTGCTGCTGTGGCGGTTGAGCGACGTAAAGTGATTACTTCGCATGATGCCTTTGGCTATTTTGCTGCGGCTTACGGCATCACCTTTTACCCGCTGCAAGGTTTGGCGACTGCAAATGAACCGTCTGCGGCCGAGGTCGTGCGTATTGTTGATCAGATCAAAAAGAATAAGGTGTCGGCGATCTTTACTGAAAATATTTCTGACCCTCGCGTACTCGAACGTATTGCCAAAGACAGCGGAGCTAAAGTCGGTGGTCGTTTATATGCCGACGCGTTAACGGAGCCAGGTACGGCGGCCGACACATACTTAAAAATGTTTGAGCGTAACGTCGCGACAATCGTCCAAGGGATGTTGGGCAACGCGAGCCAGTAGCAAATCTGTTCATCAGTCAAAGGCACTACTTGCAAATGAGAATCATTATCGTTTAAAATAACGATATGGATCACTTATTACCAACACATCGCGCCACTGTTGCTTCTCTAAATAGCGAAAAAAAAGTCTCAATCCCGGGCGCTCACGCGTCGCTCGTCACGGGGGCGGGCGGCGTAATTCGTTTGTCTACCGCGTGGCTTTTTCAGTCTGCTAAAGAAATTGAGATTGAGCATCGCGGTGATTTATATCGGTTGCGTCAAACAGCACTCGGTAAGTTGATCCTCACCAAGTAAGCGTTTCATCGCCGCAGGTTGCGGCAAATTTTTCATTGCACAAGCCAGCCTAAGCCAGCCAGTGCCTAAGTCACTTTAGGACACCCCATGCTGAGCAAAGCAAACATTGCCATCGCTTTAACCCTCACCCTTCCAGCGCTACCTCAACAGTCCGTTGCTCAAACCATTTCGCCTAAGGGCGTGACTACCAACCAAGTCGCCGACTCAAGCAAATTGAGCGATGTCACGGTTAGCGCTACCCGCAGCGCACGCAAGGTCGACGACGTTCCTAGTAGCGTCTCTGTTATCACCGACGCGACGATTCAAAAAGAAGGTGCGCGCAATTTAAAAGAGGTCTTTCGCAACGAGCTCGACGTGACCGTACCGGTCGGCCCCACACGCTTTGACGTTGGCGGTGCGCCAACGGGCCGCGGCGGTCAAGAGGGCGTCAACATTCGTGGGCTCGGCGGCAATCAAGTGCTAATGCTGGTCGACGGCATCCGTATCCCCAATGGGTTCAGCTTTGGTCCGTTCTCGACGGGGCGTGGTGATTTCTTAGATATCGACGGTCTCAAGAGTGTAGAGATCTTGCGAGGCCCAACTTCTACGCAATATGGCAGTGATGGCTTAGCGGGTGCAGTCACGTTTAAAACTCTTGATCCCAGTGACTTGCTAGCGCAAGGCCAAAACGTTGGCGGCTTTGCGCGCTTTGGGTATGCCAGTAGTGACCAGGCGGGCTCAGGCACCTTGGCGGTTGCCGGCAAAAATGACAAATGGCAAGCGTTGGTATTAGGCAGTTATCGTCAGGGTCACGAAACTAATAACAAAGCCAGCAACGACGCCAAAAGTATCGATCGCACAACCCCTAATCCAGTTGACTACAACAATCGCTATTTGCTTGGCAAAGCCATTCTTACCATTGATGCCGCGCAGCAACTTGGGCTAACGATTGAGTCGCAACGCCGTAGTCAACAAACCAAAGTGTTCTCAGCCCGCGCTGCAGCACCTGTTATGCCCCGCAGCATCACAGATCTCACAACTCAAGATACGATTGAGCGCGATCGCCTCTCGCTTGAGCACGACTATAGCGATGTCAACGCTCCCTGGATTCAAAGTGCCGAAACGCGTCTGTACTGGCAAGATGCCAAGGTGAATCAATACGCAACCGAGCAGCGCAATCGTGCACCCGAGCGTATTCGAGATAACACCTTTCGCACGCAGGTCATTGGTTTCGCCACGCAGTTTCAAACCAACCTGACTGGCTCGGTGAACCAGCGTCTCTCATACGGATTAGATTTGAGTCAAGCTCAGATTAGCGCTATGCGTGATGGCACCTATGCACCTTACGGAAGCAAGTTTCCCTCTAGGCCGTTTCCTGATACGACCTATACCTTAGGTGGGGCATTTTTTCAAAGTGAAATTGAACTGGGCACAGTGAGCGTGATACCTGGAGTGCGCTTTGATCGTTATGCCATCGATCCATCATCCAAGGGTTACGAAAATCTAACGCTAGCGAGCCTCTCAGGTCAGGCCGTGACGCCGCGTATTGGGGCGGTCTGGCGCCTCGCGTCTGGCTTTTCTCCCTACGCGCAACTGGCTCGTGGCTTTCGCGCCCCGACGCCAGAGCAAGTCAATAACGGGTTTGCGAATCTGGCCTCGGGCTATACCAGTGTCGGTAATCCAGCACTCAAACCAGAGTATGCCGATAGTTTAGAAATTGGCTTCAGAGGTAAGTCTTACGGGCTTCGCTATTCGTTGGCAGGCTTTGAAAATCGCTATCAAAACTTCATCAGCCAAGAAGTCATTGGCGGGGCTGGTCGACCTTCAAATCCCACGATTTATCAGTACGTCAACTTAACAAAGGCCAAGATTCAAGGGGTTGTCGCCCAAGTTGAGCTGAAAGTTGGACAAAGGTGGACGGTCCAAACGGGTGCCGCGTATTTGCAGGGCGACAGCCAAATCAATGGTGTTAGCGCCCCACTCAATTCAGTCCAGCCCTTCAAAACAATGCTCGGTTTGCAGTACGACGCGGGTGAGTGGGGTGGTCAAGCGACGGTGCTCTATAGCGCGGCAAAAGATCCCAGCCGTATCGCACCAGGCAGAACCTCTCAGTTTGCTTCGCCCAATTACACCGTACTTGATCTTGGCGTGTACTGGAAACCGTCAGCCAACCTAACCTTGAACGCTAACTTAAATAATGCCTTGGATACTAAATACTGGCGTTGGTCAGACGTGAGTGGGTTGACTGAAAACAGCCGCATTGCCGATGCTTATACCGCTGCAGGGCGTACGGTCCAAGTTTCCCTGCGCTACGACTTCTAAAATTTTTTAACCCTCGGAGGCTCTTATGCAAGGTCCTGTTCAAACTATTCCTCAAGCTTTTTCTCGCTTAAAACGTCAAGGGTTCATCCGTCAGTTCGATGCGGCGCAACGACTCAACTTGTCAGAGGGTGAACTGATCGCCGCGCACATTCATCAAGATGCTTTTTTGCGCACGTTTAGCCAAGCTAACAACAGTGGTATTGACTTGACTAGTACTCAGTCTAATAGTGAGTCTGCTGAACTATTTGCGGTAGAAGACCTATGTGCGTTGCGCCTGCGCCCCGACTGGCACGCGATGATGGTGTCACTAGAACCCATCGGTGAGGTGATGGCGCTGACCCGAAACGCTTCATGCGTGCACGAAAAAATTGGTGTGTATCAAAACGCCACCATGACTGAACGAGTGGGTGTGGTAGCGTCTGGCAATATTGATTTGCGTGCTTTCTATTCAAAGTGGGCGCACGGGTTCGCAGTCTCTGAAATGACCACTCGAGGTCGACAGCATAGCCTTCAATTTTTTGACGTGTCTGGCATCGCCATTCATAAAATTTACCTGCGCGAAGACAGCGATGTCCAAGCCTATCAACACCTCGCAAAGCACTTTGCAGATGACTCACAACAACCCGGTCTTTACACCGAACAGCTTGCACCTAAGACGCCCGAGCAGGCCGACCAGCAAATTGATGTTCAGGCATTGCATCAAGCGTGGGCAGCTCTGCGTGACACGCACGATTTTGTCTCGCTATTAAAGACCCATGGCGT
>CANCMG010000140.1 GCA_947378965.1 Alcaligenaceae bacterium | reverse complement strand
TCACAACAACCCGGTCTTTACACCGAACAGCTTGCACCTAAGACGCCCGAGCAGGCCGACCAGCAAATTGATGTTCAGGCATTGCATCAAGCGTGGGCAGCTCTGCGTGACACGCACGATTTTGTCTCGCTATTAAAGACCCATGGCGTTTCGCGTGTGCAGGCCTTACGACTTGCGCAGTCTAAGTTTGTTCAACAGGTACATTGTGCCGAGGGTCTCAGGGTGTTGACGGCCGCCGCCGCTCGCGAAATCCCGGTCATGGTGTTTGTGGGTAACCACGGCATGCTTCAGATTCACTCGGGGCCCATTCACAAGGTTTGGTATGCCAAGCCATGGCTGAATGTGCTGGATGAAAGCTTCAATCTTCATCTTCGTATGGATCATATCGATACCGCTTGGATTGTGAAGAAGCCAACCGTCGATGGGCTTGTCACGTCTTTTGAAATATTTGATGCCCAAGGCGACGCGATTGCCATGCTGTTTGGTTTGCGTAAGCCCGGTCAGCAAGAGCTCTCTGCCTGGCGCGAGTTGCTCGACGAGATTCAAGAAACCCAACAAGCTTGTGCAGCTTAATTCGATGACTCACACACAATTTCAATCTGCCGAACAGCGCTCTCGTCGTCTGGCCTTGGGCTATCTGGCGTGTTGTGCTGCATTGCCTTTCGCTATGTTTCCGTCGTCCGTGCAAGCGGCTGCGACTAAAAGAGTGGTGTCGGTCGGAGGCGCTCTGACCGAAATCGTGTTCATGCTTGAGGCGGGTAACGACTTGGTGGGCGTTGATTCAACTTCAATCTATCCAAGCATAGCGACCGCTTTTCCAAACGTAGGCTACGCGCGGCAATTGTCGGCTGAAGGGGTTTTATCGTTGAGGCCCTCGCATCTGCTCGTAACAGAAGAGGCCGGGCCACCGACAGTGCTCAGGCAAATCGCTGCAGCGGGGGCACGCATTACGACGCTACCAGCTAACCATCGATACGTTGGCCTACGGCAGCGGGTGCTGGGTGTTGGTCGCGTACTCGAGCGAAGCGACACGGCTCAGGTCATGCTTGAGCAGCTTGATGCGACTTGGGAGCAGGTGCGACAGCAAGTTGCTGCGCAAACGACGCACTCATTAGCAAGGCCCGTTCGTGTCTTATTTGTCTTGGCACATTCGCCCGCTCAACTGCTTGTTGCAGGGGCCTTTACCGCGGCGCAGGCGATGTTGTCTTACGCCGGTGCGTTCAATGCGGTGCAAGGCTTTAAGGGATACAAGCCCTTAACACCCGAAGGATTGATCGCAGCACAGCCCGATTGCCTGTTGGTGACTGAGCAAGGCTTGCAAGCTGCTGGCGGCCATGAGGCACTATTAAAATTGCCAGGGCTTGATCAAACACCGGCAGGTCGATCGCAGGCCGTCGTCGCGATGGACGCTTTACGCTTGTTGGGCTTTGGCCCTCGCATGCCTGAGGCAGTTCTTGCATTGCATCAGGCTTTACAAGCAGTATGAGCCGCCTTGGCGCTGTGCTGCGAGCACAACCTAACTGGTGGCTTGGCGCTTCGCTGATGTTGACGCTTGCGTTGGCTGTGCAGGTTGGTGCGGTGCCTGTATCCATCGCCGATTGGTTTGCGATGCTTAAGTTAGTCGAGTGGCCAGCGCTCGGCGATCCCACTCAGACACCTTCTGCGGGTTCTCACGTGCTGTTCAATCTTCGCTTGCCACGTCTGCTACTTTCAGTGCTGGTGGGGGCTAGTCTTGGCCTCAGCGGAGCACTGACCCAAAGTCTATTTCGTAATCCACTCGCTGAGCCGGGCTTACTTGGCGTGAGCGCGGGCGCGGCCTGCGCTGCCGCACTGACCATCGTGATGCTTGGCGACCTGGCAGCCGTTATCCACGCGCAAGCGCGCGCCTGGTTGCTACCGCTTGCAGCATTTATTGGGGCGCTTGTTGTGTGCTTCTCGCTTGAATCTATGGCGCGCTGGATCGCACCACAGTCGGTTGCCGCACTGTTGCTCACAGGCATTGCCATGAACGCCCTGGCCGGTGCGGTCATTGGTCTGTGCACTTATCTGGCCGACGATGAGCAATTGCGTAGCTTGTCATTTTGGACACTTGGTTCGTTGGCGGGGGCGCAGTGGCTGTGGGTGGGGTTGTTTGCCGGCGTGCTTGCCACAGGCTATTACAGACTGACCCGCTCCATACAAACCTTAAATGCGCTGGCATTGGGCGAAGCGGCAGCTCGGCATATCGGGGTTGACGTACACGCCCTACGAAAGCAAATCATCGTGTGGGTGGCATTGCTGGCAGGGCTGGCAGTCGCGTTTTGCGGCATGATCAGTTTTGTGGGCTTGATCGCTCCGCATTTGGTAAGGCTGTGGGTAGGACCTGATCAACGCCAAGTGTTGCCGTTAGCAATGTTGCTGGGCGGACTGCTATTGCTCGTGGCAGATACTCTTGCGCGTACGGTCGCAGTCCCCGCCGAGATTCCAGTTGGGATTTTTACGGCGCTAGTGGGTGGGCCATTCTTCTTTCTACTTGTGCGCCAAGTGCGCGGTCGGACAACCTAGACGGTACACATATGCTCCCCAAGCCCTCATCAGCTTTGTTACAACTAAATGGCGTGTATTCAAACTTTGATTCGGTTTGTCGAGCATCGCAAGCGTCTGAGCCCTTTAACCTGCGGCTATTACCATGCGAACGCTTGGCAATCTTAGGCCCGAGCGGTGCCGGCAAAACAACTCTCTTGCGTCTAATGTCGTTAGACTCAAGCCCCGCGAAAGGCGAAGTGATTTTTAAAGGTCGAGCGGGGCAGCGCTGGTCGATTGCCGAGCTAAGCCATCATCGTGCGGTGATGCCACAGAACTGCCAGGTTGCTTTTGGCTTAGAGGTGAAGTTGGTCATTGCGCTTGCGCGTGTTGCCCGTACGTCAGATCCCTTGGTCTCGGAGATTGTCTTGCACGCGGCGAGACTCGCGCGCGCCGATCATCTGTTGGCACGCCGTTGTGACACGCTATCAGGCGGCGAGTATGCGCGTGTTCATTTGGCGCGTGTTTTTGCTCAATTATGGGATGTTAGGGAAGGCTTGATTCTGGTCGATGAGCCGCTCGCGGCACTCGATCTGGCCCTTCAAGAGCATATTTTGCAAGCGTTAGACGCGTTCGCGACCGAACGTCAACATGCAATCGTTGCTGTCTTACACGATGTGAATCACGCCTTAAGAGCTTTTGATCGATTACTGTTGATGAAAGAGGGTCGGCTCTTTGCAGACCTTGCGAGCAATAGGCAAGCGGTGCCTGTCCTTGAATCTCTGTATGGCTTGGCGCTAGAGTGCTTAGGCACAGCAGCCAACGACTTCGTCGTATCGCCTGTCTCTAAACGGAGCCTGATGGCATGCGTTCGTTAAGTCACGTTAGTCAACCATTGCCAAGACAATGGCTTCAGTCAGGCTTACTGCACGGTGTCTTACTTTTATCTGCAGTGTTGTATCACTTGCATAGTCAAAGCTCTTCATACCTGAGTGCCAACAGCTTGGGTCAGACAGATTCTAGTACGACGACAATTGTGAGTGATAACCGTATCAATTTTTTAGAGCTGTCATTCGAGCAATATGCAATGACAGAGCCGCAGCAGGTAGACGTAACGCCTGCAGAGGTAGACGTAAAGCCTGCAGTGTTAGACGTAAAGCCTGCAGAGGGAGACGTAAAACCTGCAGAGGTAGCGTTAGAAGCAGCGATAGATGTAGCGGTAGATATAGCGGTAGATATAGCGGTAGAAGCAGCGATAGATGTCGCGAGAAAGACGTCGAGCAAAATGCCAACAGATACTTCAACAGAACGGCCGAAAGAAGAACCAAGCGCGGCAATCAAAGAGCTACGTCCAGCGGCAACAAAACCGACATCAATAGAAGTTTTAACAGCAAACGCAACCACGCCAGCGGATTTTCGAGAAAGCGCAGAACAAGAGGCGGCGCAATCGAGGTTGCCAGTGCAGCGTGTTGGGCCTGCGCGTTCTGCTCGAACGCCTTTGCAACCATCCTCGCGCTCAACTGCTGCGATGCATCACCTTGCCCCTCAGTCGCTGCAGGCGGCGCGCCCCGACCATGCGTATAACCCAAAGCCTGCTTACCCCTTAGCTTTGCGCGATCTTGGCGTGTCGGGGGTGGTATGGCTACGCGTCTGGATAGACGATACTGGGCGCCCGCAAGAGATTGAACTGTCAAAAGGCAGTGGTTATCGCCTGTTTGATGAGGCCGCTTTGCGTGCAGTGCAGCACTGGCGCTTTATCCCCGCAAAGAACGAACAAAAAAGCTTGGCCAGTTGGGTTGAGTTTGCCGTACGCTTTGAGATTAATGGCTGAAATACCAGGCTAGCTGAAACCGAGCATAGACATGCGCAGCTAAGTAAGCTACGCTGACTTGCAGTTTCGCATCTTCGCAGCACGATGGACTCGACCCTAAAACTTAAATCACTGGCGGGTGATATTCAAAAAAATTTTATCTGATTTGCGCTGACACCCCAGCCCTGAATGGCGAGGTTTTACGCACAAATCAGATAAAAAAGTTTTTGAAAACCTAGCAAACCTCTTAGTCACAGAGAGACAATATGTCAAAAAAATTAATAGTTAACGTGCTTGCGGTGCTCAGTGTGTTCATGATTGCACCAGTCACCGCACAAGTTTCAACCTACCCTAATAAACCTATTACGCTCGTGGTGCCCTATGCGCCTGGGGGTAGCACAGACATTACCGCCAGACTGATCGCCGAACAGCTTTCGAAGCGACTCGGTCAACAAGTCGTTGCCGAAAATCGCGCTGGTGCGGGTGGCAATATCGGTGCTAATGTGGTGGCGCAGTCTGCTCCTGACGGGTACACACTGTTGATGGCACCTAGCAGTTTGGTGGCTAATATCTCACTTTACAAGTCGCTTCCGTATGATCTGCGCAAAGACCTGGAGCCGATCTCGCGCATTGCTATGATTCCAAATGTTTTGGTGGTTGGGGCAGATTCCAACATCAACAACTTTGCCGAGTTCATCGCGGCGGCCAAAGCGGCTAAACCACCTTTGAACTATGGCTCGGCTGGCAGCGGCTCAAGTCAGCATTTGGCGGGTGCCTTATTTGCCAATACGATCAAAATAGAGATGGGGCATATTCCGTATAAAGGCGGTGCGCCAGCCTTAGTGGATTTGATGGGCGGCCGCTTAGATGCGGTGTTTGCACCACTCGTTGAGGTATTGCCATTTATTCAGGGTAAAAAGCTCAAAGCTTTAGCGGTGACGACACCCGCGCGTTCGTTTGCGTTGCCCGAGGTGCCGACTGTGGCAGAGACCTTTCCAGGCTTTGACATCACGCTTTGGAACAGCATCATGACGCGCAGCGGCACACCGCCTGAGATTGTTGCAAAACTCAGCCAGGCGATTCAAGAGGTTTTAGCGCAACCGGATGTGTTGAGAACCTTGCGCACGCAGGGCTCAAACCCTTCAGGAAACACCCCAGGCGAGTTTAAGACGCTGATCGCGCAAGAGGTCCCGAAGTGGGCTGAAATCATCAAGTTGTCAGGGGCTGAAGCTCAATAACAACGCTGTCACCTCAGGCATCGTCTGAGGTGACCTAGCGGCGTTAGCCCTGCATCCAAAGCATCAAGCCATCGACCCATGATTTCGCCGAAAGTTTCAAGTGTTCTTCAACGCGAACGGCACGTGCGTACAGTTGATCGAAATCGATCGACGGTGCTTGCTTAAAGGCGATGGCAACGATATTGCTATCGTGAACCTCGGGCAACCAAGCGACGGCGCTAAAAGACTGTTCAATCGCCTCTAGATTGTGGCTGTGATTCTCTCGATCACAAAAAATATTAACGGTCATGATGCCCTTGTCCGTTAGACAATCGGCGCAGGCTGCGTAAAACTCTGGCGAATTCAGGGTCGGTTCGATTGCTTGGGCGTCATATAAGTCGACCTGCAGCACGTCGCACGAAGAGTGATTTGATGGGGCGTTGACGTAATCCCAAGCATCCATGGCGCACACCGACAGGTGTTGATTGTTTGACGGCAACGCAAAGTGAGTGTGGCATTGACTGATGACAGCAGGGTCTAATTCGATGGCTGTCGTATGCGCGCCGGGGTAGTGATGGTGGCAAAACTTCGTGAGCGCCCCGGCCCCCAACCCTAATTGAACAATATGCGCTGGGTGTTCAATGAAAAGCGCCCAAAGCATCATCTGCTGAATGTACTCAAACTCGAGCGCAAGCGGATCATCAAGCCGCATCGCACCTTGAATGACGCGAGTGCCAAAGTGCAGGTTTCGAACGCCGTCGTGCTCTGAAATATTGGGTTTGCTCATCCAAGCATCTTACGCTGAGAGGGCGAAAGCGAAGTCACGGGTCACTTGAAAAACGAATCGATCATTGATGTCGTGCACCAAAAATACAGAAGCTATCAGTTCAGTTTTAAATTGAACTTTTCAATCGCCTGTGCAAAAGACTTGCCTTCGTCTGCAAAGGCCGCTTGCATGTTCTCGAGGGTCATATTCCAAGCCTCAGACCCCGTTGGTTTCATCGCCTCTTGAAACGAGGGTTCAGCAACCACTTCGGCAGACGCTTTTCTAAGAATTTGCACAATTTCCTTTGGCGTCTGAGCTTTGGTGTACAGGGCGGCCCACACATCCGTGTACAGATCTGGGTAGCCGGCCTCTATAAATGTTTTGAGTTCAGGCATTCTGACGCTCTTTTCGCGCGCCACCACGCCAATCGCTTTAATCTTTCCGTCTTTTAAATGAGGCCCAGCGATACTGTAGGTCGTTGCCATGAGTTGAATATCGTCGGCCAAGAGCGCGCGAATCATTTCAGGTGAAGCTCTGTAACTGATTTCTTGATAAGGATCGCCTCCAGCGGTTGCAGAGATTTTTTTGGCCAAAATCAAACCTAGATGTGAGGTGCCCAAGACCCCATGGTTCATAGATTTGCCGCGTTCTTTGAGCTCTTTCATGAGTGAGGGGATGTCTGTCGCTTTGACTGAAGCGCTTGCAAACAAAATATAAGGCGCTTGACCCAATGGAGCGATCGGCGTGAAATCATCTAGGGTATAGCCAGCATCCTTAATCACAATCGGGGTTGTTGCCAAACCGTTAGAGGTATAAAACAAGGTATACCCATCGGCGGGAGCATTCAAAACTTTTTTGGTAGCGACCATGGCCTGGCCACCGGTTGCGTTTTCGATGACTACGCTGGTCTTTAAGTTTTTACTCAGCCGCTCTGCAAATACTCGGCCAAGCAAATCAAAAGGTGAGCCTGCACCAAAGGGGGTAATGAGCGTGATGGTTTTGTTTGGGTAGTTGTTGGCCTGCGAAAGCGCGGGCGTGGGCATAGTGACCACGACGAGCGTTGCGAAGGTTGAAACAAGTGCACTTAACAGACGTTGTTGAAACAATGACATGATTGCCTCCCTTATGATTTGAAACACAATTTTGCGTTCGTTTTTTTTATCGGATTTGCGCGTAAAACCTCGCCGTTCAGGGCGGGGACGTAAGCGCGGAAGGCACAGCCTTCCATTCTTTGGCCTTTAATTTAGCGTAGGGCTTGCCATTGCTTAATATACTTGCAAATGTCGGAAATTCGCGCGTTGCCGCAACTGCAGCCTGCAAAGTGATTTGGCGACCACAAAGCCCCACCCCACAGCTTTTTGCGGATGTTTGGGTCATTATTTTTGCGAATCATAAAGCTAGCAATACTCTTGAGACTATTCACAAGTGTCGACACGGCCACTTTAGGTGGATAGTTCACCAGCAAGCGCACGTGATCGTCTTCCTCCTCAAGCTCTATAAGCTCTGACTC
>CANCMG010000139.1 GCA_947378965.1 Alcaligenaceae bacterium | reverse complement strand
CCGGTCGCAGTGGCCTATCTAAGATCCGTGTTGCCAAGTGGCGCGACGACTCCGCCGGGCCGATGCAAGTGATCTCGGGGCCGATTGGCCGTGAGACAGTTCATTTCACTGCGCCACCTGCTGATCAACTCAGCGCTGAAGTCAAGACGCTCTTGAGCTGGTTCGAGAGCGTTGACCCCGATCTTGAAGGGGTGATCAAAGCTGGCCTGGCGCACCTCTGGCTTGTTACCCTGCACCCGTTTGATGATGGCAATGGGCGCATTGCACGTGCCGTTGGCGATATGGCTTTGGCTCGGTCCGAACAAACCCCTCAGCGTTTCTACAGCCTTTCGGCGCAGATTCAACACGAACGCAGCGATTATTACAACGCCTTGGAACTTACCCAAAAGGGGGGCATGGATGTCACTGATTGGCTGCTGTGGTTTTTGGCGTGCCTGCAGCGCGCGATAGGGCGAGCTGAAGACACCTTGTCAGTGGTGTTGGAGAAGGCTCGGTTCTGGGATCGATTAGCCACATCGCCGATGAACGAGCGCCAGATCAAGGTTCTCAATCGACTGTTGGATGGCTTTCACTGCAAACTGACGACCAGCAAATGGGCGAAGCTTTCCAAATGTTCGCAGGACACGGCTTATCGAGATATCCTGACCCTGATCGAATTAGGTGCGCTCAAAAAGGCGGAGGGTGTAGGGCGTAGTACGCATTATGATTTGGTGATACCAGAAAAGTAAGAATGTATTTAGCGGTTTGGGTCGAGATCAGCCAACGTGTTGATCAGAAAGACCCCCTCGGTTGCAAACCATTCAGGTGAATTGAACAATACTGAGTAAATTTACTCAGTAGTACCCAAATGACCAAAGAAGTGGTCTGACTACGTTGGACAGCATTTCGAAGAAGATAAGTGAAAGTCACTGATCGGTCATGTCACGAGATTAAATCGGGTTGATTGTGCGACATCTCTCCAGCCCCATACTTTAAGCCCCTCGCGTGCAAAGCTTTCTGTGCCGCCGTATACCAAGGCGGGTTCCAGACTATCTGCTCCGGCAAGGGCTTGCCATTTTCGTACTCCCTGAACCCAGTCTTTGGCATAGGTGCTGCCAGACTTGATCTCTAGCGGTTGTAGGCCTTGCGCGGTCTCGAGGATAAGGTCGACTTCGTTGCCTACGCTGTCGCGCCAGAAGTACAAGTCGAGTGGTTGGCCAGCATTCAAGCGTTGCTTGTAGAGTTCGCTGACCACCCAGGTTTCAAACAAAGCGCCGCGTGCCGCGTGGGTCTCTAGTGTTTGGGCATCGCGAATACCCAGCAGCCAAGCGGCCAGGCCAGAATCTAGAAAATACAGTTTGGGTGTTTTGACCAAGCGTTTGCCATAGTTACGATGGTGAGGGCGTAGCAGAGTGATCACGTAACTGGTTTTTAGCACGGTCAGCCATTGTTTAGCCGTGACAGCGCTCAGACCGCAATCGGCCCCAAGTGAGGCAAGATTAAGCAACTGACCCGTTCGGGCGGCGCACATTTTGACAAAAGTTTGAAACTGACCCAAATCGCGCACAGCAATTAATTGGCGCACATCCCGCTCGACGTAGGTGGCGATGTAGTTGCTAAACCAGTCTTGTGGGCTGACTTGACGGTCGTACAGGGCAGGGTAGCCGCCTTGAAAGAGCATTTGGGTGAGTGAGTTGGGTACTTTGCCTGCCTCAGCCAGTTCTTTAGCACTCAAGGGTAATAACTCTACCCGTGCAACGCGGCCGGCCAGCGTTTGTGTGATGCTTTGAATCAGATTAAATTGTGCAGAACCAATCAGCACAAAATCACCCATCAAACCCCGTTCGTCGACCAAGCCCTGCAACCATGACAGCAACTCTGAAGACAGCCTTAGCCAGCGTGGTTTTGCCGGCTTGACGTGGCCCCGTGATGGCGACAATCGGAAAACCTTGGGCAAGCCGGGTCAGCGTGTGGGCTGCATCGCGCAAGATCATTTACAAATACAAGTTTGAAATTTCGATTTGTAAATTATAGGTTTAATCGTAATCAGCCAGATCCAAACTTGTGCGCGTCGCTTTCAGCAATCCGATAAAGAGCTGGCGCTGGTGATGGTGTGATACCAGCTGCTCGCGGCGAGCCGCTGCGCCTGGCAGACCTTCTGCTCCTGCCCCGTTGAAGATTTCGCTGGTGCTAAAGTGTTCCACAAATGCGTGTATGCCCACCAACGTAAAACGACCCGCACATGTCAAAGACCGAAGCCGAGCTGCTCCAGCTACGTGCTGAGAATTACGCGCTGAAGGCGCTGCTTGCACAGCACGGCATCGCAGCGCCGGAATCGGTAAATTCTGACACTGCCCACATCGGTACCTCTGCGCTGCAACCTAAGGCCAACGAGCTCTCATCTCAGGCGAAGGTCAAGATCTTTCGACGACTCTTTCGCGGGCGAGAGGATATTTATCCCGTGCGCTGGATCAGCAAGACTACGGGAAAGTCAGGGTATTCACCCGATTGTGCCAACAAATGGCGACCCGGCATTTGCAAATTGCCGACCATCAAATGTAACGAATGTAGTCATAGCCTCTATGCACCCGTCACCGACCAAATTATTCGCAGGCATCTTATAGGCGAGATTACCGCTGGCGTATATCCGCTATTAGTCAATAACCGATGTTATTTTCTTGCGATCGATTTTGATGAAGCAGACTGGCGCGAGGATGCCCGCGCGGTTCTGCAAACCTGCATCGAAAATGACCTTCCGGCCGCGCTAGAAATCTCGCGCTCGGGCGAGGGCGCTCACCTTTGGTTATTCTTTGCGACCCCGACGCCGGCAAGGGATGTGCGACGTCTTGGCGCGGCGCTGATTAGCGCGACTTGCGCCCGTACTCGACAACTAACCCTTAAGTCATACGACCGTCTGTTCCCGAATCAGGACATCATGCCGAAAGGTGGTTTTGGCAACCTGATAGCCTTGCCATTACAAAAAGAACCGCGTGAACTTGGGCGCAGCGTATTTGTCGATGCGAACTTGCAGCAGCTCGCCGACCAGTGGGCGTTTCTGGACAAGATCAAACCCCTTGCGCAAAGCCGTATCGAAACAGCGTTGACTAAACTGGTTGGAGACCGCCATCCACTTGACATCGCTTATGCCGATGTGCCGGAAGAGAATGCCGATGCCCCATGGGTGCGACCTGCTAAGCCTGACGTCAAACTCAACGGCATCATGCCGAAAGCGGTAAAGGCGACCCTGGCCTCTCAATTGTTCATCGAGAAGGCCGGCCTGCCTCAAACCTTGATGAACCGGCTCATACGCATAGCGGCGTTCCAAAATCCCGACTATTACAAACTTCAGGCCGCGCAAAGATCAACATGGAACACCCCCCGGATCATCAGCCGTGCAGAAAACCACGAAAAATTTCTGTCGTTGCCGCTAGGTTGCCTGAGCGATGTCGAGGCATTGCTTGCCGTCAATAAAATTGAGCTCCGCCTAGATGATGCGCGTTCGCCCGGGCAACGAATCAACGCAACGTTCAATGTTGCAGTCATCCAAAGCCTGGCGCACCGCAACGATCTTCCTGAACTGTTCAGCCAATACGGGCAGGTGATCATTGACGAGGCACATCATTTAACGGCATCAACCTTCGAAGCGGTCTTAAAGCAAGCCAGCGCACGCTATGTCTTAGGGCTCAGCGCTACCCCGGTTCGCAGCAACGGGCACCATCCGATCATCTTCATGCAATCGGGCCCTGTCAGGCATATCGCCAAGCGCCCGACACACGTCCCAGATCAGCTAATGGTTCGGCTTCGGCATCTTCTGGCTCCGTCTATTCCGCAGCACGCCAGCATTCAAGAAGTGATTCGCTTATTGTCAGAGGACAGCGCGCGAAACGCCCGTATCGTTGCCGACGCGACCAATGCCTTAAAAAACGGGCGGAAGGTGCTGTTACTAACCAAAAGGACGGAACACCTTGCGCTGTTACACACGCAGTTAGCAAAGGCTGAGTACCCTTGTTTTATGTTGCACGGCCGCATGAAGGCAAAGGAACGCCAGGCGATCATCAAGGCTCTGGCGGATTTGCCGGAAGGTGCCCCGCACATATTGTTGGCCAGCGGCCAACTCGTTGGCGAGGGTTTCGATCATGCGCCGTTGGACACTCTGATCCTGACGCTGCCGATCTCGTGGACAGGAACGCTGCAGCAATACGCTGGCCGTCTGCATCGTGACCACGCACACAAGAGCGACATCTTAATTTACGACTATGTCGAACTAGATCATCCGCAACTTTATAGGATGTGGGAAAAGCGACAACGAGGATACCGAGCGATGGGTTACAAAGTGGATGCTGAGCAACAGCAATTTCGCCTGGGACCCCTTTGATTGTTGGTCCCGTTACCACGAAGATGTCGTTGGGGTACGTGTGCGATGCGAGCAAGCACCATCTGTCAGTGAGCTTTGCAAGCATTTTATTGTTGTGGTTACTTTTCGTTGGCTCTATGCTGGATCGCTTGGCATCGCTCCATCAGTGCTTCGAATGGCTCAGCGTCATCGAGAAATAAGCCGTCACCGACCATGTGTTGATAGTCGGTAGCCAATTTAGCCAACGCGCAGTCATCTGGTACAAGTTGAAGTCCACCTGCGACAGCTGCGTGATGTTCGCTACGACATCGAGCGCCGCTAGGCGTTCGATGTTGGAAAGTTGGAAGAATTCAGCCATCAGCCACCAAGGCGCTAATTTCTTGCGCCATCCAAGTCGGCAGCTGCGAACGCGCCGAAACAATTTTTTTCAATTCAGATACTGGTAGCTTCGCGCGCAGCGTTTGGATTGCTTCTCTGGCTTTTTCTGGCCCTAGCCAAGCCAGTGCCCGCACCACTTCGCCTGCAGCTTGCCCAGGAAAAATCAGCTGCCAAATTGGTGCGTGTCTGAACTCGATCAGCTGAGCGCCCAGTTTCAAGCTGCGGTTGGGGCCGGACGTGAGATAGACCGCTCGCATTGGGACTTGCGTGGTCAGGCCCAGCGCGTTGGCGGCAGCGGCGCCGTGCGCCACGATGGTTTCTCCGCGCTGGTTTGCCAAGCCTTCGACCATTTTGATAGCCGACGGCGCACGGGTGCCGAAGCGGCTTTCAACGGGCAGGACATAGATTCCGCGACCAGCGCGTAAGAGGGCGCCGCGCTGCACCAAACGGGACAGTACTTGGTCTACGGCTGCGCGACTACCCAGGTGCAATAGTTCTTTCGCAACCAAAGGTGTACCTTCTGGTGTTTTGGTGGAATGTTCTAAAACTTGTTTGGCGAGGGTCTGCATGGCGATATCTCCTGACTGGCAGAAGTATGAGGCTATTTCTGACACTTTTCAAGCCCTAATCTTTAAAAAAGCAAAGCCTGTTCGATGTGGTTTGTGTCAATCGCCACCCCAAGATCATTCAGAGATGATAAGTTCGTTGCATGCGGCGAGCCGCGTGGTTTTTGTGCCGCCGCATACCAAGGCTGGTTCCGGGCTGTCTGCTCCGGCAAGGGCTTGCCATTTTCGTATTCCCTGAACCCAGTCTGTGGCATAGGTGCTGCCAGACTTGATCTCTAGCGGTTGTAGGCCTTGCGCGGTCTCGAGGATAAGGTCGACTTCGTTGCCCACGCCGTCGCGCCAAAAGTACAAGTCAAGCGTATGCTGCGCTGTTGGGCTGTGTATTTGCGACAAGACACTAGCCCAAACTCATAAAAGGGATAGTCACCATGCACAACATTAAACACAATGCCCTGTTGGTTCTTGGCACACTCTGCCTTGCAGGTGTTTCGAGTTTTGCTCACTCTGGTGTCGCACCAGCACCTGAAATGGATGGAGCCTTAATCGGGCAGGTTGGCTTCTTGGTATCAGGCGTCGTACTCATTGCCCGACGCGCAATGAACAAGTCAAAACAAAAGTAAGTTTAATCAAACCCGTTTTTAAATAGCGGGTGTCTTACCAATCACGTTTCAACTGGCAAAGTCACAAGCTTAAATCGGGTTGATTGTTCGACATCTCTCCAACCCCATACATATAGGTTTAATCGTAATTAGTCAGATGGATTACGGCGCTCGGGGCGAGCCGCTGCGCCTGGCAGGCCTTCTTCTCTTGCCCCGTTGAAGATTTCGCTGGTGCTAAAATTGTCATATAGACGTTGTTTGGCTTTCCGAGCAGTGTTAGTGTGGTGCGAATAGCGTCGAACGAAGTAACAGAGGTACAACATGGCTAGCGCAGATCAGATAAAGGCTCTTGTTCAGTCCCACATTAGCCGAGACGACGGGCAGTTCTATTCTGTGGCGATGCAGGTCGCAGCCCACGAAGCGAAAGTCGGCCATGGCAGGCTTGCCGAAGAGCTGCGCGACATGATCGATGCGGCAAAGATGCGCAGCGTTTCGCACGAACCTGGCAAGCTTGTTCCCTTGGCGCGGCCGCGCGGTGAATTGGCTAATTTGCTGGATGTAACGTATCCAAAAATTCGATTGACTAATATGGTGCTCGAGTCGGTGGTGCTTGAGCAATTACAGAGAATCATGCAAGAGCAGCGCTTACATGCGCGAATTCGTGAATATGGCTTGTCACCAAGACGAAAATTGCTGTTGGTCGGGCCTCCCGGCACCGGAAAGACGATGACGGCTGCGGTGTTGGCCGGCGAACTCGAGGTTCCCTTGTTTGTAGTGCGGCTTGACGCACTTATCACCAAGTTCATGGGCGAAACTGCCGCAAAGCTACGGCAAGTCTTCGATGCCATCTCGCAAGTGCGCGGGGTCTATTTCTTTGACGAGTTCGACGCCATTGGATCGCAGCGCAGCTTAGCGAATGATGTAGGAGAGATTCGGCGAGTTCTAAATAGTTTTCTGCAGATGATTGAGCAGGATCAGTCAACCAGCCTTATCGTAGCTGCGACGAATCATCGCGAGATTTTGGATCACGCCCTGTATCGTCGTTTCGATGACGTGATCGAGTACAGCTTGCCTACGCCACAGCAGGCCGTAGTGCTCATGCGCTCGCACCTTGGCGATTTTGCGTCCAAGCCATTGCCTGTCAAGGTGATTTCGGAATATGCGATGGGCTTGAGCTATGCGGAAATCAAGCGTGCGGTAGATGATGCTATCAAAGAGGTGGTGATGCATGGTACCGAACGCGTCAAGGCAGAGGCCCTGCGTCGGGCGCTACTTGAGCGTCACCGACTGCATGAGCGGATGGAGAACCACAAAATCAGCATAATGGTCTGAGAAGCTCTCGAAGCAGTCGATAGACCGCGCCCGAAATGAATACATCGCGCCGGCCATTTTGCCAGAGTGCTTTATGTCTGAAGCACCGCCGGATCGTTGAGCCGGTGCCAAACACGACGCTGAACAAATAAACCGACCCACAAGCCCCTGACAATCCGACAAGCACCGCCCGGCAAAAACCGCAGTCAAGCAACAGGCACCTACCACCTGCGAGATCTCTCCAGCCCCATACTTTAAGCCCTTTGCGCGGTCTCTTGGTATCAGGCGTTGTACTCATTGCCCGACGCATGATGCTGTTTACCGCGCACCACCGCGGTTAACTGGGCCGCCGCGATTAGGCCCTGCGCCCGGTCCCTCGGCGCCGTCGCGATCAACACCAACCCCACCTCGCCCGGCACCAGGGCGACCAGCGCCCGCACCAGGTGCCGCACCCACACCAGGCGCACCCACACCAGGCGCAACACCAACACCCGGTGCACCTACACCCGCGCCCGGCAGTACACCTACGCCCGGTGCTCCCACATCAACGGGGCGAGCCACGCACCGAACCGGTATTCCGGGGCTTGTGCAGTACACAACTTGAGCGCTTGCCGTTTGCACGTGTAATGCGACGCCAAGCACAGAGGTCAACAAAGCAGTACTCAGGATATTTTTCAAGGTGTTCTCACAAAAAATGAAGAGAAAAACAGAATGATTGTACAGCCCTGACTTAGCCAGCTTGCGTCATC
>CANCMG010000138.1 GCA_947378965.1 Alcaligenaceae bacterium | reverse complement strand
CCTTTGTATTAGGTTTCTAGCCTACTTGGCAAATGCAATCCGTGCCAAAGCATTGTATAAACACCTTCAGAGGTCGATTGAACCCCATTTGCCTCAACTCAAGAAAAGATGCCACTCTTATGCAACCTAACACGCCCGCCACGTTTGTTTATACTCGAACCACGCACCCCACCGCACAAACCGCGCGCGACGCTGTCTTAGCTAATCCTGGCTTTGGTAAGTTCTATTCGGATCACATGGTGGCAATTGACTGGGATGCCGAGCACGACTGGCACGGGGCACGTGTGACCCCTTATGCACCCTTGACGCTCGACCCTGCCTCGCTGGTCTTGCACTACGCTCAAGCGGTGTTTGAGGGTCTCAAGGCCTATCGCCATGCAGATGGTTCAATCTGGACCTTCCGCCCCGAGGTCAATGCCCTGCGTTTTAGTCATTCTGCTGAACGTCTGGGTTTGCCAGAGCTGCCGCATGATTTATTCATTCAATCGCTTAAAGAGCTTGTCAAACTTGATTCTGACTGGATTCCTAGCGCAATTGAAAGCAGCCTGTACCTTCGCCCGTTCATGATTGCCAATGAAAACTCCTTAAGCGTGCGTGGTGCAGATCAGGTCGCTTACTACGTGATTGGTAGCCCCGCAGGCCCCTACTTCTCGAGTGGTGTCACACCTGTGCCGATTTGGGTGTCTACCCAACGAACGCGTGCGGCACGCGGCGGCACAGGCTATGCCAAATGCGCAGGTAATTATGCGGGCTCGCTTGCCCCACTCAAAGAGGCGCGCAAAAATGGTTGTCCGCAAGTGCTGTTTCTAGATTCTGAGCACGGTCAATACCTTGAAGAACTAGGCGGTATGAATATTTTTATCGTTCAAAAAGACGGCAGCTTAGCCACACCCGCGCTCTCAGACAGCATCTTGCCTGGGGTCACGCGCGCCAGCATCATTGAGCTTGCGCGCTCAGAGGGTCGCACGGTTCACGAGCGCCCAATCAGCCTCACCGAAGTGCGCGATGGCCTCGCCTCTAAACAAATCACTGAACTATTTGCCTGTGGTACAGCGGCGCTGATTTTTCCGATCAGCGCTTTGAAAAGCGAAGAGTTTTCGTATGGAAACGACAGTACGGTTGCTGGGCCCGTTACCCTCGCCTTACGCCAGCAATTACTTGATATCCAGTATGGAAGAACCGCAGATACACGTAATTGGATGCTGCGACTGGCCTGACACGTTAGCAATAAAGTTTCGCCGCCTCTTTTGCCTCGACGAGCCTCGTAGCCTGCAGTGGTACAAGTTTCTGCGTAAGCGCTTCAAGAATTTTTACATCCGCCGTATCGGGATGGCCACAATTGAAAGGTGGCTCGGGGTTGTACTCGATCACTAATTGAATCGTTTTTGCTGCGTCTTCACCCACAACCTCGGCGGCAATTGCCAAGGCAAAATCAATGCCCGCTGTGACGCCGCCTCCAGTAATACGATTGCGGTCAACCACCACGCGGTCGCGCGCGGCGATCGCACCAAAATGTGGCAACAGGTCTATAGACGTCCAATGCGTCGTGGCGCGATAACCCTGTAACAAACCAGCCGCGCCGAGCACTAAAGAACCAGTGCAAACTGAGGTCACGTACTTTGCGTGTTGCGCCTGCGTACGAATAAACTCGAGCACCGCGCGATCTTTCATCAAAGCACTCACCCCATGCCCACCGGGTATAAAGATCAAATCAAGTGCTGGCACGTCGTCGATCGTGAAATCTGGAAGAAATTTCAAACCACCTTTTGCCACGACCGGTTCTAAGGTCTTTGCAATAATCTTGACCTCACAGCCTGGCATTTTTGAAAACACCTCATAGGGCCCAGTAAAGTCGAGTTGCGTCATGTCGTGAAAAATTAACATGCCAATAATCATGGTTGACTCCGAGTCTACGTGTTGAAAAGTGTTAATCAGTGTTGATCAGTGTTGATCAGTGTTGACGCACTATAATGAGGCATAAAATCAAAGTCAATCAAAAAAATGGAGACAACACCATGTATGCACGCATTCTCGCAGCGCTAGTTGCTACCGTCATGTCAGGCATGATTTACACCGCTCACGCCCAAGAGTTTCCAACCAAACCTTTGAAAATGGTGATTCCGTTTCCACCAGGCGGCGCAGGTGATATCACCACACGCATTCTTGCTGACACCATGTCAAAAGGCTTAGGTCAGCCAGTAATCGTTGATAACCGCCCAGGTGCTGGTGCCGTAACGGGTTACGAGTTTGCCGCGCGTGCGCCGGGTGATGGCTACACCATCCTTGTTGTATTTCCAAGCTTTGTGATCAATCCTGCGATACGAACAGGTTTGTCATACGACCCTATCAAGGATTTTGAAGCGGTTGGTCAGGCGATGTGGTTACCCATGGCGATTACCATCAGCACAACGGTACCTGCGAACTCACTCAAAGAGCTGATCGCTTTAGCGCGTGCTAAACCAGGCGAAATTGCGTACGGCACCCCTGGTGTGGGCACGACTCATCATGTTGCAACCGAAATGTTAAGACTCGCTGTCGGTATCAATATTTTTCATGCGCCCTATGCTGGCGGCGTTCCTGCCTTGACGGCGGTCGCTGGCGGGCACCTTCCGATGGCAGTCACCAACGTCACCGAGGCTGCGCCTTTCATAAAAACTGGCAAAGTGCGCGTGCTAACGGTAACGTCTGCAGAACGCGCAGCCGCCTTACCCGAGGTGCCCACCTTACGAGAGCTGGGCTACCCCGAACTCGAAGCGACCAACTGGAGCGGACTAGTTGTACCAAAAGGCACACCACCCGCTGTGATCGCTCGCTTGAACGCAGAGTTGGTGCGCGCACTCAATAACAAAGACGTACAAGAGAAATTCAAAGCCAATGATATGTTTCCGTTACCCGGCACTCCACAACAATTTGCTACGTTCATTCAAGCTGAGGCGCTACGTTTTGGGAAAGTCGCCAAAGAGGCCGGCGTGAAGGCTGACTAAGCACCGCGCGCGAGCTCAACGATTCGCTTCCAGCGTACGTTCTCACGTACCATCTCAGGCAGCAATTCTTTGTGCCCCACGACCTCAACCGTCATAATTTGCTTGTTACAAAATTCTTTGAATTGTTCGGTACGTGCAATCGAGCAGATTTCATTAGAGAGTAATTCTAAGACGCTGGCTGGAGTATTTGTTGGAGCCATGAAATCTAATTGCGACGACACTTCAAAATCCTTTAATCCCGTTTCGGCTGCGGTTGGGATATCGGGCATCGCCTCCCAGCGACTTGAACCGGTCACCGCTAACACCCGCAATTTTTTGGCTTGCAACAAAGGCAGCACCCCGGCTGGCGTTTGACACGTAAAGTCAATTCGGGCGGCCGCAACATCTGTGATGGCTGAGTTCGTTGCCTTGTAACTGATATGTTTACCCTTGGTACCCGTCGCATCGTTCAACACCACAGAACAAAGATGTGCAGTGCTACCAATCCCTTGCGACGCGTAAGTCACCAAGTCTGGGTCTTTTTTCATCGCATCAATTAACTGAGGCAGTGACTGGTAAGTTGACTCGTTAGACACGACTACCGCTAACGGCACACGCAGCACTCGCGCGACAGGCGCAAAATCTTTAATTGGATCATACGGGGCAGCCCTCTCGTCCGACAGTGGCAACAAATAGAGCGGGATCCCCGTCAAGATAATCGTATAGCCATCGGCTGCTGAGTTTGCCGCGCCCGTATAACCAATCAGCCCACCTGCCCCAGAGCGATTATCAACCAGCACAGGAGTGTTTAGCCGCTTTGACAGCGGTTCGGTAAAAAATCTAGCCGTTGCGTCGATTGCAGTACCCGGCGACGCGGGGACGATAATCTTGATTGGCCGCGCAGGAAATTGCTGGGCAAACACCACAGGCACACCAAGCGCAGTCAGCGAACCCGCACCCAAAAGAATCTGTCTTCTTTTATTATTTTTCATCTTGTCTCTTAGACTTATATGCATATTAGGAATCCCCGTCCTTTCCGCGCAAGCGGCAGTCATCGACTGAGTACAGAGAGGATGTCAACGCAAGCGGTGCTCGGATTCTAATTGGGCACACTGCATTGCGGAGCTGATTAACTATTTTTTAGCACAAAAAGTCGGCTGAGAGACAAGACCGAAGCAAATAAGTGCCTTGCGCTGCCTGCGACATAAGCAGTTACGAAGCGCAGTGTCGCGCCGGAAACCTTTCTCACCCTAATGGCGAAGAGAATCCACAATATCTTGAGGCTGCCGGAACGCGAGTTAAAACAAGATGCATGTCCCTAGGGTTTATCCGGCTAACAGATTACGTTTAAACCCACTAATCTTGCGACGCAACGAACTGCATCTGCTGAAACACCCATTTAGCAAAAACTTTGGAGGCTGATATGTATAAAAATATTTTGCTTGCCTATGATGGTTCTGACCTCGATCAACAAGCGCTAGTCGGATGTCGCGACTTAACAAACTGGTCCTCTGCACAAATCACCTTGCTGACCGTGCTTCCAACTTTCTATACATCGATGGGAATGGAAGGTGTGTTTGTTGGCGATGACAGCGCGCATGATCATCAGGTACAAACTGAAATTTTGAATCGTGGTGTGAGTTTGCTTAAGGCTGCGGGCTATCGTGCCCAAGGCGTTGCTCTGACCGGCGACCCAGCGATAGAGATCGCAAACTACGCCAAACGAAACAATTGTGATCTGATCGTCGTAGCTCACAAACACAACGCGAATTGGGCCGCGCGCTGGTGGGGCAGCTTCAAATCGAAAGCCTTGATCGAAATCGCCCACTGCAGCGTGTTGGTCGTCATTTTGAACGAGTCTCAAATAGAGGTTTAAACTCTAGCAACAATAGCGCCCACAGAGACAAATCATATGAAGCAATTACGCCAAATTTCTATTGCACTCGCCGCAGTCGCAAGCTCATTTGCGCTTAACGGTATTGCCCTCGCCGACACCTACCCCTCGCGGGCGATTAAAGTCATTGTGCCCTACGCACCAGGCGGTGGGGCCGATTCATTTGCACGGCTTTCGGCCCCAGAGCTTGAAAAAGTCTTGGGCACTCAGTTGATCATTGAAAACATGGCGGGTGCAAACTCAGCCATTGGCGCTCAAGCAATGGCTAGAGCAAAGCCCGACGGATACACGTTGCTATTTACAACAGACTCTACTGCAGTGGCAAACCCCCTGCTCTACAAGAACCTGTCTTATAAGGCCGATGAACTGGTCTCAGTCGGCACCCTCAATGAGGTCGCACTTGGCATCGTTGTCGCCGATAGCCTGCCGATCAAAACCTTCAAAGAACTCGTCCAATACACCAAGACCCATAAAGGCAACCTGGCCTATGGGTCGTACGGGCTAGGCAGCCAGGCCCATATGATGGGCGAAGCCTACAACAAACTGACAGACTCTAACTTAGTGCATGTGCCTTACAAAGGCTCGGCCCCTGCAGTCACCGATGTCATGGCTGGCCAAGTGTTGTTCACGTTTCCGGCGCTGATCACTGTACGTGGCAATATCCAGGCTCAAAAAATACGCATGCTTGCCGTCACAAGTAGCACGCGCTTGCCCAGCTTGCCTGACGTGCCAACATTCAAAGAGTTGGGCTACGAAAAAATGTCAGTGGGTGCCTGGTACGGGTACTTTGCACCGAAAGACACCCCTGCTGCTGTCATCATGAAATTCAATACAGCCTTGGCAACGGTGCTTCAAGACAAAACTTTTGTAGAGAAACTCGTCGAGCGTGGCGCAATCCCGTTAATCAGCACGCCTGAACAAATGGGCGCCTTAATCGAAAAAGAAAAAAAGTTTACGGCTGAAGTCTTAACGCTGACTCAAATCAAGGTCGACGAATAAGCCTCATCTAACACGCCGAGCCACACTATGTGGTCAACCGCGCGATGGCTGCGACCTAACTTGCGTGGGTAGACGCGCAGGCGCGCACGCAAGTTAAAAGATCGTCGCGTCTACTGAGTCGCTAAACCGACATTAAATACATTTTTACCGCGAACACTTGAGCAGTCGTTTCTGCCATTCATGCATAGCTGTTATTTGATGGCATTATTCTCGGCTAACTTTAATTCAACATCCCAAAGAGCTACGTCATCCAATCAAGAGGAATTATCCTGAGTCAGCAGCGCCAGCACAACATTGATCCAGAGAGCCTGAATGCATTGCCAACGGGGTCGGGCGTTTATATCTTTAAGGGTCAAGGCACACTACCTCTGTACATTGGCAAAAGTGTGAATATTCGTAGCCGTGTGTTAAGTCATTTACGGACCCCTGACGAGGCAAAGATGATTGCTCAAACACGTCGCATCGATTTTATTGAAACGGCTGGCGAGCTTGGCGCCTTGCTACTTGAAGCGCGCATGATTAAAGAGCAAAGCCCCCTGTTTAATCAGCGCTTAAGACGCACCCGAAGACTCTATTCGCTTCGTTTAGTACAAACAAATAAGGGCTCAGTATTAGAGATCGTTGATGGCAAGGCTGTCAGTCTTGGCGCCACCCCTAAACTGTTTGGTTTATTTTCGTCTAATCACTCTGCCAAAACAAAGCTCAACGAGCTGGCTCAAGAACATAGACTATGCAAAGTCATTTTGGGTCTCGAAAAAACGTCAACACGTGGGTGCTTTGGCTTGCAAATCAAAACTTGCAATGGCGCTTGCGTAGGTCAAGAAGATCGACCGCTACACGACCAAAGACTATTAACTGCCTTAGAAGATTTAAAGGTAGAAGTCTGGCCCTTTAGCGGCGCCGTTGAGTTGATAGAAGAAAACAATGGTTGGGTACAAAGGCATCGCGTCAATAACTGGTGCCATCTAGAAACCTGGTGTTCAAAAACGGGGCAAGCAAGTCAGTTCAGCACGTTTAACCCACAAGATTTTGATCGCGACAGTTATCAGATTTTAGTCAAACCAATCATGCTGCAAACTGTTGAAATTCAAAGTTGTTGAGCTCTCAACTTTGAGTTGTCATCGCAGCAGTCGGGCTTGTTCATAATTGCGAATTGCTTTAAGCCACTCTCAGTCCAATGAACGCCATGACTCTCTTCGACCTTGGCCCAATGCGCAGCGTGTGAATCAGATGGCTCGGAAGCAATCGTAGTGACGGCGTGCAGGCCCTGCCCGTTAGCGCGTGTCAGGGGTGAGCCAACGTACATACTTGGTGACTGATCGTCGCTTGAATACCTAAAGGCCCAAATCTCTTTGCCATTGGTGACAGCGCAAGAAATTCGCAAAGGTTCTTGCGCCTGATGTCGTTCCATTATCTTGGTGACATCCCTCAAGGTTGCTTGTATTGCAAGAATAGGGTCGTCTGTTAAACCGTTGCTAAGCGCCAAAAGAAATAGGGCCTCACTATCAGTGGTGCCTTCTCGGTGGCGATAATGTTCATGGTCGATGAGATCTTCTACGTCTTTTCGACAATCATGCCAATTACCGATCTTGCCGTTGTGCATAAATGCCCAGTTTTTGAAAATAAACGGATGGCAATTACTTCTGTTAACCGCAGTACCCGTTGTTGCACGCACATGCGCAAAAAACAGTTGCGTTTGAATGTTCGCGGCGAGTGAGCGCAGATTGCTGTCATTCCAAGCGGGCAGAATATCTTTAAACAAGCCGGGCGCAGTGCGTTTAGAGTACCAAGCCACGCCAAACCCATCACCGTTGGTCGTCCATACTGACTGTGTCGCAGCTAAGCTTTGACGCACGATGGAGTGCTCTTGATGAAAAATCAAATCTTCAAGGTAAATCTCTGGACCCGCATAAGCAACCCATCTGCACATGACGACCTCGGAAAAATCAGAAGTAAAAACTGAGTTTATCGGAGTTTCGGAGGTTAGCAAAGCCGCTCAGCAGTTCAAGCTTAAGCCCATGCGCGTCACACCTACCCCGGCCACGGCGTGAGTACTATGGCAATTGCCTAGCTTGGCGGATAATGCGTGCCTGGAAGAGTTCAATTGCCTAATACTGAAGCGTATGGAAACATACTTTGAACAATTAAATATAGTTAACGAAAATATTTTGAGGACGTGTCAACTACCCCGCCCTAAAGGACGGAGCTTGAAAGACTAAAAATCTTGAGAGCTAGGTTGACCAGACTCAGTCACAAAGTATCGTGACTACGTTAGTCAGAAGTACCAGACGTACCTTGGAATGCTTCCTGAGTTCCAAGCTCTACA
>CANCMG010000137.1 GCA_947378965.1 Alcaligenaceae bacterium | reverse complement strand
AACAGAGGCTTAGTGCTAGAATTGTGGACTTTGCTGCAACTTTCACTCTTTCAAAGAATTTAGAACATGGCCAATACCGCCCAAGCCCGCAAACGTGCACGCCAATCTGTTGCGCTGAACAAGCACAATTCAAGCCTGCGCTCAATGCTTCGCACTGCTATCAAGCGCGTTCGTACCGCGATCGAAACTGGCGATAAATCAGTTGCTGCTGATATCTTGCAAAAAGCAACCAGCGTGATTGATCGCGTGGCTGATAAAAACATCATCCACAAAAACAAAGCTGCTCGGCATAAAAGCCGTTTGTCTGCTGCCGTTAAAGCTCTGGCCTAATCCCTGCACTGACCGGTCAACGGTTTTAACGTAACGGCCGGCAGTTGTTGGGGTAGTTTAGGCAATAATTTCGGTAACTAGGCAGTTATCGCTGCTGTTGAAGAGACGATGTCGGTAGCGATTTCAGTGCGCGCATTGATGCAACCTGCTAAGTGACCCTCTACCTAGCAGCCGCCAACATTCTCTAACGCCTGATCGGGTTTGCCAGATGACTCTGATCTAGCCATAAAGAGCGCACTCAGCAAGACGCACATGCAGCCCCTTTGGGCTGCTTTGTTTTTGATTCTCGTGCTGCGCTTCGAATCTCTTTACACAATGATGCTCTGCCTGTTCTACTTCACTCACCGACTGTTGCCGCGCTGACGGTCGTGCAGAGTTTGCTCGCACGCCTGACTACGCCGCACAGTTCACGACTCAATCTCAAACGATAGGTTCGCCCTCATGACTAAACCCCTGATTTTACAAATTGGATCCTTCAGCGGCCATGCGCCGGCCGACGGCGAGCTCGCCCAACGCTATGAGGTCCTTGAATACTGGAAAGCTGCTGACAAAGAGGCCTTCTTGCGCGAGCATGCAAGCCGCATCGAGGTGATTGCAACCACAGCCAACTTCGGTTGCAGCACTGAAATTATCGCCGCCTTGCCCAAGCTGCGTGCCATTTGCACTTGGGGTGTCGGCTACGACAAAATCGATCTAGAGAGTGCTGCGGCTCGCAAGGTTCAAGTCAGCACCACGCCCGATGTCTTAAACGATTGTGTGGCTGATATCGCCTGGGGTTTGTTACTGGCCTGCGCACGCAACATCGGCTGGGGTGATCGCTTCGTGCGCGAAAACCACTGGGAAAACAAAACCAGCATTCTTCCCCTTGGCACACGCGTCAGTGGCAAAAAGCTGGGCATCGTGGGCTTAGGACGCATCGGCGAAGCGATCGCGCGCCGCGGCCTGGGTTTTGACATGTCTGTCTCGTATCACAATCGCAAGCCACGCTCAGATGTGCCTTACACCTATCAAGCGTCGCTGCTTGAGCTTGCGCGTGAAAGTGACTTTCTCGTACTTGCCACGGTGGGTGGCGCCAGTACTAAGCACTTGGTCAACGAAGAGATCATGCGCGCGCTTGGCCCCTCAGGTCACCTGATTAATATCGCGCGTGGATCGGTGATTGACGAGCCAGCGATGGTGCGCCTGTTGGCCTCTGGCGAACTCGGCGGTGCTGGGCTTGACGTGTTTGACCACGAACCAAAAGTGCCAGATCAACTCAAAACACTCAATAATGTCGTATTGATGCCACACGTTGCGAGCGCTACGCACGAAACTCGTCGCGCGATGACTGACTGCGTCCTTGACAACCTGCACAGCATGTTTACGCATGGCAAGTTGGTGACACCGCTCGTCATTTAGGCAAGCTAACTGGCTAGGCGTGCTAAACGGTAAACATACCCAAACTCAGCAGGCTTAGCTAGAGATAGGCCTGACTAAGAGTTGAAGGTCGTTGAGGTATCTTGCAGTGCGAGCGCTGTCACGCCGAGGGGTATCTCGGGCTAAGTCGCGTGTCGCGCCAAGGGATCTTCGGGTAAATCAGCTTTCGTTTTAAGCTGATTGTCATGCGCAAAGTCGTGCACAAACTGCCAGGCCAAGGGCTCAAGATCGCGTAAACGACCATCAACCACGACGCAACGTTGCCCCTCAAGGGTTGAGGGCACGGCGTAGGGTGAGTAAGAGATGTAGCCCCCTAGCGTGCCGGGCGGGCGATAAGGCGCAAGCACACCCGCAAGCCGCTCGGCCCAGTCGCTGGGCCTAAAAGTACTACCTGATTCTGTCACACCATATATGACAAAATAACGAACTTCTGCTGTCATGCACAACCCGTGTCGCCAATTCAGAGCCCGCAAACTTCTGATTCGCGCCTCTGTCGCCTAGATTGTATATGATTGATGTTTTGCGCTTGCACGTGTGAAAATGCACCGCGAGTACCGCTTGAATAATTTGCGTCCAAACATGCACTTTTGCATACTAGGATTTTAATGATGTGTGTTACGCCCTAATCTGCGATCCTGCGTGATGGGCACTTTACGGAGCCTCGGCCATGACATCTGCCCTTTCCAATACGTATTCCCGTCTTCCAGTAGCCTTTACTCATGGTAAGGGCGTTTGGCTATGGGATACCAAGGGTCGACGCTATCTTGACGCGATGGCGGGCATTGGCGTGTCATGCTTAGGGCATGCGCATCCCAAATTGGTTGCTGCAATCAGCGAGCAGGCTGCGCGCGTCATTCACGTCTCAAACTTGTACGAAGTCCCTGAGCAAGAAGAACTCGCTCAACGCATGACAAAAATGTCAGGCATGACCGAGATCGTTTTTGGTAACAGTGGCGCCGAAGCCAACGAAGCGGCTATCAAACTGGCACGCTATTACGGCTACAAAAAAGGCAACGATCTGCCCACCATCATCACCATGGAGTCCTCATGGCACGGCCGCACCATCGGCACGCTTGCTGCAACAGACAGCGAGAAAGCGCGCACGGGTTTTGGTCCTTTACCCGGTGGCTTTATCAAAGTCGCTTACAACGATATCGACGCCATCAAAGCGGCTGGTGATGCCGAGCCGCGCGTGGTTGCCGTACTGCTTGAGGTCTTGCAAGGTGAAGGTGGTATTCGCCCCATTGACGTGCAAAAGCTCAAAGCGTTGCGTGCGCTCTGTACCGAGCGCGGCTGGCTCATGATGATTGACGAAGTGCAGTCAGGCATTGGCCGCACAGGCAAGTGGTTGGCGCACCAATGGGCCGACATTCTGCCCGATGTCGTCGTTTTTGCTAAAGGCCTAGGCGGCGGCGTGCCAATTGGTGCGATCGGCGCGTGTGGCCCTGCTGCAGGCGTTCTGGGCCCCGGCAGTCATGGCACAACCTTTGGTGGCAGCCCCTTGGTGAGTGCTGCAGGGATTGCTACCTTACGCACCCTCGAAGAAGACAAGCTTCTTGAAAACGCAGCGACTGTTGGCGCGTACCTGAAGGCCGAGCTTGGCAAAGCCTTGTTAGGCACACCAGGCGTGCGTGAAGTGCGCGGCCAAGGGTTGATGTTAGGTGTCGAGCTTGAAAAGCCCTGCGGTGTGTTGACCGCGCGCGCGCTTGAGGCAGGGTTACTCATTAACGTAACGCGCGACCGCGTGGTGCGTCTGTTACCTCCACTTATTCTGACAGCCGCTGAGGCCGACGAAATCGTCAAAATTTTGGTGCCCTTGATCAAGGCGTTTAACGCCGAAACCGCCTAACCTGCACTGACACGACCTGACGCTCAAACATAGCGTGAGGTCGTGCGGCTCAGGCCTGACAACTTTATCGAGTCCCTCATGTCAAACGCCGTACCTACCGCCGGCTCGCTTCGGCATTTTTTACAAATGCAAGACCTCAGCACCGACGAGCTTCTCTATGTGCTTGAACGCGCCAAGCTGATTAAAGACAAATTCAAACGTTACGAGCCACATCGCCCACTGCACGATCGTACGTTAGCGATGGTGTTTGAAAAAGCCAGCACCCGAACCCGCGTCTCTTTCGAGGCGGGCATGTATCAGATGGGGGGTTCAGTCATTCATCTCACTACGACCGACTCGCAATTAGGTCGCTCTGAGCCCATTGAGGATACCGCCCGCGTCGTGTCACGCATGGTCGATCTGGTGATGATCCGAACCTTTGAACAAACACGCCTCGAAACCTTCGCCGCGCACTCGCGCGTGCCGGTCATTAATGGCTTAACCAATGAGTTTCATCCGTGTCAGATTTTGGCCGACGTTTTTACCTATATCGAGGCGCGCGGCAGCCTAACCGGCAAAATCGTCGCGTGGGTGGGTGACGCCAATAACATGGCCTACACCTGGATTCAGGCAGCCGAACTACTAGGCTTTACGCTGCATGTCTCTGCCCCAACCGGCTACCTGCTTGACCCGGCTCGCTTGACCTCAGTCAAACCCGGTGTGGTCAAAGAGTTCGCTGATCCTAACGAAGCCTGCAAGGGCGCACATCTTGTCACGACCGATGTCTGGACCAGCATGGGCTACGAGGCCGAAAACGAAGAACGCCGCAAGGCCTTTGCAGACTGGTGCGTCGATCAAGACATGATGGCGCAAGCCACCCCAACGGCTCTCTTCATGCATTGCCTGCCGGCACATCGCGGTGAAGAGGTCACCGCTGAGGTCATCGATGGGCCGCAAAGTGTGGTCTGGGACGAAGCCGAAAATCGACTGCATGTTCAGAAAGCCCTAATGGAGTTCTTGTTACTGGGACGCTTAGGCTAAGGAACAAGGTCTAACACCAACCTCTAGGCGATGGAACTGGCCTTTAAGCGCACGTCTGGGGGATGGAATCAGCCGTTGAACTTTCGCCTGGTCGTTAGAACCGGCTTTTGAACTAACGTCTAGGCAAAGGCCTGCGCCCTTCCGCTAAAATAACGTCTTCTGTTAATCACTTAGCTAATTTCGAGCATCTTATGAGCGATATCAAAAAAGTAGTCTTGGCCTATTCAGGCGGCTTAGACACCTCTGTCATTCTTAAATGGCTGCAAGACACCTACCATTGCGAAGTTGTCACTTTCACAGCGGATATCGGTCAAGGCGAAGAGCTCGAACCCGCGCGCGCCAAGGCGATCAAGTTCGGCATCAAGCCTGAGCAAATCTTTATTGATGATTTGCGCGAAGAATTCGTACGCGATTTTGTGTTTCCGATGTTTCGTTGCAATACCGTTTACGAAGGCGAATACCTGCTTGGCACCTCAATTGCCCGGCCTTTGATCGCTAAGCGTCAAATCGAAATCGCCCGTCAAGTCGGGGCTGATGCGGTTTCGCATGGCGCAACAGGCAAAGGCAACGATCAAGTACGTTTTGAACTGGGCTATTACGCCCTCGAGCCAGGCATTAAGGTCATTGCACCCTGGCGCGAATGGGATTTAGTCTCGCGCGAAAAACTCTTGCAATACGCAGAAGACGCGGGTATCGCGATCGACATGAAGCACAAGCAAGGCGGTGCGCCCTACTCAATGGACGCTAACCTGCTACACATTAGCTTTGAAGGCCGTCATCTTGAAGACCCAAAGGCAGAAGCCGAAGAAACCATGTGGCGCTGGACTGTCTCGCCCGAGGCTGCCCCAGATAAAGCCGAGTACCTCGACGTTGAGTTTGAACACGGTGACGTGGTGGCACTCAATGGCGTGCGGCTCTCGCCCGCTCAGGTGCTCACCAAACTTAATGAACTGGGTGGCAAACACGGTATTGGTCGCCTGGATTTGGTTGAAAACCGCTACGTAGGAATGAAGTCACGCGGCTGCTACGAAACCCCCGGCGGCACGATTTTGCTCAAAGCCCATCGCGCCATCGAATCGATCACGCTCGACCGTGAAGTGGCGCATTTAAAAGACGACCTCATGCCACGCTACGCCAGCCTGATTTATAACGGCTACTGGTGGTCACCCGAGCGTCGTGCCATCCAGGCCTTAATCGACAGCACACAAAAAGAAGTCAACGGTTGGGTGCGCTTGAAGCTTTACAAAGGCAACGTCTACACCGTGTCGCGCGACTCAAAAGACACGCTGTTTGATCAAACTATCGCAACGTTTGATGATGACGGCGGCGCCTACAACCAGGCAGACGCTGCGGGCTTTATCAAGCTCAATGCCTTACGTATGCGCATCGAGTCACGCGCCGGCCGCAAGCTGTAAAGCGGCTCAAAGCTGCATGACATCGCTCTAAGAACAAGCGATGTGATGCGTCTGGCAGCAAATCGAGCAGCTCCTACAGGGGCCAAGCTCAACGCAGTTGATTAAAGCGATCCAGACGCGTTAACTGGGCACCCCTGCGGGTGCCCGGAAACACCACCGTCAAGCGCGCACCCGCAAATTGAGGGCGGCTCACTAAGTTCCACCACGCCCCATGTGCACGGGCAATTTCTCGTACGATGGCTAGCCCTAAACCCGAGCCGCCTTGGGGGGCGTCAGGCGAGCGATAAAACGCCTCAAACACGCGCCCCTGCTCTTGTGGGCTGATGCCAGAGCCATCGTCTTCAACCGCAAGCGTTGGTGGTGTCGAGGTGACGACTAACCTAATGTCATGCGCGCCAGTGGCATAGCGCAACGCATTGTCGATCAGATTACCTAGCAGCTCGTCGAGCAAAATCGGATCACCCTCAACCCAAACCGAATGCTCGGGCGCCTCGAGTTGCAAGGTAATGCCGGCCTCACGCGCTCGCGACAGCCATTCAGCACCGCTCGTACGCACCCATTCACACAGATCCATTCGTAAAAAATGATCTTGCGGGCGCGCCTCAGGATCCACACGCGCCAACACTAAAAGTTGTCGGCCTAGCCGAATCATGCGATCGCTAACGTGTTTAATGCGCTCTGCACGCTCACGAAGATCGGTCGATAGGGGCTTGGCAAGCATTAACTCAGATTCAAGCTTTAAACCCGCCAACGGGGTTCTAAGCTGATGGGCTGCGTGCCCAATAAAACGGCGCTGTGCCGCCAGCGTATCGCTCAGGCGCGCCAACAAATCGTTGGTATGGCGCACAAGGACTTCAAACTCTCGCGGCAGCCCTTCGGCTTTTAACTGCCCTAAATCATCCACCGAGCGCTGAGCGATATCACTTGAGAGCTGATTGACCGCACGCATCCCCGAGCGAACACCTCGTACGACTACCCAGATGCACAGGGCAATCAAGACAAACTGTCCAAGCACCATCAACCAGAAAATATCTTCTAGTTGCCAGTCGGCCATCTCGATCTTATGCGTGATGATCCAGGTTGCCACTAAGTCGAGGCCGACCAACAGCACGATGGGCGGCAACAGGCGCAGCGTCAAGCTGCGTGCCAAAGTGCCCGAGGCTAAGAATGCCAATTTTGGCATTGCTGAGAGGCTAGTGAAAGTAAAGCGCTAGTCGCTAGGATTGATCGTTTGAACATAACCGGCTCTGAGTTGACTCGCATGGCGCACTAAGCGCCATCGACTTCAAGAAGGTAGCCAAAGCCGCGTACAGTCTGGATCGCGGCGCCTTTACCTTCAAGGCGTTTACGCAGCCGATAGATGTAGACCTCGACGGCATTTTCGCTGAAGTCAGAATCAAGCGCCGAGAGCCCTTGCACGATTTGCTGTTTGGTCACGACTTTGCCGGCGCGCACCATGAGCATTTCAAGCACCGAGAGCTCACGCACAGACAGGGCTAGCCGCTGACCCGCAATTCTGCACTCTCGATGAGCGGTATCAAAGGACAAACTACCAAACTCAATCAACGAACGCGCAACACCTAAGTGACGCCGCGCCAACGCGCGCACACGCGCAGCCAACTCGGCTAATTCAAAAGGCTTGGTCAAATAGTCGTCGGCCCCTGCATCTAGGCCAGCGACTCGATCCGCCAGGCCATCGCGGGCGGTTAACACTAAAACAGGGATTTCGCTGCCCTCGCCGCGCAACGAGCTCAGCACCTGCAAGCCATCAATCAGGGGCAAATTTAGGTCGAGCACCAACAAGTCGTAAGAGTGGTTTGCTAAGGCGGCAAGCGCACGCTTGCCATCTGCCAACCAGTCGGTTGCATAGCCTTGGTCTGTTAAAAATTCTTGCAACGCGCGCCCAAGCGTCGCGTCGTCTTCGATGACGAGCACTCTCATAGAGCAAGTTTACATCTTAGGGGGTACTGGTGGGTGCTACAGGGGTCGAACCTGTGACCTACGCCTTGTAAGGGCGCCGCTCTACCAACTGAGCTAAGCACCCTAAGATATGGCTGAACGTTTTGAAACTGAACAAAACGATGCTGTGAACTCAGGGCTAATACTGGCACATAAAAAAATGCGTAACGCATTATAGCGAAACGCATTTTTTTAGCAAATTGAAGCGCGTTAGTTCAGTGCGTCTTTTAGTGCCTTGCCTGGACGAAACTTTGGCACTTTTGCTTTTTTGATTTTGATGGCTTCACCGGTACGTGGATTGCGGCCGGTGCGAGCTGCACGTTGCGATACAGCAAAAGTACCGAAACCCACTAG